>JAGPDT010000104.1 GCA_018057455.1 Flavobacteriales bacterium | reverse complement strand
TTTTCGCGCAGGAACCACACGAACATCAGGCGGGTGATGAGGCGGATGACATGGGTGGCGTTGCGCTTGTCGCGGTCGGGTTCGCTGTCCGAAGGAAATTCCGCCACGGCCACGGTGTGGAAGTACCAGTTGCTGAGCTCGCGGAAGAACTTCTTGTTGAGTTCCTTGGTGTCCAAGGTCTTCCGCCAGGCGGCGTGCAGGGCGGGGAAGGTGGCGAATTGGTGTACGCGCCGCAGCTCATCCATGCTGAGGTCGAAGAGGATCTCGATGTGCGCCCGGTTGGTGCCGGTAGTGCGGATGTCCTTGATGAGGGTGATCTTCTCCAGCACGTCCTTGCTGCTTTCGCGCTTGTGCAGGCGGCGGTCGATCACGGCGAAGGAGAGCGCGCCGGGGCCTGCCGCGGCAGTGGTGCCGGGGTGCTTGAAGAGGATCATGGCGGGCATCAGGAAGAGCTTGTTCACCTCGCGGGTGATCTGGCTCAGGTCGGTGCGGGTCCATGCTTGGCCCTTGCCCTTGGGCTTTAGTTCGATGGCGAAGAAGAGGTAGCTCTCGTAGGCGGAGTTGTCCACCTTGTCGCTGGTGAAGAGGTTGTCCTGCTGTGCAAGCTGGTCAGCGGTGAGCTGGAGCAGCACGTCCACGCTGGCCCATTGCGCGGCGTGTGCCTTCTTGGGGTTGAAGCGTGGGTTGCCCTGCACGAAGACCGCATCGAACTCGGCGAAGCTCTTCTCGCTGAAGTAGCTGAGCCGCGGGCCTTGGTAGCCCAAGGTGGCCAGCAGGTCCAAGGCGTTTTGGGCGAAGGGGCCGCTGGCGCAGGCTTCGATGGCGTCCTTGATGCGGGTCTTGAGGTCTTGCTTGATGGTCATGCTAGTGACTTTCCTTGAAAACGATTGCGAAAATGTATGCTTGTGGCGGCTGTGTATATGCGAATGGCGTGGGCACGGGCGCGGAGCATGCCTCCGGCAAGCAGGTGGCCCGCGCTAGAGGCGGGTTGACTGCCATGGTCATGGCTTGGGCAGGTTGTTGAAGCATTGGAGCCATGTTTGGCCTTTGGAGGTAATGTTGGGACGGGCTGCATAGACCATGGCGTTGGTAAGATCGGTTATGAAGGCAAACGCTTAAATAAACATTGTGCTGATTATCAGGATGTTGTATTGCGCCTCATGCGTATATCGGCCGGTTCGTTTAAATAAGATCATGCCCAGTATGGGAGGTATCTGGCAAATTTTCGGGAGCTGCCCGCCTTGGCATCGAGCTTGATCATGCCCGCCTCCTGCGTGGCCGCGATGATCTGTGAAGCGATGGTCACCTTGCTTTCCGGCAGCTTGAAACGCTCCCTAAGTGTTTGGTTGGTCATGCGCTCTTTCATCACCCATTTCAAGGCACAGTGCTGGTAGCAGGCCCTTATCCGGTCCGCCCGGTCCATCAGCTCCACGTTGCGGGGACCCTGAATGATCACCTCGGTGCGCCGGTGGGCCACCCGGAAGTCGGGAGCCGGTAGTTGGAACACTTCTGCGGCATTCACCACTCTGTCAACGCCACTGCTCTTCTCCTCACAGATCCCCAAGCGGCGCATGATGTCCGCCAGGCGCTCGTTCCGGGATTGATACCCGTCGATGAACCGCTCCACCGGAACGATCGGTTCGCCGGGGTTCGAGATCTCCAAGCGGTCCGCGTAGACCTCGATCATCACCGAGGTGCCGGCCAGGTTCAGGTCCTGGTGAATAAGTGCATTGGCCACCAGCTCGCGGACCACGATCTCCGGTACCAGCTTCACTTCCTTGCGCAGGGCATCCTCGATCACTTCGTTTTGCGGCAGGTGTGACATAATGAATTGGACCAAGCCGCGGAAGCCCACGGCGTAGCCCATGGACCCCGGTTGGTCAAGCTTCGTCTCCAGCTTGTTGTTGCCGTTGTACACCACTACACGCGGCACCTTGCGGGCCAACTCCGGAAAGCCCGCCAGCTTCTTCGCCAGTAACAATGCGGCCAGTTTGCGGATGGCAAGGCCCTCGCCCGTGCGGTCCACCAGGCGTTCGTTCACCAGCCGGTCGATTACGCCTTGCTGGTCAGTGGGGTATGGGAGCCCCATCAGTTCGAAATAGGCCTGGGTATCCAACCGCTCTACCACACCCTGTGCATCAAGGCCGGCCACCACCTGTTCTTCCAAGGGGTCTGGCGCACCCTCCGCGAAGATCTTCCGCAGCCGATCCTCGCTCATGGGCACCAGTTCCCCGCCCGATCGCATCCAATACGCGCCATCCAAGCTGTATGCGGTGCCTCGCGGGCGGGATGGAACATGAAAGACCACCACTCGGCCGTCCGGATGCGGCACCTCTTCCACGTCTACACGGAAGCCAAGCATCTCGAACAGGTGTTCGGCAGTGGCGACCACATCAGGATGCGCAGCACTGCCCACCACGGCACGCGGTGGTTGGTCGGCGATGCCCATGAGCAAATGACCTCCGCCCTCGTTGGCCAGGGCCACACAATACTTGTTCAGCTTGCGGCTGTCGAACTGGTTCTTAGCTTCCTTGAACTCCAGCCGTTGGTGTTCGCTGCGCGTCTGCCGCCATAGGTCGATCTGTGCCGGGGTGGTGGTCATGGTTCACAAAGTTCCTGCTGAACGCTGCTGGTGAAGAGGACGCTGCGGGCCATGGGGTTACTTGATATTGGCGCAGGCTTCGATGGCGTCCTTGATGCGGGTTTTGAGATCTTGCTTGGTGGTCATGCTGTTGGCTTTCCTTGAGAACGATTGCACTCGCCAGAGGTGGGAATAGCTTCAACATCGTCGCGGTCCCTTCCCGCATCCCATTCCTTGCTCATTACCGCTTGCAGTTGAGATGGACAGCCCCTACCCTCTACCTTCCCGGTACATCCAATGCAGCTTGTCATGTCATCTTCTGTTCGGCAAGTAGCGCTTTGCCCCTTGCGGTGAGGCGATAACGTTGCAGCCTGCTGTTGGGTTTATCGGGCAGAGTCAGTTCGATGGCATGCTCCTCAAGTAGCGTGCGCACCACTTGGTTCAATTGACCTGAGATGGTGCGGTGGCCCAAGGCCTGGGAGAGTCCGGCCTTTGATCGGGGTTCGGCGACCAAGGCGCGGAGTACGCGGATGGACAGCGACTCTGGCTGCGACTCTGGCTGTGACTCTGGCTGTGACTCTGGCTGGGCAACTACACGCCGCACCACCTGCAAGATCCCCCTGCCAGGGGCGGGCCCCACCTGCGGGTCGCCGAGGCCTGCCGCACGGCACTTGGCATACATGTCCATGAGGCCGGTGCCGGCTTTTTCGATGTAGCGCGTGAGGAAGAACGGATCGGCGATGAGCGGATTGTGCGGCAGGGAGGCGTGTGCACGGCTCAGGTCCACCCCCACGAGGCTGGGCGGGAAGGTGCCGGGATTGCTCACCTCCAACCGGTCCGTGAAGAGTTCCACCTGCACGCTGGCCCCGCTGGCGTAATCCCGGTGTGCCACGGCGTTCACGATGGCCTCGATCACCACCTCGCGGGGAATCTCGGGGGTGATGGGTGCGGCGGCACTCTCGCTACGCGTGCCCACCGCATGGGCCAGCTTGTCCATTACGAAATGCACGGCTTGGTCCACCAGTTCGAACACGCTGCCCTTGAAGATCTTGTAATCCAGCATGGGCTTGCCCCCGGCCGTGGTGGGGTAATGCACACACTTCACCTCGCTGCTGATGAGGCCGATGTGGCGCTGCGGAGCCTTGCCGAAGAGCAGCACGGCGGCATGGCTGGGCCGATCGCCATCGAAGAGATTGAGGTGGGTGAGCACCTGGGCCATGGGAGTGCCCGGCCCCAGCGCGTAGTTGCGCTCGCGTTGCGCGATCCGTAGGAAGCGCTCTACCTTTTGCGGATCCAGCTCGTCCATGGTGGCACCGTGGCACGCGGCCGCATCGTAAGGCAAATGGCGGATCACACCCGTGCGTTGCAGGTGCTCGATAAGGCTGGCGTAAACGGCAGCGGTGAGTTCCGAAATGCTGCCCACACGCTTGCGGATCAGCAGTTCGCCCGCCTTGCGCACCAGGGCCGTCATCCGGGCATCACGCGCTTCGCCGGTGGTGCCCAGCACATAGATGAGGCGCTCCTTGTTCTTCGCGGTGGCGCGGTCGAACTCGCGCTCGGTGGGCGAAAGTCCGTGTGCATCGGTGTGGCCATACGCCTTTCCGAAGAGGCCGATGTACAGGCCGCAGCGGTCCACTTCATGCAGGTAGGCCTGGTCGGTACGCCGGTCGCTGGCGGGCAGGTCCTCGAACAGGAACACCTCGAAGTGCTGGCGCAGCAAGGCATCGTTGGCAATGAAGGCCTTGAGGGCACGACGCTCGGCGGCCAGTTCCTGCTGAACGCTGCTGATGAAGAGGACGCTGCGGGCCATGGGGTCACTTGATCACCAGCCAGGTCACCAAGTCGAAATCATCCGGCATGCCTGCCAGTTGGGCATCGGGGATCAGCAGGCCGCCGCGATCGGTGCCCAGCTTGTTGGCGCTGCGTTGGCGCGAAAGGCGGGCGATGTCAGCGGCTGCCTTGCGCATCAGGCCGTCATAGTGCTGCATGTTGGTTCCGTTGCCGGTCTCGGTGTCGAACTGCCTACAGAGGGTTTCGTAGGCTTCGGGGCGGCCGGCGCAGAGCAGGCGGAACAGTTCCAGCACCTGCTTGGCGGCGGTGTAGCTGTAGCGCACGGTGCCGTCGTCCCGCACGTACACGAGGTAGTACGGGTGCAGTTGGTTCACGCTGCCGCCTTGTTCAGCGGTGTTGCGCTGGCGGAGGCACAGCACCGTGCCGGGCCGTATCTGGTCGCGCAGGGTGCCGCTGAGCAGGTCGTATTGTTTTTCGCCCAGCGCGTGCTGGCCGGAAGGCACCACGGCGTAGAGGCCGAAGGGCGCGTTCTTCAGGCGGGCCTCGTTGCCCTTGAGGAAGGTGAGCAGCTCGGTGCGGAAATCATCCAGGGTGAGGTCTGTCAGCGAAATGTTCTCGCCCATGTCCTCCAGGTCCAGCACTTCGTCCTTCAGGCGTTTCAGTTGCCGGTCGCGGTACTTGAGGTCTTCGTTCACCAGGTCCTCGATCTGCTCGGTGTTCAGGATGTTGTCCTCACCGGTGGCGGTGATGTCCACCAGGGCCATGCGGGCTTCCACGCGGTGCTTCAGGTTGATGTAGCCGTCGAGGTCCTCGGTGGGCCAGAAGTTCACTAAGCGGATGCGGGCGTTGGTGCTGCCAAGGCGGTCGATGCGGCCGAAGCGCTGGATGATGCGCACGGGGTTCCAGTGGATGTCGTAGTTCACGATCAGGTCGCAGTCCTGCAGGTTCTGGCCCTCGCTGATGCAGTCGCTGGCGATGAGGATATCGATCTCGCCTTCGGTGGGCATGCCGCGGTGCTTGTTGCGCTCCTTGCTTGCTGGGCTGAAGTTGGTGAGGATGCTGTTGAAGTCGTTGGCACCGAACTGCGTGCGGGTGCCGCTGCCGGTGACCAGCGCCATGTTGAGCTTCACCTCGTGGCGGGCGAAATCCTGGAGGCTGTCGTAGATGTAGTGCGCCGTGTCCGCAAAGGCGGTGAAGACAAGGACCTTCTTGTTGGCATCGTTGAAGGGCTGGATCGCTTTGTCCATGATGATGCGCTTGAGCTCGAAGAGCTTGGCATCGTGCTTGGCGTCCACGCCGCGGGCCAGCAGAAAGAGTTCGTTGAGCTGGTCGCGGTCCAGGCGCAGGGCCTCTTTCCATTCATCGAGCCGCAGGTCCGTCAGGTGGTATTCCTTCTTGCCCACGGTCCAGTCCTGTTCCTCCTCGCCCGAGTCGTCCTGTTCAGTATCGTTGGGCGTGGCTTGGTCAAAGCTTAACTTCACCTGAGGGTCGGGGCGGTTCCCGTACTCCTCGATCCGCTTCAGCAGCGCATCGATCTTGCCGATGGTGCGGTCCATGCTCACTTGGAAGGAGTGGACCGAGCTTTCCAGCCGCTTGAGGAAGTTCACCTTCATCATGCCGGTGAGGAAGTGTTCACGGCGTTCCTGCGTGAAGGCTTCGATCTGTTTCCCCTCGCGGAATTCGTATTTCTCCTTGGCGCCTTCCTTCAGGAATGCGCTGGGGTTGAACACGGCAAGCGTGTAACCGGAGATCTTGGTGTTGATGGCATCGTAGCTGGGGAAGCGGCCCTCCAGGTCGATCTGGGGATAGATGCTCACCGGCTTGTCGCGCTTGGGGAATTCGCCCGCGTCGCTGCCGGCGTAGAAGCGTTTTACGTGGCTGCGGCTGCGCGCGATGGTGAGCTCGTCCAGCAGTTTGAAGAAGGCGCTGTCCAGCTTTTCCAGCAGCCCGCGCACCCGCCGGTCCTTGTGCGTGGGATCGGCCCATTGGGTGAACTGTGTTTGGGCCAGGCGCAGCGTTTCGCCGATGTCCGCCACGCCGGTGGTTTCAAAGAGGCCGTTGTCGCTGCCCCCGGCAATGAGGTTGATCTGGTTGCGCAGGTCGCGCAGGTTGTTGTTCACCGGCGTGGCGCTGAGCAGCAGCACCCGTGTACGGACCCCTTTCCGGATCACCTCCTCCAACAGGAAATGGGCGCGATTGATCTTGCGCGTGCCGTCCTCCAGTTCGCGTTCCTTGGGGTTGCCCTTGAAGTTGTGGCTTTCGTCGATCACCACCAGGTCGTACGCGCCCCAATTCACCTGGTCCAGCGGAATGGCGTTGGGGGAAGAGACACCGCCGGTGCGGCCCAGGTCGCTGTGGCACATCACCGCGTATTGGAAACGGTCCTTGGTGAAAGGGTTGAGCGTGCTGCCCATCCGGCTCTGGTACACGGTCCAGTTGGGTGCGAGTTTCTTCGGGCAGAGCACCAGCACGTTCTTGTTCAACAGCTCGAAATACTTGATGATGGCCAATGCCTCGAAGGTCTTGCCCAAGCCCACGCTGTCGGCGATGATGCAGCCACCATGGCGCAGCACCTTGTTGATGGCGCCCTTCACGCCGTCCTTCTGGAACGCGTACAGTTTGTTCCACACTTCGCTGTCGAAGAAGCCGGTGCGCTCGTCGAGCAGTCCGCTTTCGCCTTGGTCCTGGAGGAATTTTTCAAAGACGTGGAAGAGCGTTTTGAAGTACACGAACTCCGGCGGCGTGTCCATGTACAGTTCGCGCAGGTCGGCCAGCACGCGGTCCTTCACGTCCACCACAAGCTCCGGCCCGGCCTCCCAAAGTTCCTCGAACCATTGCTTCAGCTCTTCGCGATCGCGGCGGTCGTTGATCACCATGTTCAGCTCCATGTTCGGCATGGTGCCTAAGCCAAGGCCGTGTGCGGTGAAGTTGCTGCTGCCCATCAGGGCATCCTCGGTCTTGTTGGGGTTGACCACATGGAAGAGCTTTCCATGCAGGAAATTGGGCTTCACGAGCGAGCGGATCTCAGCCTTCTTCTCCAGCCATTCCGCGCAGGCCTTGGCAATGGCGCGCTGCTGCATCTGGGCGGCCATGGCCAGACCCTCATCGGTGATGCGGAAGGAGCGTTCGCCCTTGTCGGCATCCTTGATCCGCAAATAGGCCGGATCACCGAAGAGGAAACGCAGGCTTTCAATGCCGTTCAGTTCCTCCCGCAAGTGCGCGTAGGCGTTCACGGTGAAGTAGGCACTGACGATGCTGAGCTTGGAACCGGTGGCCATCACCTCCTGCAGCCAATCGCCCACCTTGCCATGGCTGCGGTTGTCGCGGAGGGCGGAATTGTGTGCGACCTGTTTCGGCGTGGACGGCAACAAGGATGACTTTGGCATTTGCACGGAACGGTATGCTGGGATGGCCT
>JAGPDT010000103.1:2195-7944 GCA_018057455.1 Flavobacteriales bacterium | reverse complement strand
GCGAAGTACGTGCGCTGCGTTGACCTATCGATCGGTCCGGCGGGCAGGGAACCTTGTTCATCCGGATCGGGCCATTCGATGAGTTCCTGGAACGGGCAGGTCTTCATCAACATCCACTTCCCGCGGCGTATTGGGCTGCCACGGCTGTTGGAGCGGTTGTACGTCATCCGCTTGCGGCCCATATAAGCAGGGAAGAGCAGGCCTTGGGCCCCCTCGAGTTGGCTCCATTCTGCGCGAATAGCGGTGCCCCTTCGTGGCTGCTTATTGTGCAGGTTGCTGATGGACCGGCCGAACGGGGTTCTTCCGGTCCGGAATTATTTTATCAAACGGACCGCATGGACCCCTTGCGGATCGCCTAACTTCGATGGCCTACGGAGAAAAACCATCGATCAACACCCGAACGACCATGAAGACGGAGATCACTTGCGCTGCGCTGGTGGTGTGTGCTTTGGACTGTCGTGCCCAGGATGCATCCGGAGCTGTTGGCGCGCTGTTTGAAGCGAAGCACCTGGTGAAGACGAATCTCGCCGGTTACGCCCTGCTGACGGTCAACGCCAACTATGAGTACAAGGTGGGCACGGCCACAAGCGTGGGCCTGCTGGGCGGGTACAAACTGCCCATGGTGATCCAAGTGGACGCGATCGGCGAGCTGGACGGCCAGAACCAGACCTACAGCGGGGAGATCGAGCCCCAGGGCTGGTTCATCAATCCCTATTTCCGGTACTATGTGGGCCAGGCCATGAAGGGCTTCTAACTCGAAGCGTTCGGCCGCTATTACGACTACAGCTACCTGGTGCCGTATGAGTATGACAAGAACGGAGCCACCATCCACGCCAACCTGGACGGTACGGCCAACGGCCTGGGCGGCGGCTTGGCCTTGGGCGTGCAGTTCAACTTGGCACCACGGGTGTACCTGGACATCCACGCGGGGTACGGCATGGGTGTGGGGGATATCCACCTGCAGACCAATGTCCCCAACCTGGATGCCACGGATTACCAGAACATCAAGATGAACATCGAGGAGCATGAGGCCGATGCGGATGTGGAGATCTTCCTCCTGGGCAATGTGCTCGAAGGCATTGATGCCGGTGCGGATGCAAGCTCAGCTTGGGGCGATATCAAGGGGAAGACCTTTCCCTTGGTGCGCGGAGGCGTTTCGTTGGGCTTTGCGTTCTGACCCGATCCGTGTTTGGGGCCTGGTGCGCCCATTTCCGTACGGCTGACGCAGTGGATACAAGTTGGATCCGCCCGTGGTGGATGGCCCAACCTACCTTATTGAGTCGGTCGTTAATTGTTGACGGCCATCTACCTCCAAACTCCAAGGTGCGTCGAGCTACCCAACAGACACCGCGCTGAGCGGAGCCGAAGCCCATCTCCTGCTTTCAGGGGAAGCATTCAAAGGTCAAATCGGCAAATATTCAGTGCCGACTCAATAAGTTGTTTGGTGATGAGGGTTGAAAAGGCCGGAGGCCGCGAGGGAGGGGGCACTCGGCAAACAGCCGTGCGCAATGGATCACTTCCCCTCCAACCCCTGCGCCAGTCCGTGCATCTTCAGCACCGTGTTCCAGTTGCGCGCGGTGTTCGCCACGCCGAGGCCCTTGTCGAACTTGGCGCCGAGCAGGCTGGTGCCGAGGCCGTGCGGTGTGTGCAAGTAGGCCACGTGGTATGCGCCGACCGGGGACTTCAACACCTTCAAGTCCTCGCCTTCAACGGCGAACGTGAGCAGGATCTTGATCGCTGCGGCATCCGGTTTTTCGGCCAGCAGCGCGGCATGCACGTGCTTGCCCTCGGCCTTCTGCGGGAACGGGTCGTGCCTGATCACCGCCGCCCATTCCGCCGCCGTGGGCGCAAAAATGGCCTTATCGAAACCGAACTTCTTCTTGCACAATGCCGCCACCTTGGCGATGGTCTCCTCGCGCGAAAGCGTGCTGCGCACCAGTGCATTGCCGCTGTTGATGTAGGTGGTGGCCTGCTTGAACCCGGCCTTGGTCAAGGCTTCGCGCAGCGGTGCCACGGGCAGTTGGGTGGCGCCGCCCACGCCGCGGAAGAGGAGGAGGAAGGTGGTGGGCATGGAGGGACAAAGGTGCTCAGGCTCCGGTGTTCATCCGCCACTTACGGCCCATGCACCGATGCACTGGAGCTTTCTTCATCCAGTTGGTCTCCATCCGCCCAGGCGTATATGGGCACCGTTCGCGCACGCGCCGCCCCCCCCCGGGACTCCTCTCGCTCAACGGAACGACCGCTTGCTCGATCCTGCGTTGAATGAGGCGAAGGGCAGGGTTGCTTGGTGCTACCAACCCGGGCTTCGGCCCCCAAAAACCAACCGCGATGAAACGTCCGTTCCCTGTACTCCCACTGGTCGCCTTACTGGCGGTGGCCACACCGGCCATCGGGCAGAACTGGTCACTCACGGGCAACGCCGGCACCAACGCCAACATCAACTTCATCGGTACCACGGACAACAAGCCCCTCATCTTCCGGATCAACAATGAACGCGCCGGATTCGTGAACGGAACGAACACATCCTTGGGGAAGCTGGCCCTGGTGAGCAATACCACCGGCGTGGACAACGTGGCCGTTGGTGCGTTCTCCACACGGTACAACACCACGGGCAACGGCAACGCGGCGCTGGGCAAGAACTCGCTCTCATCCAACACCACGGGCGGTGACAATGTGGCCTTGGGCAACGGCGCGCTGAGGTCCAACAAGGCCGGCAGCCAGATCACGGCCGTGGGCTCCGGTGCGTTGTATTATGCCAACAGCACGGATGCCGCCTTGGATGCCGGCAACACCGCCGTGGGCTTCGAGGCCATGCGGGGTTCCAGCACAGCAAGCAACAACACCAGCCTCATGAACACCGCCGTAGGCCACCAGGCGCTCACCAGCAACACCGATGGCGACTACAATGCGGCCTTCGGTGCCGCCGCCCTGCTGAGCAACACCACGGGCAACTACCTGTGTGCCCTGGGGCGTGGCGCGCTGACCAACAACACCACTGGCACCTACAACACGGGAGTGGGATACAGGGCCCTGAACAACACCGTTGCGGGCAACAGCAATGTCGCATTGGGTGCGAACGCCCTGTACAACAACCAGGACGGAAGCGAGACCGTGGCCATTGGCGCCCGTGCCATGTACTACGCGAACAATTCCTCCATCCTCGCCACCACGCAGAACGTGGCCGTAGGGTATGAAGCCCTGTTGGGGTCCGGAACGGCATCCGCCAATACGGGCATCCGCAACACGGCCGTTGGGCACCAGGCCATGATGAACAATAGTTCAGGGCAGTTCAATGTGGCCATGGGGACCGGTGCCTTGGTGAACAACACCACGGGCAGTTACCTGTGTGCCGTGGGCCGGAGTGCACTTGTGACCAACACCACCGGCTGGAGCAATACCGGTGTGGGGTACAGCGCGAATGTGAGCCTGGGCACCCTGACCAACGCCACCGTGCTCGGGTACCTTTCTTCGGTGACCGCCAGCAACAAAGTGCGCTTGGGCAATTCCGCCGTGACTGACGTGGAAGGACAGGTGGCCTACAGCTGGCCTTCCGACGGGCGCTTCAAACGCGAGCTCAAGGAGGATGTGCCGGGACTGGACCTGATCACCAGGCTGCGGCCCGTTTCCTACACCTTCGACCGTTTGGCCTTTGCCAAGCACGTGAAGGAAGACGTGGAAGGCCGCGAGGCCGAACTAACGCAAGCTTCCCAAGCCCGCACCGTGGGCTTCATCGCCCAAGAGGTGGAAGCCACCGTGAAGGACCTCGGCTACACCGCCTTTGATGCCGTGCGCGTACCGGAGAACCCCACGGACAACTACAGCCTGGCCTACGCGGAGTTCGTGGTGCCCTTGGTGAAGGCCGTACAGGAACTCGCCGCCAAGAACACCGTGCTGGAAGAAAGGAACCAGGCCATGGAAGAGCGGCTCGCTGCACTGGAACAGCGCTCGGGAGAAGCCACGGGAGCTGAACGGATGAACGTCCACCCTGTACCGGCCAGCGACCTGGTGCGCATCGAATTGCCCGCCCGCTTCAACGGCAAGAGCGGCACCTTGGAGCTGCGTGATGCCCAAGGCCGCAGCGTGGACCTGCAGGCCATTCCCTCGCTGGGCACCGTGTTCGAACTGCCCTTGCCGGCCCACCTTTCCGAAGGGGCTTACACGGTAGTGCTCAGCGTGGCGGGTGAGCAACCCGGCACGGCACGCGTGGTGATCGCCCGCTGAGGAGGTAATGGTCGCCAGGTGCCCGGTCGATGGCTGTTGGGCCCGCGGCCGGGCACCGTGTTGTGGACCTGTCCGTAGCTCCTTGGAAGGCACCGCGCATGGTTCCAACGGGTTGTCCTGCAAGGTCTCACGCCCTAACTTTGTCGCATGCCCCACCGCTCCATTCCCACTGTCGTTTTGTTGTCCTGCTTCCTGTTGCTGCTCAGTGCATGCCGCAAGGAACAGCCGGAACCCGGGCCGGTCGGCGCCGCCTCCACAGGCGATGGAAGCACCGTGCGACTGGTGGGCAGTACGCACCGCCATGGACCATACAACCAACTGTTCACGCGTTATTCGGGATGGACCGGTGGCGATCAAGGCTATTCGATCAGCCTGCCGGACGGACGCGTGCTCTGGCTTTTCGGTGATTCGTTCTTCGGAGCGGTGAATCCGGACAGGTCGCGGCCGCCGGGTAGCCAGTTCGTGCGGAACGGCTACCTGGTACAGAATGGCGCACAGCTCACGGAGCTCAACCCACATGTCAATGGCCAGTGGTTGCCGGTGGTCTCGCCCGCCAACCCCGCGGAATGGTACTGGCCTGGCGATGGTTTCGTGAGCGGCAACATGCTGTACATCTTCCAGCAGCGCATGGCCCTCACCGATGGTGGACCCAATGGCTTCAATTTCGGGCAGACCGGGGTGGACGTATCGCTGTTCAGCCTGCCCGGCCTGCAATTGCAAGGCGTGCAGCCGTTCAATGACGACCCGGAAATCGACTGGGGTACCGCGGTCATGGAGGACGGGCCGTTCCTGTACATCTATGGCACGGAGAGCGTGCCCTACAACAAGTTCGCCCATGTATCGCGCACGGCGCTCAATGCTCCGTTCCAACAGATGCAATACTGGGATGGCACGAACTGGACCAACGACCCCCAGTCAACTGCGCGCGTGCGCTCCGGTCTTTCCCAGTCATTCTCCCTGTTCAAGCATGGAGGGAAGTACTACCTGCTCTCACAAGAGAACATTCTCGGCCCTGACATCTTCATCTGGGATGCCGTTTCACCCGTGGGGCCGTTCGTGAACAAGCGCAAGCTGTACGTTACCCCGCAACCGGCCGGTACCTGGACGTACAATGCGTTGGCCCATCCGCACACCATCACTGCGCAAGGCGACCTGTTGCTGTGCTACAGCATCAACGCAATGGACTTCTGGCGGATCCTCGACAACGCGGACCTGTACCGGCCCATCTTCCTGCGGGCCAGGGGATGGGAGTGAACCGCGTGCACGGCAAGGGCCCAAGGCTTTGCCTGCCGTGCCATAGGGCCCACGGACCGGCCAACTACGGTATGCACCGGGGTTAGCGCTCGCGTGTCGCGCGTGCTAACCCCCGCGTGCCAACCGCCTCACTCCACCACCAGCCTATCCACCGCAACGCCATCAACCGAAGCCACGCGCACCAAGTACATCCCGCGCTTCACGCTGGAGACATCGATCGCAACCGAAGTCCCGACGATCCGTTCCTCCAGCACCACCCGCCCCTGCGCATCCA
>JAGPDT010000103.1:0-2095 GCA_018057455.1 Flavobacteriales bacterium | reverse complement strand
CGCGTCCAGCCCAAGGTGTCGTTGAGGAAGAAGATGGTGTGGCTGCCGCTGGTGCCCGTCATTTCCTGCCAGGTGAGGCCGCCGTCCATGGTGCGGTAATCGTCGCCGTATTCGCCCACGGCATAGCCCTGCAGGTTGTTGACGAACCAAAGGTCGCTGATGGTGATGTTGCCCACGTCGAGCACCTTCGTCCAGGTGATGCCGCCGTTGGTGGTGCGGTAAATTCCGCCAAACACCGCTCCGCCTGCCACGATGTGCGTGAGGGCATCGAAGCTCCACGTGCAGCGGATGGCCACGTTGGGGCCGTTGAATGGCATGCGCGTTGCGAAGCCATCGGTGGTGCGCGCGAAGCTGCCGCTGCTGCCGCCGAGACATCCGGCACCGCTTGACGTGAGGTGGACGCCCAGTCCGCCGTTGCCAGCCTTGCTCCAATGCTTTCCGCCGTCGGTGGTGCGCAACAGGCCATCTTCATACCCGCCGGAAGTTTCCCGACCGATGGCCACACCGGTGTCAGCGTTCATGAAGCTCACCTTGTTGAGCTTGGTGTGCCAGGTGCCTTCGTTGGTGATGGCCCACGTTACGCCCATGTCGCTGCTGCATTGGATGCGGCCGTCGGTGCCGAGGATGCCGCGCCCGCCGGGGGAAAGCGCCACGCTCTGGTGGTAGCTGCTGCCTACTTGCTGCACGGTCCACGTAAGGCCCGCATCGGTGCTGCGCATCACGCGGCCCCAGGCTCCACAGGCCACCAGCGTGTTGCCCTGCACGGCCATGTCGAACAGGCTGTAGGTGGTGGGCGAGGGGATGGAATCCCAGGTGGTGCCGCCATCGGTGGTGCGGATCACCTCACCACCGTTGCCCACGCCCACGCCGACTTGGTCATCGTAGAAATGGAAATCCTGGATCAGCACCAATTGGTCGAACGGACCTGATGCTTGCCAGGTGAGGCCGCCATCGGTGCTCTTGAGCATCTCGCCCGCGTAGCAGCTGGCGTAGCCCACCAGCGGATCGAGGAACTGGATGTTAGTGATGTAGTTGTACGAGGGCTGTCCGCTCTGCATCAGCGTCCACGTGGCGCCGCCGTCGGTGCTGCGGATGATCTTGCCCGTTTCGCTGCCGGCCCAGCCCAGCGTGTCGTTCAGGAAGAACACGCAACGCAGGATGCCAAAACCCGCGTTGGTGGTGGAGGTGACCGTGTTGAAGCCATCGGTGGTGCGCATCACCGATCCGCTTTCGCCCACGGCGATGCCGTGTACTTCATCCCACATGTGGATGGCCATCGGGTCATTGAAGCTGTTCACTTGCCGACGCTCCCAGTTGTTGCCTCCGTCGGAGGTGCGCAGGATGGCGCCCATGGGTTTGTCCACGGCGTAGGCCACGTTTTCGTTCACCATCTGTATGGCGAAGAATTCGCTGTAGGTCTTGATCGGTGTGGTAAGTTCCCATTGCTGGGCGCTGGCGGAAAGGGCAAGGGCTGAAAGGAGCGGGGCAAGGCAAGTTCGCATGGGCGTGAAGGTCGTGGTTTCCGCCCGGTACATGCTTGTTCACGGATGGTTCATGGCCCTGCTCAAGGCAAGCATGGCCGACCTGCCTGGTCAATACCTTCGCGCAGCCATGGCCACCTTGAACAAATACGTCCTTGCAATCATGCTGTACATGGCCGGGGTGGTGGGCACCGCTCAGCGCATCGACAGCATCCACGTCTTCAGGCAACTTCCTTCCCGGCAGTACACATCGGCCACGGCCAATGCCACGGCCTGGGCGTTGTACCGCAAGAACGCGACCTACACGGCGGTGAAAGGCGAGCGCATGGCCACCGCTTCCGAGGCGATGAAGAGCTATACCCCATTGCGGCACAGCTTCCGGCCACTGCCCACACTGCAACACTTGGCCATGGGCTGGAGCGGCGGCCGGCCCTTCACCCTCGGCGTGGCCGATGACCTGGACCTGGTGATCAACTTCACGGCGCGTACCGAGTACCGCATTTCAGGCATGACGGACCGGATACGGGTGAGGGCGCTGCTGGCAAGGATGGTGGTGGAGTAGAGGATTTTCTTAGCTCCATCAAGGTCTCGCACAGCGGACCTTGACGAACACT
>JAGPDT010000043.1 GCA_018057455.1 Flavobacteriales bacterium | reverse complement strand
CCTCCATGCCGGTGTCCAGCAGGTCGGTTGCATTGCCGCAACCCACAATGGCGGGCACGCCCATTTCGCGCGCCACGATGGCGGCATGGCAGGTGCGGCCGCCCTTGTTGGTGATGATGGCGCTGGCCTTCTTCATGATCGGCTCCCAATCGGGGTCGGTCATGTCGGTCACCAGTACGTCACCATGCTGGAAGTCCTTGCCGTCACCGTCTCCGCCACGGCCGTCCAGGCTGAAGAGGATGCGCACCTTGCCGGCGCCCACCCGGTCGCCGATGGCGATGCCACGCGTCACCTCTTTGGCGTCATCGGGCTTTTGCAGCTTGTACTCCACCACGCGGTCGGTGGCCTTGCGGCTGTGGATGGTCTCGGGCCGGGCCTGCACGATGAAGAGCTTCTTGCTCAGGCCGTCCACGGCCCATTCCACGTCCATGGGGCACCAGTGGCCCTTTTTGTCGCTGTAGTATTTCTCGATCGCGGCCACGCTGCGGGCGATTTCCAGTGCTTGTTCGTCGTTGATGCTGAACCGGTTGCGCTGGGCGCGCTCCACCGGGATGGTGAGGGTGGGCTTGCCGGGCTCCACGCCATAGACCATTTTGCGGTCCTTGTGGCCCAGTTTCTTCTCAATGATGCTGGTGAAGCCCTCGGCCAGCGTGGGCTTGAACACCAGCCACTCGTCCGGGCTCACGGCGCCTTGTACCACCATTTCGCCGAGGCCGTAGCTGCCGTTGATCAGCACCACGTCCTTGAAACCGCTCTCGGTATCGATGCTGAAGGCCACGCCGCTGCTGCCCACGTCGGAGCGCACCATTTTCTGGACGCCCACGCTGAGGCCCACCTGGAAGTGGTCGTAGCCGCGGCTTTCGCGGTACACGATGGCACGGTCGGTGAAGAGGCTGGCGAAGCAGTTGCGCACGGCCGCGATCAGGTCCTGGTGGCCGCGGACGTTCAGGTAGGTCTCCTGCTGCCCGGCGAAGCTGGCATCGGGCAGGTCCTCGGCCGTGGCGCTGGAGCGCACGGCCACGTCGGTGGCCTCCTGTCCGTACTGCTGCGAGAGTTCGTCATAGCGGGCCATGATGCCCTTCCAGATTTCCTCGGGGAACTTGCCGTTCTTGATCAGGGTGCGCACGGCCAGGCCGGTGCGGCGGATGTTCTCCACGTCGTCCGTGTCCAGGCTTGCCACGATGTCGCGGATCTTCTGGTCCAGGTCGTTGTGCTGGATGAAGGCTTCGTAGCTGGCCACGGTGACCACGAAACCGCCGGGCACGCTGACGCCCAGTTTTCCGAGGTTCTGGATCATTTCCCCCAGGCTGGCGTTCTTGCCGCCCACGGTGGGGATGTCACTGAGTTCCACCTCATGGAGCCATTTGAGGAAGGGTGCCTTGGTCATTGGTTCAAGCGGTTTGCGTGAAGAACGGCGGTTCTACGGAATGTCGGGGGCAAAGTTGAGGTGCGGAAGGTAATTGGGCGAACGGAAATGAGGGGATCATTTCAAAGGTTGTTCCAAGGGGATGGACGGCGCCGGGATCAACCCGTTGGCACCGGTGTTGGGCCACAACCCCCAACGGGCATGAATTGTTCGTCAAAGCGGATGTCTTTCGGTGTACCTACGCCCACACGGGGCATCCCTCGCTGCAGTTCCTGCACATGTCGATGGCGCTTCGGCCGCGGAGCAATTGGGCGCGGAAGGCATTGTACCGCGGCCCGTTCCACACCTCGTGGAAGCTCTGCTTGTCCAGGTCGCCCATTACGTGCCGCGCATCCTTGTCGAAACAGCAGGGCACCACCTTGCCATCCCAGGTGATCACGCAGCTGTGCCACATCTTCCAGCATTCGTTGTCCAGCCGGTGCTTCACTTCCCAAACGCCGTTCGCATTGCGTTTGTAGCGCGAATACTCGTCCTGTGCGGGGATCAGCGGGTGGTTGTCCTTGGGTTCGTAGATCTGCGCGGTCTTCAGCCAGAGGTCGTCCACGCCGATCTGCTTGGCCAGTTTCCGCGCCTGGGGTATCTGGTGCTCGTTCGGCTTCACCACCAAAAACTGGAACACCACATGCGGCGTGGTGCTCTTCAGCTTCTTCTTCCATTTCACCACCCGCTCCGCACCTTCGATCACCTTGGTCAACGTGCCTTCCTTGCGGTAGGCTGAATAGGTTTCCTGGTCGGAGCCATCCAAGCTGATGATGAGCCGCGAGAGTCCGCTGCGCACGGTTTCCTCGGCTTTTTCCTCGGTGAGGAAATGCGCATTGGTGCTGGTGTTGGCGTAGATGCCCTTGGAGCGGGCATAACGCACCATGTCCAGGAAGTGCGGGTTGATGTAGGGTTCGCCCTGGAAGTAGAAGGTGAGCGCCCAGAGGTCATCGGCCAGCTCATCAATCACGCGCTCGAAAAAGGGTTGCTTCAAGTTGCCCGTGGGGCGGGTAAAGGCGCGCAAACCGCTGGGGCATTCGGGGCAGCGCAGGTTGCAGGCCGTGGTGGGCTCGATGCTTATGCTGATCGGCAGGCCCTTGATGGCCGGAACCTTGGTGTGCTTGGCCTTGCGGAAGCTGCTCCAAAGCCGGTAGGCATTTTGCGCCCTGCGCGGCGTAAAGGAGCCGGCCCATGAGCGCGCATCCCGAAGTTCGGCAAGCATGGGCGCAAGGTACCCCCTGCGGGCCAGTTCGTAGGACGTAGTTGTTAGTGGGCCCAGGCTTACGAACCACGCCCTACGAACCTGTCCGTGATCGCACCCCTGCGGGGAAGTTCGTGGGGCGTAGTGGGCAGTTGGTAGTGCGTCGCGTCCTGCGAACCCGTCCGCGATCGCACTCCTGCGGGGGAGTGATCAGTGGGAGGTCGAAGCGGACAAGGAGCAACTAGTAATTACGCCTGTGCCTCTTACCTCCCCACCACCAGCCGGTCCGTCCAGCTAAGCCCTGCCGCCGTGGTGATGCGGCAGAGGTAGGCGCCAGGCTGCAGCCCATGGGTAAGCACGGTGATGCTGCCGTTGAACCGCATCACCGGCAGCACCATGCGGCCGCTGAGGTCCAGGATGCGCAGCAGGCAATCCTCGCCCGGGTAACCCTGCACCAGCACTTGCGCATTGGCTGGGTTGGGCAGGAGCATCGGTTGGCCGGTACCGTCCGGGCCGGTGGCGGTGCCTTGCGGCATCGCTTTCGCACCGCCCTGGCCCGAGCAGGCAGTCATGGCCGTTTCCACTTCATCCCAGGTGTAAGTGCCGTTCACCAACGCCTGTTCCGTGCGGGTCCAGCACAGCAGGGTGGCCAGCAATTGTTGCTCCTGCTCCGAGGGCGGCTGCGGTATACCCTCCAATTGCGCAACGGCCTCGTCCAGCTTGCCGGCAGCACGGGTGAGCTGCGCACGTTCCAGACTGGTGTAGAAGACGAAGTCATCCTGCCCCTCCGCCGCAGCGCCGATGCGTGCATCCTCCACAGCGGCCATCAGGCCCCAATAGCTGTCCAGTTCCGCATGGGCCTCGGTGGTGGTCAACTGACCTTTGGCCAAGGCATCGCCGTAGCTCTCCACCATCAGGTTGTGGTCATAGGCAAGGAGGAATTTCTCCGCCTCGTTGGGCTCGGCCACCGGATCGGCCAGCAGGGCATGGAAGGCGTCCAGGGCCAACAGTTCATTGTTGGGCAGGCTGTCGTTCAGCCCCAGGGCCATGGCCTGCGCACTGGCGGTGTTCAGCGGCAGCGGCAGGCCGTCCGCGCCTTCCACCAGGGCGCAGTCCGGGCAGTAGGCCATGGCGGCCGGTGCCATGGCCCCCGCTTGTTCGGCGCCGCCGGGTTGCTGCAGGTGGTTGTCATCATCGCAGACCGTTTCGGCGGAACTGCTGGGGTCCACGAAGGTCAGGTTCCCGTTGCAGGCGGTGATGGCATAGTCCGCCGGCGTGAGCGGCACGCCCACCGATCCGTTCCAATTGTTGCTGCGGGCCAGTTGGTTCGCGTTGTACGGCTGGCAGAGGAAGGTGCCGTAGAGGGTGTTCTGTTGGCCGGTCACCACGGGTTTCAGGCTGTTGAAGCCTTGGTCGAGGTACACGTTGTTGGCCTGGTCGCAGAAGATGGAATGGCCGTTCTGTACGGCGGTCACCGGATCGTGCGGGCCGGAGAGGTCGATGTCCATGCGCAGGGTTGCGCCGTCGTGGATGAAGAAGCCGTATTGGTCGTTGTGGCTCACCGAGCCGCAGGCCACGGCCGCCGTGGCACCGCCCACGTCCAGGCCGATGGTGTTGTGGTCAAAAGCCGGGTTGAGCACGCCCAGGACCGATGAACCTTGTACACGGACACCGGTGCCCGTGTTGTTCTGCGCCGTGCAGTCGGTGAGCATGGAGGTTTGGGCCATTTGCTCGCACACCAGCCCATCGTCGCATGCATTGAAGGAGCAGCCCAGCGCGTTGATGCCCTTGTCGTAGTTGTACATGCCGGTGGTGCAATCCAGGAACTGGCAGTCCAGCGGGGCGGGCTTGGTGCCCAGGGTGGTGTTGTAGCTGTACACGCCGTATTGGCCCATGCTGAAGGTGCTGTTCTGCAGGGTGAGCAGCGGTTGCCCGTTCAGGCGCACGCCGCGGTGGCTATTGCGCACCCCGGTGGAACTGGTCACCACCGAGTTCACGAACTTCACGGTGGCTGCAGCGGCCACCGGTGGCACAATGCGGGCATTGGCAGCCAAGGTGGCCTTGCCGTTGAGCAAGCTGAACTCCACCAGTGCATTGGGTCCGTACAGGCTCTCCTGCTGCACATGCAGGATGCGGCTGTTGGGGCTGGTGCCGCGCAGCACAAAGCGGCTATTGGCCCCGGCGGCCACGTTGTAGCTCGCCGCCGGGCTGGTGTTGGTGAACTTCACCAGCCCGTAGGTGTTGTTCGGGTTGCCGCTGCGTGCGGGGGTGAAAGTGGCGTTGGCCTGGATGTCCAACACCCCGGCGAATTCCAGCACAGCATTCGAGGCTTCCAGATTGATGCGTGCATCGGGGTGGTACACCAGCCTGCCGTGGTTCCCGGGCTGCCAATCCTCCTCAATGATCACTAGCCCGCCGGGCAGGATGTTGAGCACCGAGCCGCCCATCAGTTCCAGTTTGCCGCCGCGCTTTACACGCAGTACGGCGCCGTTGCCCACGTCCATCCGGCTGCCGCCCTCCAAGCGTAACGTACTGCCGTTGGTGATGGTAAAGCCGCCACCGGGTGCCAGGTTCAGCCAGGTGTTGGCCGGGCAGCGCATCAGGGTGGGGCTGTTGAACACCTGCTGGCCGTTGTACATCTCCGGGTTGTTGCGCCGGGTGGCCGTGGTGCCCCGGTCCAGGGTGATGGTGTTCCCTGCGGTCACGTTGAGTGAATAGCCGGTTGAAGTGGCCACCGGGTTCAGTTGGATCTCGTCCGCGCACCAGCGGACATCGTTGACCACGTCCACATCGTCGAAACGCACGTTGACTTCGATGCTTCCATCGAGGTTCTGCGCCACCAACTCCACGGAAACGCCGTTGAGGTAAATTCGGCGGAGGTTTTTGACATTGGACCGATCCAGGTCAAACCCCACGCTGTTCATCATGCTCGCCGAACTTGGGTTGGTTCCAACCCCCACTTTAGCACCTCCAGTAAACACCTGCCGGGCATGGCCCAAGTTGAATAGCTCGTTCACGTTTGTTCCATTCTGGTCCTCGACCCAGTGGTCCACAACCTCAGAATGGATCAGTGCTCCATTGCCATTGATGTCCAAACTTTCGCCGTGCCGATCGGCAACACCGGTAAGGGGGTTTGGCTGGCTGCGCAGGTAGGGCCTACGTGGGCATAACCAACAAATGCAAGTCGTGCTATCGGTTGATGAGTAAACGATGTCGTCGAAATGGCCGTTCGCATCCAAAGGGCGCAAGTAATCCCCGGGTCCGCCATTAAGCACATTGTAATCCGGGTTTTGCCGTACTTCCTTGTCTATCTGCACGTACATCTGCAAGCCAGGCACAACAGGGCTCACGCAGGTTTCGCTCGGACTTTCGTGTTGCCACCTGTCATAAGGATTCGTATTCTGGTTGGTCCCTTGATGGTTCTCCACCCACAGGAACTCAGGGTATTCCGTGTTCGGATCCGTGAAGGGCAGCTTGATGCGGATGGCATCGCCGGTCTGCACAAAATCGCGTAGTAGGTAGGTGCCAGCCTGTGCAGGAACCGTGGCATCCAGGTCACCGTTCACATAAGTCGTGTTGTTCGCGTTGCGTGCAGCTATTTCAAAGGTGGAACCGGGCGCCTTCCAGCCCATGCGCTGGCGGTCCCAAGCATTCCAGGAAAGAAGCGAGCAACCGTACAGTCCCATGTTGCTCCAGCCGCTGGATTGGGCGATCCAATACTGGCCATAGGTATCGGTCCATGTACCCGTGCCTTGAATATAGTTTTCCGGCCAGCCACCACCACCCGTGTGGAAGTTGTTGCCGCCGTACAGCAGATGCCCAAACTCGTGGCGGGCGATGTTCAACGGCATGGAGTTATAGGCACCGAACATGCTGTACGTGTTGGCCCTATAGCCCAGCAGGGTGTCGGGGCTCCCTGTCACGGCAAACCCGGTGCCGTTGTTGCCCATGCTGTTGCGCCAGATGAACATCACATGGTCGAACTTGCGCGGGTTTTCCGTGCTGGGGTTCGCCTTGGGGAATCCCGGCCCGTTGATCGTGTCGGAATAGCCGCCGATCGTCCACTTGTCGAAATCGTTGATGCTGGTGTAGCCGTGGCCGGTGACGATGGACGTGCCCAATGCTGCGTTCACAGCGGCAACCGCGTCAGAGGCGTTCATCTGGCCCGTTGCGCTGGGCACTTGGAAGATTGGGATCGCACCGGGTGCCACCAGGTAATCACCGAGCACCGTGAAATCACCGGAGGAGGCATCGTGGTAATACCGCGTGAACTGCGCGCCCTGCGGCGTGGCGGGATCAAAGAGGTTCAATGCCGGGTTGGCATTATTGGCCCACACGGGCAATTGGTGGGCTGGCCACCCGGCGGTGCCCGTGGGGCCCGTGGGGTCGGGGACGGTACCGGTGTACACCACCTCGGCCAGCACCAGCAGGACGCGCACCGTGCCGTGCGGCGCCATGTACCAACCGTTCCGGCTTTCGCGCTGCCCACCACCAGCACCGCCAAGCAGGGCTGGCGGCGTGGGCGGTTCCTGGAATTCGCACTGCTGGGCCATGACGCAGGTTACCGCCAGGCCGATGGACAGAGCGAGGCTAAGGCATCTTGACAAGTTTGAAGAATTCATGGCCGTTGGGATTTGAAAGCATGAGCAGGTAGGTCCCGTTCGGGAGGTTGTCCAAGAGGAGGATGTTGTCCGCAGGTGTTAGCGCATGTGTTTGTAATTCCCGGCCCAATGGGTCGCAGATCGTTGCCTTGGTCTTTCTGTCAAGCCCGGACACATGGATCAAATGCCGGGTCGGGTTGGGCCATAGCAGGATAGTTTCCCCACCGCCCTGGTCGGCAACATGCGTATCAAGCAGGTGGCCAAGGGTGAAACCCACCGGAAACACCTCTGCGGGGAAGGCATCAACCACAATCACACTATCCGCTAGTGAGATGTCGAAATATCCGCAGGGAGGTCCGCCACAATTATTGAAATAGTAAAAGTAATCGTTGTAGAGAGCACCACCATTGATCGGCCAGCCTCCTTGAGGTAGCCACGGCTCAGCTCCCAAGCTTAAATCCCAGCGGATGGTCACCGGGTATTGATAATTGAAGGCGTACACGGTGGCATTATGGTAGGGGAATTCCGTATAGGGGAATGCCACGGTTTTCGTGGAGTCGTTATCCCAATTCCCGACCCATACATTGAATTTGGAGTGGTCCATTTCTACGTGGCCTTCCCCCAGCGCATAGTCCACCGTGGGGAATGAATTGTTTCCAACAGTGGCCGTTGTGTCATACACCAGCCAAATAGTATCCCGTGCCCCGGTGCCATCCTCAAGACAGATGGGAAAGCGCCAAGTGGGTTGGGCGGTGGTGGTGCAGGCGAGGGCCACGGCCAAGATGGGGAGGAGGAATCGGCTATGCATGGCGCCGTGTTTTTGTCGAAGGTACGGCTGTTCCCGGCGGTTGGTGGTCATGTGGCAGCGTTGTTCGCCGGTGGCGCAGGGTCTCGAAGCGAAGACCCTCATATGTTTGAACCGTGACCCAGTGGACGAGCACCTGAAAGGAAGGGGCATGGGAGTTTGTGAAGACCCTAAGCAGTTCAATGAACATGCTGACGCGCAGAGATCACCCCATGCTTCTCCTTGCTCTTCAGAGCCAGAACAGAATGTAGGGCGTTGGCCAGATGATGCCAACAGCCCGAATACCAAGCATGAGAAAAGTGCGACGGAGAGCAATTCCTTCGGGTTCCCGGTCCCAGGGCACGCAAGAAAAACCGCGCCAATGAAGAAACCAACGACCGTGCGTCACTACTGTCCGGTTAAACGCTGGGTGATGAATGGATAGAGCCAGTATGGGCGCGGATTACAGGAGGAAAATGCGTGGGGCGGATTTGAATCTGTCCGGTCTCTCGGACTGGGCTTCCTTGAGTGCAACTCAAGGAAGCAGGCATGAACGAAGGAAGCACGGTATACAGCCAGCTGATGGCTCATCTTCCATGGACGACGTTCGACCGGATCGTGGGGCGGTATGGCGGGGACCACAACGTGCGAACGCTCTCTTGCCGGGAGCACTTCAGAGTGATGGCCTTCGCGCAACTCACATACAGAGAGAGCCTTCGGGACATCGAACTCTGCTTGGGCGCACAACCCGGCAAGCTTTATCGCATGGGGCTGAGCAGCGCGGTGAAGCGCAGTACGCTGGCCGACGCGAACGAACTGCGCGACTGGCGGATCTACTCGGACTTTGCACAGGTGCTCATCGGCCAAGCCCGCCGCCTCTATGCCAGCGAGCCCGGCGTGTTGGATCTGAAGGAGACGGTCTACGCGCTGGATTCCACCACCATCGACCTGTGCCTCTCTTCCTTCCCGTGGGCGAAGTTCCGCCGGGCCAAGGCCGCCGTGAAGCTGCATACCCTCATGGACCTGCGCGGCTCCATACCCAGCTTCATCCATGTAAGCGATGGGAAGATGCACGACGTGAACGCCCTGGACCTGCTGCTTCCGGAAGCGGGCAGCTTCTATGTCATGGACCGCGCTTACCTGTCCTTGGTGCGGCTGCACGAATTGCATTCCACGGGGGCGTACTTCATCACGCGGGCCAAGTCCAACACGGACCTGCGGCGCCTGTACTCCGCGCCCAGCGACCGCACAGCGGGCATCATCTGCGATCAGACCGTGGTGTTCGCCGGGCACAAGTCGGCGATGGACTACCCGCAGAAGCTCCGTCGCATCAAGCTCAAGGACCTGGCCGACGGCCATCACCTGGTCTTCCTGACCAACAACTTCAAGCTGCCCGCCGCCACGATCGCCGAACTCTACCGCAACCGCTGGAAGGTGGAGTTGTTCTTCAAATGGATCAAGCAGCATCTGCGCATCAAGAAGTTCTACGGCCTTTCGGAGAATGCCGTGAAGTGCCAGATCTGGATCGCCGTGTCGGTGTACCTGCTGGTGGCCATCGTCCGCAAGCGGCTTGGTATCGAGGCCTCGCTTCATTCGATCCTACAGATCTGTTCGATCATGCCTTTCGAGAAAATGCCCGTCCAGCAAGCCTTCCAGAAGGAACCAGCCTCCACGAAATCAACCGACTCGCTGAACCAGTTGATTTTGTTCGACTTTTAACCGGACAGCAGTGATAGTGAAATTGTCAAAATCGTTCACGCCGTGCTGAAAGTAAGTATTGAAGCTCCCATTCAATGCTGTGTTTACGGCACTTATCACCGGCCCTAAGGATTGGAAATATCCGGTGGAACTTGGCACGGAGAATACGCCGTTGTTGGTGGGGGCCATCAAGTAATCCGCAATCACTGAGAATGCCTCGGAAGACGCCTGGTGATAGTACCGGGTCACGGAGCCTTGCGGTGATGGCAGTACTTCACTGTCGAAGAGGTTCTCACTCGGATCGGTATTGTCCAACCAAACCGGCAGTTGGTGCGCGGGCCATCCGGGATAGCCATTCGTGCCGGTGGGGTCCGGCTCGCCCGGGGTTTGGTAGTCCACCTCCACCAAAACCACCAGCACGCGCAAGATGCCACGTGTGGGCAAATACTGGCCATGCCGGGTTTCGTACAGGCCGCCCCCACCGCCGAGCATCGATGGTGGGGCAATTGGTTCGTTCTGGTTCAGGCATACCTGCGCCGCCAAGGGCAGCAAGGAAGAAAGGCCTGCCAGTATGGCAACCAGCCGGGATGTAAATGGTGCAATAGGCATCGGAGATCGGGTTTTGGAGGTTTACATCTTCCTTTTATTTCCATGTCAGTCGGCCTTTGCCCAGCTTGCCTGCCGCCAGGTGCCGTCCGCGCGGAGCACGCGCAGCAGGTACATGCCGGCAGGAAGTCCGGGTGCATTCAATTCCACTTCATTGCCCCGTCCCTGCTGTACTTTCAACAAGCGCCCATCGGTTGAACGCAATTGCACTTCCTGGATGGGCTGCGCATCCCGGATGGTGAACCCATCGCTGCCCGGATTTGGAAACGGTTGCAAAGGGGCCATGCTTTCCAACTCATCCGTGCCCGTGGTAGATCCCAGGCCCAAGTTCACGAGAATAGGGAAAACGTACATGTTCGGGTGAAAAGGCTCTACTACCACCGAGTCGGACCAGCCGAGGATGAAAGAATGCCCCCACGGGTCGTTGTTGACCGCGAAGAAGAAATCATTGTCCATGGTTCCTCCATCATAAGGGAAGCCTGGCTCGGGTAGCCACGGCAGGCGGAACAAGGCGGTGTCCCAGCGCAACGTGATGGGATAGGTGTAGTTGAAGGCTTGGATCTGGGTTGGGCGGTGGTGGTAAGTGAGAAGGCCAAGGCAAGCAGGGGGAGGAGGAAGCGCATGGCGGAAGATCTTGCTAATGCTTAGACAATGTAAGGGGATTTTTCGCTGCTTGGTGCTGGGCGGTTGTTCACAAATTCAGGCGGGTCAGCGGAGCTACTGAGCTTAAGGAGACTGCTCATCAAGGTCCGCATTCCTTCCTCGTCCGCGTTGCAAACTCGGGCGAGGAAGGAATGCACGGTTGAAGGATCGAAGGCCACAAGTCGCCCCCGCTGTACGTGTTGGAACGCACATCATGGTTGGCGGGGAAGACTTGCGGCAACGGGGCGAAGCTCGAAGCGTGCTTGTAGCGCGCACATTTCAAACCTCTCCTGTTACTTTTCACCTCTTTCCCCGTCACACAACAATAGGAGTGCATGCGGTTCTTGTTATACGCCTTGTTTATTCTCGTCTCTATTCCGGCACTGGCCCAGCACCGGGTCACAGGCCGTGTGCTGGATGCTGCCACCAAGGAGCCGTTGGCCTTCGTGCCGTTCGTGATCGAGGGTACCCGTGCGGGCACTACGTCGGACATCGATGGGCGCTTCACGCTGAACGTGCCGCAACTACCGGTGACGCTGCGTGCCAGTTACGTGGGCTATGCACCGGCGCTGGTCACCATTTCCGACGGGCAACCGGTGACCGTGCTGCTGACCAGCAGCACCACCGAGTTGGAAGCGGTGCGGGTCACCTACACCGAAAGCCCGGCCAACCGCATCATCCGCCGGGCCTATGCCAACCGCAAAGAGAACGACGGGTTGCGCAGCCGCAGTTACCGCTACACCAGCTACAGCAAAACCGTGTTCGATGCAGCGATGGACAGTACCGGCCAGGGGGTAAGCGGCGGCGCAGAGCCCGATACCACCAACACCGGCAGCGACACCACCGCAGCGGACAGCGCCCGGCTGGAATTGCAGCAGCTGATGCGCGAGCAGCACCTTTTCCTCATCGAGAGCGCCACGACCAAGAGCTTTATTCCGCCGGCGGCGGCCAAGGAAACGGTGCTGGCCATGCGTGTGAGCGGCCTGCAGGACCCGTCTCTGCTTGCCTTGGTGGCACAAACCGAAACCTTCAGCATCTATGCGCCCCAGATCAACATCGGTGAGAAGAGCTACTTGGGGCCCATCGGCCCGGGCAGCACGGCCAAGTACCTGTTCATCCTGGAGGACACGCTCTACCAAGGCCGCGACAGTGTGTACGTGATCAGCTACCGGCCGCGCAGCGGCACCAAGTTCGACGGCCTGAAGGGCTTGCTGTACATCAACACCAACGGCTACGCGGTGCAGAACGTGACCGCCGAGCCCGTGGCCAAGAGCGGCCTCAGCATCCGTTTCCAGCAACTGCACCAACGGCTGCCCTTGGCCAACGGCGGCAGCGCGTGGTTTCCGGTGCAGCTCAACTCGTTCATCTATCTGAACAACGTGAGCGTGAACGGCATGGGCATCATCGGTGAGAGCCGCACCTACCTGAAGGACATCGAGCTGGACCCGGACATTCCGCGCAAGGAGGTGCGCGGCCCGGAACTGGAGGTGGACCGGATGGGCGTGCGCAAGGATGATGCGTACTGGCGGGGCTTGCGGACGGATTCCCTGGGTGCCCGCGACCTGCGCACCTACGAGATGATGGACAGCTTAGGCGCCAAGGAAGGCTTCGACAGCAAGCTGAAGTTCATGGCCGCACTGGGCTCGGGCCGCTGGCCGATCGGACCGGTGGACCTGCTGCTGCACCGCCTCATGGCCTACAACAAGTATGAGGGCTTCCGCCTGGGTGCGGGGCTGGCCACCAACGACAAGCTCACGCGGCATGCTTCCCTCGGCGGCTATTTCGCCTACGGCTTCGGCGACAAGCACTGGAAGTACGGCGCCGACCTCGCCCTCAAACCGTGGTACGGCCGCGACCTGGGGGTGCAGCTGGCCTACGAAAATGACGTGGCCGAGACCGGCGGGGTGGGCTTCGAGCGCCAAAGCCCGCTGCTCAATACGGACAGCTACCGCATGCTCTTCGTGGACCGCATGGACCGCACCGAACGGTGGACGGCCAAATTCCTCTTCCGGGCAGGCAGCTCCCTAAAGGTGTGGTTGGGCACCGAACGGGCCTTGCGGGTCAACGACATCGGCTATCAATACGCCCGGCGCGTGGCCGATGGCGTCCGGCTGCGGCAGAACGATTTCCTCACGGGGGCCTACACCCTTGACCTGCGCTGGGCCTTCCGTGAAAAATTGGCGAGGCTGCCCGACCGTGAGGTTTCACTGGGCACCAAGTTCCCGGTGCTCTACGTACATGCCATGAAAGCCCAGGAAGGCCTGTGGAATGGCGAATGGGACACTTGGCGCGTGGATGCCCTGGTGGAAAAAACCTTCAAACTGCGGCTCCTTGGCGATCTGTCGTTGCGCCTGATGGGCGGCGTGGCCGATGCCGCGGCCCCCATGCCATTTCTCTACAACCTGCGCGGCACATACAGTACGCGCTTGCCCGTGGCCGGCACCAACGTCTTCGAGACCATGCGGCCGGATGAATTCCTCGCGGACCGCTACGCGGCGATCCACCTCAAGCACAGTTTCGGCAACCTGCTCATCGAAACCAAGCACTTCCGCCCGCGCCCGGCCGTGGTAAGCAGCGTGGCCTTCGGCGATCTGGCCCGGCCGGAGAACCATGAAGGGCTGTCGTTCACTCCGATCCAGGGAGGCTACTATGAAAGCGGCCTGCTCATCGAGAACCTGCTGCGCTCGGGCTTCAGCAGCTTCGGCGTGGGGGCTTTCTACCGCTACGGGCCGTATGCACTGCCGGATTTCAAGGACAATGTGGCGGTGAAGGCGACCATGGGGTTTGCGTTCTGACCAGGGCCCAGCTTCCAGCCTGCACCAATGGGCCCGGGATGGCGGCAAGCCTGCCCATGGAGCGATGGTTGGCCGCTGCTCCGGGGCTTTTTCGCACCTTTGCGCGCCTTGCCCGTGCTGAGCGGAGCCGAAGCACGGGCATAGTAGCAACAACACATGTGGGCATGGCTGGCCGGGCGCGTACTGCGCAACAGAACGGGGATCCTGATCGCCATCGGGATCATCACGGCCTTCTTCGGCTACCAGGCCACCAAGGTGGAAATGAGCTACCGCCACGGCGGCCTGCTGCCCAAGAGCGACCCGGCCTATGCCGAGTATGAGCACTTCCTGAAGACCTTCAGCACGGACGGCAACGTGATCGTCATCGCCACGCAGGGCGAAGCGCTGTACACGCCGGCGCACTTCAGGGCCTGGTACCAACTGGGCCGGGATGCCCGGGCCATTGAAGGCATCGACAGCGTGTTCAGCGAGGCCCACCTGTATACGTTGGTGCGCAACGACAGCCTGCTGAAGTTTGAGCTGGAGCGCGTTATGCCGGACCTGCCGCGGACGCAGGCGCAAATGGATTCGCTCAGGAAGCGCATCCGGGAGCTGCCCTTCTACCGGGGCTTGCTCTACAACGACAGCACCCAGGCCAGCCTGATGATGGTCTTCGTGAACGCCAAGCTCTTCAACACCGAGGCACGCACCCGGGTGATCGACGCCCTGGAGGCACGCGTGAACGCATACACCCGGGCCACCGGCCTGCCGGCGTACGTGAGCGGCCTGCCATGGGTGCGGGTGAAAAGCACGCAGCTGGTCAAGGGCGACATGCCGCGGTTCGTGGTGCTGAGCGTGGTGATCTGCGCGGTATTGCTGCTGCTCTTCTACCGGTCCTTGCGCGTGATGCTCATCTGCCTGGGGGTGGTGGCCGTGGGCGTGGTGTGGGCCTTCGGCAGCATGGGGCTGCTGGGCTACCAGGTCACCATCCTGCAATCGGTGATCGCTCCGCTGCTGATCGTGGTGGGCGTGCCCAACTGCGTGTTCCTGATCAATGCCTACCACCACGACTATGTGCAGCACCGCAACAAGGTGAAGGCGCTGCAGCGCATGATCAGCCGGGTGGGCGCGGCCTGCTTCATCACCAATGCCACCAAGGCCGCTGGGTTCGTGGCCTTCTGCATCACATACAGCGCGGCACTGGTGGAATTCGGCCTCATCGCCACCATCGGCATCATGGCCATCTTCATCCTGGGCCTCACCCTGGTGCCGATCATCCTCAGCTTCATGCCCGAGCCCAAGCCGCGCCACCTGGGCCATTTGGGCCGCACATGGCTGGACCGCGCGATCGCGGGCATCGTGGCCCTTTCCCAGCGGCGCCGCCCCGCCATCTATGCCACCACCTTCCTGGTGACCGTTGCGGCCTGCATCGGCATGATGCGCCTGAAGGACGAAAGCCGCATCGTGGACGACCTGCCCGAGGACAACCCGGTGATCACCGACCTGCGTTTCTTCGAGCGCAACTTCCACGGCGTGATGCCCCTGGAAGTGATCGTGGACACCCATAAGAAAGGAGGTGCCCTGAAGGATGCCACGCTCAAGCGCCTGGACCGCCTCACCGACACGCTCGCCACCTACCCCGAGTTCAGCAAACCCCTGAGCATCGTGGACGCCGTGAAATTCACCCGCCAAGCCTTCTATGGCGGCGACCCCGGACGCTACGGCCTGCTCACCGGCACCGACAAGCGCTTCATGCTGCCCTACATCGAGAACATCGGGAAAAGAGGCGGGGCACGTGGCCAGCAGGACCGGAGCATGGGCAAGGCCTTCATGGACAGCACCCGCAGCACCACCCGGCTCACCGTGCAAATGGCCGATGTGGGCACCACCCGCATGGACGAACTGCTCACCAAGCTGCGCGCCCAGGCCGACAGCATCTTCCCGACGGACCGCTATACGGTCACCTTCACCGGCAGCAGCGTGGTCTTCCTCAAGGGCAGCGGCTACCTGGTGAGCAACCTCATCAGCAGCCTGTTCTGGGCCATTGTGATCATCGTGGTGCTCATGGCCCTGCTGTTCAACTCGGTGCGCATCCTGGTGGTGGCGCTCATCCCCAACGTGGTGCCGCTGATCGTCACGGCCGGCCTCATGGGCTTCCTGGGCATCGCCATCAAGCCCAGCACCATGCTGGTGTTCGGCATCGCCTTGGGGATCGCCGTGGACAACGCCATCTTCTTCCTGGCGCGCTACCGCCTGGAGGTGAGGCTCACCGGCGGCAACCTGGCCCGCAGCGTGGACAACGCCGTGCGCGAGGTGAGCGTGGGCATCATCTACACCAGCGTGGTGCTGGTGGCCGGCTTTTGCATGTTCGCCTTCTCACGCTTCGGCGGCATCCAGGCCATGGGCGTGCTCACCACCATCACCCTGCTGGTGGCCATGCTCACCAACCTGCTGGTGCTGCCCTCCCTGGTGCTGTCGCTCAACAAGCGCATCATGTCCAAGGCCTTCAACGAACCCATGCTGCAGATCATGGATGAGGAAGAGGACATTGAACTGGGCGCCCTTACTGTGGAACAGCCGCCGCCCAAACCGACCACACCAGCCCCATGAAAGGCATCATCCTCGCCGGTGGCAGCGGCACCCGCCTGCACCCGCTCACCCTGGCGGTGAGCAAGCAGCTCATGCCGGTGTACGACAAGCCGATGATCTACTACCCGCTGAGCACGCTCATTGCCGCTGGCATCCGGGAGGTCCTTGTCATCAGCACCCCGCACGACCTGCCGCACTTCCGCAAGCTGCTCGGCGACGGCAGGAACCTGGGCTGCGCCTTCAACTACGCCGAACAACCCGTGCCCAATGGCCTGGCGCAGGCCTTTGTGATCGGCCGTGATTTCGTGGGCAACGACAATGTGGCGCTGATCCTGGGCGACAACATCTTCCATGGGCGCGGGCTGGGCCGCATGCTGGGTGAACACACCGCACCCCAAGGAGGCCTGGTCTTCGCCTACCACGTGAGCGACCCCGAGCGCTATGGCGTGGTGGAGTTCGATGCGGACAACCACGTGATCAGCATTGAGGAGAAGCCGGCCAGGCCCAAGAGCAATTTTGCCGTGCCCGGCCTCTATTTCTACGACAACAGCGTGCTGGACATCGCCCGCCACCTCAAGCCCAGCGCCCGTGGCGAGTACGAGATCACCGATGTGAACAGGGAATACCTGCGCCAAGGCCGCCTGAAGGTGGAGATCCTGGACCGCGGCACCGCTTGGCTCGATACCGGCACCTTCCGCAGCCTGATGCAGGCGGGCCAGTATGTGCAGGTCATCGAGGAACGCCAAGGACTGCGCATCGGTTGCATCGAGGAGGTGGCGTTCAAGCGGGGCTTCATCAACGCCGCGCAGCTCAAGGACCTGGCCACGCCTTTGGTCAAGAGCGGATACGGCGAATATTTGTTGAAATTGATCGATGGGTAGTTGCCGGTTGTCAGTTGTCAGTGCGCTCTAACAACCGACAACCGACAACTGATAACTGGAAACAATGACCCACCAATCCCTCATCGAGGCCCGTATCGCCAAGTGGGCACAGGAGCTCCCGAAAGGCAACTTATACGCCCCGATGGCCTATCTGATGGGCCTGCCCGCCAAGCGCGTCCGCCCCATGCTGGTGCTGATGGCCTGTGAACTCTTCGGGGGCCGCGCCGAAGATGCCCTGGATGAAGCCCTGGGCATCGAGCTCTTCCACAACTTCACCCTGATGCATGACGACATCATGGATGTGGCGCCGTTGCGCCGCGGACAGCCCACCGTGCATGAAAAGTGGAACGTGGACACCGCCATCCTCAGCGGTGACGCCATGCTGGTGAAGGCCTACCAGCTGCTGGCGCCGCGGCCGGATGTGGCCGCCATCTTCAGCCGGCACGCATTGGAAGTATGCGAAGGCCAGCAGCTGGACATGGATTTTGAGCAGCGCGCCGATGTGACCACGGCGGAGTACCGCGCCATGATCCGCCTGAAGACCGCCGTATTGCTGGCGTGCGCATTGCGCGTGGGGGCTGCTATCGCCGGAGCTTCCAGGGAAGACGGCGAACGCCTCGGTGCCTTTGGCGAACACATCGGCCTGGCCTTCCAGCTGCGCGATGACCTGTTGGATGCGTTCGGCGATCCGGCAAGAACCGGCAAACAACAGGGGGGTGACCTGCGCGCCGGGAAGAAGACCTTTCTGCTGATCCGCGGGCTGGAGGTCAGCGCGGCACAGGGGCGTGATGAGTTGCCTACGGAGTTGGCAAAACCTGCGGGACCAAGGGACGTTGCACGCATGTTGAAGGTGCTTGAGGAGCTTGGGGTCCGTGAAGAAGCCGAACAAGCGGTGCTGGCCGAGGAGCTGAAAGCCCGCCAAGCCTTGGATGCCGTGGCCGTGCAGGAAGAGCGCAAGGAAGCCTTGCATGCCCTGGCCGCAAAGCTGATGGCGCGCAGCCGGTGAACCGCCCGGCCGCCCCTTGAGCCGTGCCGGTCCTTACATTTCCACCATGAGGAACCGGCTTCGAGCGGCGTGGTTGGTGGTGCAGGCCACCTTGGCTTTGGCGCTCCCGGGCCAAACGATCAGGATCAACTCCGATACGGTGGACGCCACCGATGTGAATGCGCGTAGACTGTGGGAAGGCGAGGTGCGCGTGGTGGGCCAAGGGTCGAAAGTGCCGGGCATGGACCTTACGGACCGCAGGAACGCCAGGCATTGGATCGGGGACGACACGGCCTTTGCAGCGCGGACGTACGTGGACACCGCGTGGGCCAAATTGGGGTCCTCCATGGACAGCGTTGCGCCCGGCGCCACCGTGCATTGGGTGCGCTATCACATCCTGCCGGACACCAGCCTGAAGGGCGATCCCATGTTGCTCAACGTTCAAGTGGATGGTGGCTTCACCTTGTACTTGAACGGACAATTTCTGTTGAGGTCTGATCCGAGACCGGTACCGCATGGCAAGGCGAATGTCCTGCCCGGCCTTTCGGTGCCTTTTAGTTTCCGTTGTGACGGTGCGATCGAGGTGCTCGCCTTTCGCATCCTGGTCCCGCCGGGCATCAACTTGGAAGATGCCGGGCTGCATGTTACGCTGCACGCGGCCGACAGCGCCTTCGGTATGCAGCGCTCCCTGATGAACTACGGGCTGTTCATCGGCATCAACCTCATCATCCTGCTCATGGCCCTGGTCACCGCTTGGTCCGAGCGCAAGGGGCGGGGCTGGTTGCTGTTGGCCGGGCTGTCGTTTGTTTCCGTGGTGGATACGGTGTGCGTGCTGGGGGGCAGCATGGGCGCGCTGGGCCTGCCCTTCGGCGTGGCCGAGGTGCTGCGCCTGTGCCGCCTGCTTACCGTGCCATGGGGCATGTACCTGTTGATCGTGGTGTTGCTCGAGTTGCGCACGGAGTTCACCCCCAAACGCTCCCGCTGGTATGCCGCAGGCATCCTCACGCTCACCAGCATCGTGCTCCCGGTGATCTTCTCGGTCCCATTCGTGGTCTCGGGCACCAGCATCACCTTCCCGGAGAAGGAGCTGGGGGACAATGTGGTCCTCGTTCTGGCGATCATCCTTTGCTCGCTTGTAGTGCTCAGTATCCTGGCTTGGTTCGTGGTGGAGGAGGTGCGGTTGGGGATCAAGCTGTGGAGGACCAAGGGGCATGCCCGGTGGGTGGGCGCGGGCGCGGTGGCCGCCAGCCTGATGACCTTGTTGCTGGCCGTGGCAGGCGAACTTGCCGGGCTGGGCCTCTCCCGGTGGTTGGCCGTGCTGGCAGACTATTGTTCCTTCGTGGCCGTGCCCATCAGCGTGGCCATCTACCTCTCCATCCGTTCCGCGCACCATACGCGCCTGGTAACGCGCCAGCGCGATGAACTGGACCGGGAGGTGCAGGACCGGACCGCCGAGCTGCGCAGGGAGAAGGAACGCTCCGACGAATTGCTGCACAACATCCTGCCGCACGAGGTGGCGGAGGAACTCAAGTACACCGGTGCATCCGCTGCAAGGCATTTCGACGAGGCCACGGTGCTGTTCTCCGATTTCCGCGGGTTCACCCAGCTCAGTGAAAGGCTTTCACCCGAAGAACTGGTGCGCGAGATCGACACCTGTTTCAAGCACTTCGATGGCCTGATGGACACCTGGCGCATGGAAAAGATCAAGACCATCGGCGACTCCTACATGGCGGCCGGCGGCCTCCCCGACCCCGGAAAGGGCGGCCCGGCCGATGTGGTGCGCGCCGCTTTGGCCATGCAGGACTACATGCAGGACCTGGCGGACCGGCGGAAAGCCTCGGGCCTGCCCGTGTTCCACATGCGCGTGGGCATCCACAGCGGCCCGGTGGTGGCGGGCATCGTGGGGGTGAAGAAATTCCAGTACGACATCTGGGGCGATACGGTGAACACCGCCAGCCGCATGGAATCCTCGGGCGAGGAAGGGCGCGTGAACATCAGCGCAAGCCTGTACGAACGGGTGCGGGAAGAACCGGACCTTGCCTTCGAACCACGGGGAAAGGTGCACGCCAAGGGCAAAGGGGAGCTGGAGATGTACTTCTTCAGCCGAGCAACTGCTCCAATGCCGGCTTCAAGCGGGGATAGGTGAAGGCGAATCCGCTTTCCAAGAGCTTGGCATTGGAAACGCGCGACCCCTCCAGCACCATGCCGGCCGGGCCGTCCAGGAGGGTGCGTAAGGCGAATGCAGGGATGTTCGGCAGGAAGTACGGCCGGTGCAAGGCGTTGGCCAGTTCCCGGGTGAAGTCCCCATTGCGCACATCCTCCGGTGCCGCAACATTGTATGCACCGCTCATCCCCGCATCCCGGATCACGTGCAGGTAGGCACGTGCCAGGTCCTCGATGTGTACCCAGGGCATCCATTGCTTGCCTGTCCCCAGCGGTGCGGCAAGTCCCCAGCGGGCGGGGGCCACCAGCTTCGGCAAGGCTCCGCCTGCTGTGGCCAAGGCTACGGCGGTGCGCATTTTCACCACCCGGCAATGCGGCATCCACTGGTCCGCGGCTTGTTCCCATGCGCGGCACAGCTTTCCGAGGAAGTCGTTCGCGGCCGGGTCTTCTTCCTTGAAGATGCGATCGCTCGTTGCCGTGCCGTAATAGTTCACACCGCTGGCGCTGATGAAGGTCTTGGGCCAAGCACCGCTTCGTTGCGCTTCCCGTAGCAACAACTCCGCGGAAGCCACGCGGCTTGCCAGGAGCACGTCCTTTCGCGCGGGGGTCCACCGCTTGTCCGCGATGCCTGCACCGCTGAGGTGTATGATGTGGTCCACGCCTTCCAGGGCGCGCGCGTCCACCGTGCCGCGTTCGATGTTCCACAGGAAGAGCGGGACCGCTGCATCCGCCCTCCCGCTGCGGCCCAGGAGCCGCACCCGATGGCCTGCCTCCAACAGCAAGTGTGTGAGCCGCATACCGACCAACCCACTGCCACCGGTGATCAAGGTCGTGGCCATGGGATGAATTTATGCAGTTCGGTGGTCTTTGGTCAGGTCGCCGGGATGCAAGGGCCGGTCGCACCTTCCACCAGCGGCCTACAACCGGCAACCCCTATGGGCAGGCCGGGCATGGATGGCACTGCGCGTTCTTCATGCCTTCGCGCGCGTGCCCCGGCGAGATCCGCGTTCAGAGGCCACCTTCTTACCGCGCCTGCTCCAACACCCGGAAGTCCTCCACGATGAACCCCATTTTCTTGTCGAAGAGGGCGGCTTCATCGCGCAGGTACATCAGTTCACCCGTGCTGGCGTTGAAGACGCGGCGGAAGCACCACTTGGTCTTGTATTCGCCCGTGATCACCACATCGGCCAGGCACACACCGGGTTGGCCCTTGGAGGCCGCGGCCATCAGCTGTGGGAGGCCCATGAGCTTCACCTCCTGCTGATAGGTGCCCTTGATGGCGGCAAGGTCGGCGAGGGTCTTGTCCAATTGCTCTTTGGCCACCCACAGTTCCTGGTCCTTGATGAAGCGGTTGCGGCCGGTGTACAGGCGGTCGGCGGTGGTCTTGTCGGTGATCTTGCCGCTTTCCACCTGCTTGAGGTAGTCCTGCAGGTTCTTCACGTAAACGTTCAGCATGGCGGCGCCGCCATTGTCCAGCAGCTGTGCGTCGATCATGATCGAGGCGAGCTCCTGTCCGGGCGGCACATTGGTCACCGCATTGTCCTCCACATGGAGCATTTCGCCCTTCTTCATTTTCCAGCCCTGCACCAGCGCGAGGAAGGTGGCGGTGTGCTTCTCCTTGTCGGTCTTGCGCACCTTCAGCAGGTAGATGTTGGCCGGGTTGACCGGGGCGGCGACCAGGTCGGTGATGGTGCCGAAGTCGGTGTTGGCGGTGAACTTCCAATCAGCCTTCACGGCATTGAGCAGGCCGGTATTGAAGGGGCTGTCGTTCGCATCGCGCAGCACGATGGTGGTGGCCCCTTTGGCGCTGGCCACGGCCTTATTATCGAATGTGCCGTACTGGGCGGTGGCGGTGGAGGCAAGGGCGACGGCGGCGAAAAGGAGCGTGTGGCGCATGGGTTTGGTCGACTTCAGCTTGTTTTGGTGTGTTGTGCCGGCCCCGGGCGTTGGGGGAGCGGCGGAAGGCGCGGGGCGAAAATAGTGCCACACCATGGCCACCTTTGCAGGGCCATAGGCAGCGATGAACGGGGAGGTGTCGAAAAGCGAAGAGGGCCCCGGCCTGCGCAAACGGCTGGATGAGGCCGTGGTCCTGCAGCGCACGGTGCAGCAATTGCGCAAGGACCTGCGCAATGAAGGGCTGCGGGAACCGGCCGTGGGGGAGGGCGCTTTTGAGGAACTGCGTGCCCAAGTGGAGGACTTGTTGGCGCAGAAGCAACGCGAAGGGCCGCATGCCTTGGGCCTGGTGGTGAACCGGGTGGACCTCACGGAAGGGCAGTTGCGCACGGCCCTGGCGCGTGGCGGCATGCACGGCGTGGCCGGTGCGGTGGTGTTGCGGTGCCTGCAGAAGGTGCTGAGCCGCATGCGGTTTGCCGGGTTGGGGTAGGCTCCCAGGCAGGCAACAACCGGGGCCTTCGGGCCGTACCAATGCGCGGAACCGTGGCTACCTTTGCGGCCCGGTTGCTTACCCCGGCCATGGACACGAACAAATTTCTCGGCAACATCGATCCCGCCGCGCTGGACGGCCTGTACCAGCAGTACCGATCGAACCCCGCTTCCGTAACCGCGGATTGGGCCCGTTTCTTCGAAGGATTCGACCTGGCGCGCACGCGCTTCCCCGAGCTGCCGGGGCAGCCGGCGGCAGGCGGGGGCGATAGCGGGCCGGGCAGCGAGCGCGTGGTCAAGGAGTTCAAGGTGATCGCCCTGATCAACGCCTACCGCGAACGCGGCCACCTCTTTACCCGCACCAACCCGGTGCGGGAACGGCGCACCTACCTGCCCACATTGGACCTGGCCAACTTCGGACTGGGCGAGGCGGACCTGCAGACCGAATTCGAGGCGGGGTCCGAGATCGGCATCGGCCGGGCCACCTTGGCCACGATCGTGGACCACCTGAAGACCACCTATTGCCGCAGCATCGGCGCGGAGTACCGCTTCATCCGCGATGTGGAGCGCGTGCTATGGCTGCAGCAGCGCATGGAGAAGGACCGCAACACGCCGGATTTCTCCGTGGACGAGAAGAAGGAGGTCCTTCGGAAGTTGGGCCAGGCCGTGGTTTTCGAGCGGTTCCTGGGCAAGAAGTTCATCGGGCAGAAACGCTTCAGCCTGGAGGGGGGGGAATCGCTGATCCCTGCGCTGGACACGGTGATCGAGCACGGCGCCGATGCCCATGGCATCAACGACGTGGTGATCGGCATGGCCCACCGCGGCCGCCTCAACGTGCTGGCCAACATCTTCAACAAGACCTACGAATCCATCTTCGCCGACTTCGAGGGTCGGGATTTCGAGGATGCCTATATGGAGGGCGACGTGAAGTACCACATGGGCTTCAACAGCTGCATGGTCACCAACAAGGGCAAGGGCGTCAACCTGGTGCTGTGCCCCAACCCGAGCCATTTGGAAAGCGTGGGCCCCGTGATGGAGGGCGTGGCGCGGGCCATCATTGAAAAGGACCACGGCTTTGCGAGCAGCAAGCTGTGCCCGGTGCTGATCCATGGCGATGCGGCCATCGCCGCCCAAGGCGTGGTGTATGAGCTGGTGCAGATGGCCCGCCTGAAGCCCTACACCACCGGCGGCACCCTGCATGTGGTGGTGAACAACCAGGTGGGCTTCACCACCAACTACATCGACGGGCGCAGCAGCACCTATTGCACCGACGTGGCCAAGGTGACCCAATGCCCCATCTTCCATGTGAACGGCGACGACGCCGAGGCCGTGTGCCACGTGATGAAGCTGGCCTTGGACTACCGGCAGCGGTTCCAAAGCGACGTCTTCATCGACCTGCTGGGCTACCGCAAGCACGGGCACAACGAAGGCGATGAGCCGAAGTTCACCCAGCCCATCCTCTACAAGGCCATCGCCGCCCACCAGGACCCGCGGGCCATCTACAGCGAGAAGCTCCAGGCCAGCGGCACCATCAACGCGGAACTGGCCCAGGAAATGGAGGAGAGCTTCAACCAGCTGTTGCAGGACCGCCTCAACGAATCCAAGGAACTGCCCAAGGCGGTGATCACCTCCTTCCTGGCGGACCGGTGGATGGGCCACGTGCGCGCCACCGAGGATGCCCTGCTGCGATCGCCCGACACCGGCGTGAAGCAGGAGCAACTGCTGAGGATCGCGGCCAAACTGGCCGAGGTGCCCGCAGGCCGCAAATTCTTCAACAAGCTGGAGCGCATCCTCCACGAGCGCGCCAGGATGGTGGCCGAAGACCGCCTGGATTGGAGCATGGGCGAGCTGCTGGCCTACGGCTCGCTGCTGTGCGAAGGGCGCTCGGTGCGCCTCACCGGCCAGGACGTGGAGCGTGGCACCTTCAGCCACCGCCATGCCGTGGTGAAGGTGGAGGACAGCGAGGAGGAATACATCCACCTGAGGCACGTGCAGGACGGACAGGCCGTGATGCAGGTGTACAACTCCCTGCTGAGCGAATACGCCGTGCTGGGATTTGAATACGGTTATGCCTTTGCCGCACCCGGGGGGCTCACGCTGTGGGAGGCCCAGTTCGGCGATTTCGTCAACGGCGGCCAGATCATCATCGACCAGTACATCAGTGCGGCCGAGGAGAAATGGAACACCATGAACGGCCTGGTGATGTTGCTGCCGCACGGCTATGAAGGCCAAGGTGCCGAGCACAGCAGCGCCCGCATGGAGCGCTTCCTGCAGCAGTGCGCCGAGCAGAACATGATCGTGGCCAACCCCACCACGCCCGCCAACCACTTCCACCTGCTGCGCCGGCAACTGGCCTGGTCCTTCCGCAAGCCGCTGGTGGTGTTCACCCCCAAGAGCTTGTTGCGCCATCCGCGCTGTGTAAGCCGCATGGCCGAACTGGCCACGGGCCGCTTCCAGGAGGTGATCGATGACGCCACGGCCGATGCCGGCAAGGTGAAAACGCTGTTGCTCTGCCAGGGCAAGGTGTACTACGAATTGCTGGAACGCAAGGAAGAGCAGGGCGCCGAGGAGGTGGCCATCGTGCGCATCGAGCAGATGCACCCGTTGCCCGTGCCGCAGTTGGCGGCCATCTTCGCCAAGTACACCGCCGTGGATGAGGTGCGCCTGGTGCAGGAGGAGCCGCGCAACATGGGTGCCGCCACTTATCTGCTGGAGCAGTTGCACAAGGTGCCCGGAGCACCTGCCCCGCACACCGTGCACGTGATCTCGCGCAAGGCCAGCGGCCCGCCTGCCACGGGCAGCGGCGTGCGCAGCGCCATGCAGCAGAAACGCATCCTGGACGAAGCCTTTGCCGACCGGCCCGGCGCCAACCTGGCCAAACGAACCCGGACCAAGGTGCGGGCCTGACCAGGCCACCCGGCATCTTGCCATACTTGATCCATTTGCCCACCACTCCATCATACCCCGTATCGTTCCATGGCCCAAATCGACGTGAAAGTCCCCAGCCCCGGTGAGAGCATCAGTGAAGTGCGCATCGCGCAATGGCTGGTGGCCGATGGCGACATGGTGAAGAAGGACCAGGTGATCGCCGAGATCGACAGCGACAAGGCCACCCTGGAACTCAACGCCATCGAAAGCGGAAAGGTGAGCCTGTTGGCCAAGGCCGACGACACGGTGAATGTGGGCGACGTGGTGGCGCGGATCGATACCAGCGTGAAGCCCGTGAAGGACGAGGCGAAAGAGAAAGAGGTGAAGGACGTGAAGGAGGTGAAGGAGGTGAAGGGTCACGTACAACCGCCGGCCGGGTCCGCGGACACGGCTCCGGCCACCGCCGCCCACGCCACCCCCGTGGCCAAAGCCGTGATGGCCGAGAAAGGCATCGCCGCCGACCAGGTAAAGGGCACCGGCCCCAATGGCCGCATCACCCGCGGGGATGTGGAGGCCTACATCGCCGGCGGCATGGCCGCGCCCACGCTGATGAACGGCTGGGGCGGCACGCGCAACAGCACCGCCACCAAGATGAGCACGCTGCGCAAGAAAGTGGCCGAGCGCCTGGTGAGCGTGAAGAACGAAACGGCCATGCTCACCACCTTCAACGAGGTGGACATGAGCGCCGTGATGGCCGTGCGCAACCAGTACAAGGACAAGTTCAAGGAGAAGCACGGCGTGAGCCTCGGCTTCATGTCCTTCTTCACCAAGGCGGTCACCGAGGCCTTGCGCCTGTTCCCCAATGTGAACGCCCAGCTCGATGGTGAGCACATCGTGGCCTTCGACTATGCCGACATCGGCATTGCCGTGAGCTCGCCCAAAGGATTGATGGTGCCGGTGGTACGCAACGCCGAGCAGATGGGCTTGGCCGAGATCGAGAAGGCCATCAAGGACCTGGCGATCAAAGCGCGCGACGGCAAGTTGAGCCTGGCCGAGATGAGCGGCGGCACCTTCACCATCACCAACGGCGGCGTCTTCGGCAGCATGCTCAGCACGCCCATCATCAACCCCCCGCAGAGCGCCATTCTGGGCATGCACAACATCGTGGACCGGCCCGTGGCCGTGAACGGCCAGGTGGTGGTGCGCCCGGTGATGTACGTGGCCCTCAGCTACGACCACCGCATCGTGGACGGCAAGGAAAGCGTGGGCTTCCTGTACAAGGTGAAGGACATGTTGGAGAACCCCGCCAAGCTGGTGCTCGGTGGCAAGGACCCCGGCGAGGTGCTGGTGGGGCTGTAAGCGCATTGCTCGCGAAACACCCGCGATCGCAGTCGAGCAGTATGGCGCTTGCAGCGCGCATTCCCCCGGCGCGCGGGCCCGTGCGGTCCGGGTGCCCATGCGCACTTCCGCTTGCGGTGGTTTCACTGCACCTTCAATGCCCCCCGCCTTGAAAACGCGGACGAGACAGGGATACCCCAAGAATCCTTTGAGATCCCGGATCCAACGCATGAACGCGATCGGACAGCCCGGTAAGTATGATGAACCTTTCTTCAGAAGGAGGAGCGGTTGGCCATGCTGATGGCCCCAGGCGCAACAACCGTACTTGAACAGTTTGCCGGGCGGCAACGTGATCCGTACCACCGAATGGCCGGGCGCTGACCGCGGCAGCATCCTTCCGTTGCGCATCCAGACCCCGGGCGATCCAGCCGAACCACTTGAGCACCTCGAACCTGCTGCGGGCGCAGCTCAACGAGCGGGTCACCTACCCCACGTTAGGCGCGTTCACCAACGTAATTGCGGATGGATTCACCCTGATCACCGGCCAACCGGACGCGATCACCAATGTGAACAGCAGGGCGCCTTTCTCGCGGCTGCACTTGGTGGATAACACGGGTGCGGTTAACCCGAACGTCTACGCCCAGGAATACGGTTTCCGCAACTGGATGCGCAACGGCATCACCTTCACGGGCAACAGCGACCAGGGATACTTGGGCCAGAAGTATGCCGGGGATGACAACACGGACTTCGTGATCCAGTGGAGCGACAATCCCGAGGGGAGTCCTTGGGGCACGGACCGGATGAAGTTCGTGTTCAGCACGCAGTACGATCCCCTTGCACATGAAGGGG
>JAGPDT010000042.1:19154-27826 GCA_018057455.1 Flavobacteriales bacterium | reverse complement strand
ATCCTCGACTCCTTCGCCGGCAGCGGCACCACGGCCCATGCGGTGCTTAACCTGAACAAGCAGGACGGCGGCAACCGCAAATTCATTTTGGTGGAGATGGAAGACTACGCGGAAACCATTACCGCCGAGCGGGTGCGGCGCGTAATGAACGGCTATGGCCAAGGGAAAAAGGCCGTGGCAGGTACCGGAGGCAGCTTCGACTATTACATGCTGGGGCCGCGCCTTTTTGATGAACACCACAACCTGAACGAAGAAGTGGGCGCGGAGCAGATCCGTGCGTATGTGTGGTACACCGAAACGCGGAGTGAGCTGCCGGTTGTCAGTTGTCGGTTGTCGGACGGGACGGGGCAAGCCAGCAAGGCCGTTACACGGAAGGTCCGGCCAGCAACCGACAACAAGTACTACTTGGGCACGCACGACGACACCGCCTACTACTTCGTGTACGAGAAGGACAGGTTGACCGTGCTGGACTACGACACGTTGGCGCTGTTGAAGACCAAGGCCGGTCACTACGTGATCTATGCGGACAACTGCGTGCTGCCGAAAGCCTTCCTGGAAGAACACGGCATCACCTTCAAAAAGATCCCGCGGGACATTACGCGCTTCTGAGAAATGGAACTGAAGCCCTACCAACAGCGGGTGCTGGAAGACCTGGACAAGTTCGTGCTGAAGCGCACCTACATGGGCGACCCGGCCACCACCTTCAACACCTTCTGGCGGGAGCGCATCGGGCCGTACAACCCGCTCACCGATACCGGCATGCGGCCCTACCAGGACAATGTGCCCGGCGTGCCGCACCTGTGCGTGAAGGTGCCCACTGCCGGCGGCAAGACCTTCATCGCCGTGAACGCCCTGCGCACCATTTACAACAACGCCCCCGCCGGGGTGCCGCGCGTGGTGCTGTGGCTGGTGCCTTGGAGCAACCTGCTGCAACAAACCGTGCGCAACCTCAGCGACCCGGACCATCCCTACCGGCAACGCCTCAACCTGCTTTTCCAGCACCGCGTGGCCGTGCTGGAGAAGGACGCCCTGCTGCAGGGCACGGGCTTCAACCCGGTGGCGGTAAGCGATCAGCTCACCATCATCGTAATGAGCTTCGCCAGCCTGCGCGCCAAGAAGAAGGAAGACCGCAAAGTGTTCCAGCAGAACGGGCAGCTGGGCCCATGGGCCGATGTGTTCGAGGACGATGTTCACCAGCTGAAGGACTACGAACCCACGGCGGCCATCAACGTGATCCGCCACCTGACCCCCGTGGTGGTGGTGGACGAAAGCCACAACGCCGAAAGTGTGCTGAGCGTGGACATGCTCAAGGACCTCAACCCCTCCTTCATCCTGGACCTTACCGCCACGCCCAAGGAGAACAGCAACATCATCAGCATGGTGCCCGCCTTGGAGCTGAAGAAGGAGCACATGGTGAAGCTGCCGGTGATCGTACACAACCTGCACGACAAGACTGAAGTGGTGCAGAACGCCTTGGACCTGCAGGCCAAACTGGAGGGCCTGGCCAAGGAGCAGGAAAAGGCGGGCGGGCGCTACATACGGCCCATCGTTCTCTTCCAGGCGCAGCCGCGCACGGGTGGGGACAACACCACCTTCGAGAAGTTGAAAGCCCAGTTGCTGAAACTGAAGATCCCCGAAGCGCAGATCAAGATCAAGACCGCCGATAAGGACGAGCTGAAGGGCGTGGACCTGCTGCACCCCAAATGCCCGGTGCGTTACATCATTACCGTGAACGCGTTGAAGGAAGGCTGGGACTGTCCCTTCGCCTACATACTGGCCTCGCTCGCCGACAAAAGCAGCGCGGTGGATGTGGAACAGATCCTGGGCCGGGTGCTGCGCCTGCCTTACGTGACCAGCCACGCGCACGACCTGCTGAACATGAGCTACGTGCTCACCGCCAGCAACAAATTCATGGCCACCTGCCAAAGCGTGGTGGCGGCCCTGCAACAAAGCGGGTTTAGCGAGAACGACTACCGCGGCGAAGACCTCAGCCAAATGCCGGCCACCCTGCCCGCAGGCGAACAAGGCACCTTGGCGCTGGACGATGGCGCGGATGACATTGACCCCGCCCGCGTTACCTACGACCCGGAAGGGAATGCCGCGCCCCCGCCCGGTTCCAAGGTGGAAGCCATCGCCGAGGCCGCACAGGCCAAAAACGCCGAGATGGAAGCAGCGTTGGCCGCGGAAACCAGCGAAGGCCAAGATCCCATAGTCACCGCCATGCCCGGAAAAGTGAAGACCTATCCCATGCGCGCGGAACACGCGGACGCAGTGCGGAAACTGAAGCTGCCGCAATTCATGGTGAAGGTGCCCGGTTCGCTCTTCACCGGCGAAGAGGAGAGCTGGCAAAAGCTCAACCAGGAACTGCTGTTGGAAGGCTTCGACCTGGCCAAGGAAGACACCAAGATCGACTTCGATGCCGTGGACCCTGAATTGGCCACCATCGATGTGGCAGCCACGGGCAAGAATCCGCTGGAGATCAAACGCATCACGGTGGACATGCTGAAGGATCCGCAGGTGCAATACATCCTTGGCAGGCCGCACGAAGGCCAAGTGGCGGACGTGGCGAACATACTGATGCACCTGGTGGGCGGTGTGCCGCCCATCGCCGACCCGCTGCTGGTAGCGTACATCAAGCGCGTAATGGCCGATTGGGACGGCGGCCGCATCAGCGATGCGCTCAACAACCGGCACCGTTATGCAGCGCTCATCAAGCATAAAGTGCGCGGCTTGGCGGACAAACACGCAGAGGAGCAGTTCAAGAACAAACTGCAACTGGGCACCATCGGTACACAACCTGCATGGGCGTTTCCCAAGCACCTGTTGCCCGGCGAAACCGCACCGCCCATTGCCAAATCACTTTATGAAGCCGAAGGGGCCATGGGCGAGTTCGAGGCCAAGGTGATCACCCAGCTCTCCAGTCTGCCGAACATGGCCTGGTGGCACCGGAACCTTACGCGGGGCAAGGGCTTTGCCTTGAACGGCTTCAAGAACAACCACTACCCGGACTTCATCCTCTGCACCAACAAAGGCAAGATCCTGCTGGTGGAATCCAAGGGTGACGACCGCGACAACAGCGACAGCGAGGCCAAAGCCCGTTTAGGCCGCCAATGGCAAGATCGCTGCGGCACGGACTTCCGCTACTTCATGGTATTCGACAAACTGAAGGTGGACGGGGCGTACACGCTGGCGGAGGCCAAGAAATTGATCGGGGAGTTGTGAGGGTGGTGGGCGCCGGTTGCCTTTTACGAGCCTGGGCGTTGATTTACCGGCTACTTTTCAAGGACACGATTCCCGTAATATGCCCTTCACGAATATCCTCTGCCGCCATTCCGATCAATAGGTCACCCCATTCGAGGTAGCCCGCATGCACTTTTACGCGGGTGAACCATCCAATTGGGATGTAACGCTTTTCATAAGGCGTGCGTTTTGGATCGGCGAACCAGGGGCCGAAGTCGTATACATATTCCGCGCCATCAGCAAAGTCAATGCGTAGAAGATGTGCACCTGCATGATGAGCCGTGATGATCGTGTATTTGGGATCCATTCGTGCAAGCTATGGCCCTGGCCCGTTTGCCGGTCAACCTTTTGTGCCGTCCAGCCCGGCGTTCAACAGGATCGGTGCGGAAAGAGCCGCACCCTCCGGAATGGTCATCATTTCTTCCAAAGACCGGATCAGCTTGTGAACACCTTCGAGCGTGGCTTCATCCATGATCGTCGCATCGCTGCCCACCTTGGTGCGCACTGCGGAGATCAGCAGCTGGCTGTCCTGCGTCATCCGGGATTCGATGATCAACAGCGTGCCCAACAGGGATTGATGGGCTTTTTCCCCGGATAGCGAGGCGGTGACCAGCGCCACCGGCTTCTTGGAGAAATCCATGGAGGAAACCGTCCAGTCGATCGCGTTCTTCAATGCCCCCGGAACGCCGATCGCGTATTCCGGGGTGCAGATCAGCACGCCGTCCGCTGCGCGCAATTGCTTCCGGAGATCGGCCACTTCCGCAGGAGCCTCTTCGTTGTCCCGATCGGGATTGAATTGCGGGAGCTGTTCCAGTCCACTGTATAGCTTCACGGAGAAGCGGTCATGCGCCAGCCGGGCAATGGCGTGGATCACGTTCAGGTTGGAGGAAGCCGCCCGTGTGCTGCCGCAAATGGCCAGTACGTTGAACATGTTGGATCAGAAGATCAGCAGGTGGCTGATGAAGTTCCTTGATTCCAGCAGGTGTCCATGATGGTACGGATGGCACTTGTTGGTTGAGGCTTGGCCGTAAAGCTGTCAATAACACGGTGATCCTAATGGTCTATTATCGGGAAGTCTCTGAAATCCTCAACATGCTTGTGCCAGGACTGCTTTGCAAACTTGACTTCACCTGCCTTTCCAAAGATCAACTTGATGGTCAGTTTGGCCGCTTTTAAGCGCCTCAGCTTTTTAGTGGTCACTTGGTCCAGAAGGTGATCTTGCCGGATGATGATCGGTCTGGTCCAAGCCTTGCTTCCTTCCCTCCAAACCATGAACACGTAGTGGATGAGGATCTCACCTTGGTTCATCAATTGGTCCTTGCGAAGGCTATAGGTCGCAGCAAAGGCTCGTCCGTTCTGTGTAGTGCGCGCTGTTGCCGTCTTTACTTGAACCCGGCGTAGCAGGCCTTGGTCATCCTTTACAACGAAAATGTCATCACCTACATCCACCTCCGGGATAGCCACATTCCATCCACGGATCAGAAAGTCGGACATCGCCCGCAGGTGGCCAGCCTTGCCCAAGTACTGATTGAAGGCAGGACTCATAGGTCCATTTTCTTCAGCACTTTGCCTGTTTCGCTGTCCACAAATTCAACGGAATCGAGCTTTTTGCCCAATTCCACGTCTGATACACCGATGAGAGCAGGGTAAATGTGTTGGAGGGGTTCAACGTAGGTCTTCTCAAGGCCGTTCTTTAAATCATAGGCAACGAAAACCCTGTTGGCCGGCTGGGATGATGGAAACATTTTCTTGATCATCTTCCGGATACTGGGCAGGAGACTGTATGTAACGCCGTCCATGTTGCGGCTCACGTTGATCTGAATAGCGGTCATGTTAACCAGTTCTGTCAACGAAGGTAAGCCAACTCCAACAGCTCGCACCGCACGTTCGCTCGTACGATGCAGGTTCGTTGAGGCTGCTTGGGCAGGAGTGTGGATGTATGCGTCAGCATTGGCGCCGTTGGGCTGGCTGATTGGAAAAACAGAAGATCAACGGGGTGGCACCTGAGGCCTCATCATCTGATCATCTGATCGACCGATCATCCGATCGCCAACCCCAGTTCCTTCAGCTGCACCGCGTCGATCGGGCTGGGCGCATCGATCATCACATCCTTGCCGGCGTTGTTCTTGGGGAAGGCGATGAACTCGCGGATGTCGCTGCGGCCGCCGAAGAGCGCCACCCAACGGTCGAAGCCGAAGGCCGCGCCGCCGTGCGGGGGCGCGCCGTACTCGAAGGCCTCCATGAGGAAGCCGAACTTGGCGCGGGCATCGGCTTCGGTGAAGCCCAGCACACGGAACATGGCCTCTTGCATGGCGCGGTCGTGGATGCGGATGCTGCCGCCGCCGATCTCCGTGCCGTTGATCACCAGGTCGTAGGCATTGGCCTTCACGCTGCCGAGGTCGCGCTGCTCGAAGAGCTTTTGGGCATCTTCCGGCTTGGGCGCGGTGAAGGGGTGGTGCATGGCGTGCCAGTTGCCGGTCTCTTCGTCCTGTTCCAGCAAGGGGAAATCCACCACCCACAACGGACTGAAGGTGGCGGGATCGCGCAGGTTGCACAGGTCGCCGAGGTGCAGGCGCAGTTCGTTCAATTGCTTGCGCGTCTTGTCCGCCTTGCCCGCCATGATGCAGAGCAGGTCGCCCTGTTTCATGCCGCAGCGCCCGGCCCATTGCTGCAATTGGTCCGGGGTGAAGAATTTGTCCACGGTGCTCTTCAGCCCTTCCTCCGTCCACTTCAGGAACACGATGCCCGTGGCGCCGATCTGCGGGCGTTTCACGTAGTCGATCAGCGCATCGGTCTGCTTGCGGCTCCATCCGGCGCAGCCTTCGGCGTTGATGCCCACCACCAGTTCAGCCTCGTCGAAGACCTTGAAGCCTTTGTTTTGGGCGAGGTCGTTCAGTTCGTTGAAGATCATTCCGAAGCGCAAATCCGGCTTGTCGCAACCGTAGTTGCGCATGGCCTCGTCGAAGCTCATCCGCTGGAACCGTGCGTTGAATTCCTTGCCGAGGATGGTTTTGAAGAGGTGCTTGGCCAAGCCTTCGAACATGTTCAAAATGTCCTCCTGCTCCACGAAGGCCATCTCGCAATCGATCTGGGTGAACTCCGGCTGGCGGTCGGCGCGCAGGTCCTCGTCGCGGAAGCATTTCACGATCTGGAAATAGCGGTCCATGCCGGCCACCATCAGCAGTTGCTTGAAGGTCTGCGGACTTTGCGGCAGCGCGTAGAATTCGCCTTGGTGCATGCGGCTGGGCACCACGAAATCGCGGGCGCCTTCGGGCGTGCTCTTGATCAGCACGGGCGTTTCCACTTCCAAAAAGTGCTGTGCGCTGAGGTAGTTGCGCGTTTCGATGGCCATGCGGTGGCGGAGCTCGAAGTTCTTGCGCACGTTGGCCCGGCGCAGGTCCAGGTAGCGGTACTTCATGCGCAGGTCATCGCCCCCGTCGGTCTCTTCCTCAATGGTGAAGGGCGGTGTTTTGGCAGCGTTCAGCACTTTCAATTCCGTGACGACCAGCTCAACTTCACCGGTGGCGATGTGCTTGTTCTTGCTCTCGCGCTCCTTCACGGTGCCGGTGGCTTCCACCACGTACTCGCGGCCCAGGTCGTTGGCCTGGTCGCACAGGGCCTTGTCGCGCTCGGCGTTGAAGCTGAGCTGGGTGATGCCGTAGCGGTCGCGCAGGTCCACGAAGGTGAGGCCGCCCATGGCGCGGCTGCGCTGGACCCATCCGGCAAGGGTCACGGTTTTTCCGGCATCGGTTAGGCGGAGCTCGCCGCAGGTGTGGGTACGGTACATTGACAAGGGGATAGCGGCCCTGGAAGGCCGGCGCGAAAGTACCGCTGGCGGTGCTCCTATTGCACGGTGAAGGTGAGGCTCCGCCGGGTGGCATCACCATTCTGCTCCACGGCCAGCACGCTCCAGTCCTCGATGCGTGGTGCAGCCCCCATGATGGCCTGGAAGTCCACGGCCATGGGGTTCTGTGTGAAGGGAAAGGTGTCCGTGCGCGACCAATTGCCGCCGTCCACGCGCATTTCCACGTAAACGATGTCTAGGCTTTGCGAGCCTTCGGCCACCATGGCGCCGATGCGGAGGGTGTCACCCACGGTAACCGTATCGTTCTGGAAGGTGTAGCCGGAGTCCGTACGGAAGGTGATGCCCGCAGGCTGGTAGCCCATATCGTCCTGGTCTTCCGGGGTGCAGGCCGGAAGGACCAGGAACAGGCCCGCCACAATGGCCAGGGCGAGGATTGTGCGCATGGCTGCGAAGGTAGGCTTGGAGTGGTTCGTTCCATGCCTCCTGTGCTACTGGGATTTGGCCGAATGGAATGAAATGCACATCTTGCCTGAAACCACTGCCAAACCATCCTCATGAGAAAACAATCCTCCGTCCTGACCGCATTGGCATTGGCGGCTGCCATGCCATTGGGTGCACAAACCATCGCTCAAGAATTCCAGGCCCGGGTACCGGACCACCAACGCCTGCAGGCGCGCTCTGCGGTCGCGCACGCGCACTCCGGCAAGATCACGGCCCGTGGCCCTGAAGCCGACTTGCGCGGTGGGGGCGCCCCGGGCAATGACCTATGTTCCAGCGAACCCCCGGGGTCGTTGGCCGTGGGTGCTTCGCTGACCTTCACGGGAACCACCGTCGGGGCCACGGAGGCCGGCGATTTCGTTCCGGGGTCGGAATTGGAGGGGGCGGGTCCCACGGTGTGGCACGCCTTCACCACCACTGAATGCGCCAACGTGACCATCAGCTATTGCGGTACCGACCCGGTCTTCGGGTCGGTGTGGATCTTTTTATCCACGGAGTGCCCGGCCGGTACGTATACCCTGGCAACGTCCTATGCATTCGACTGCGCAGACGGCAACGTGATTCTCAACTACGACAACCTGCCGGCCGGCACCTACTACCTGCCGGTGCAGCTGGAGCCCGAGAGTGCCAACGGCCCGTACACCATTGATGTGTCCGCCGCGGCATGCACCCCTCCGGAACCATATTGCACGGACCTGTTCAGCATTTCACAGAACATGGAGCCGATCTGCTCGGTGCTGTTCGCGGGCATCGACAACCCCAGCTGTGCCACGGTGAACTGCGGCGACATCCTCGAGGACTTCACCGCCCTGCCCCCTGCCGAAGTGGTGGCCGGCAACACCTACAGCCTGAGCGTAACGGGCATGTCGGACGGCAATTTCAACAACTACGTCACGGCCTTCTTCGATTGGGACCAGGACAGCATCTTCGAGGCCAGCTACCAAGTTGGGGTGATCACCAACAGCGCCTGTGAGACCACCGTCAGTGGGGACATCGCCGTTCCCAGCACGGCCTTGGAAGGTGTGTCGCGCATGCGCATCGTCAAGGACTACTCCGGTACCGTGGCCTATCCCGCTGATCCGTGCGGCAGCTATGACTATGGCCAAGCCGAGGACTACCTGGTGAACGT
>JAGPDT010000042.1:12846-19054 GCA_018057455.1 Flavobacteriales bacterium | reverse complement strand
CCAGCACGGCCTTGGAAGGTGTGTCGCGCATGCGCATCGTCAAGGACTACTCCGGTACCGTGGCCTATCCCGCTGATCCGTGCGGCAGCTATGACTATGGCCAAGCCGAGGACTACCTGGTGAACGTCACCGTCGAAGGCGGCACGGGCCTGGTGAATGACCTGTGTTCCGGTGTGCCCCCCGAGGCCTTGGCCGTGGGTGCTTCGCTGACCTTCACGGGAACCACCGTCGGGGCCACGGAGGCCGGCGATTTCGTTCCGGGGTCGGAATTGGAGGGGGCGGGTCCCACGGTGTGGCACGCCTTCACCACCACTGAATGCGCCAACGTGACCATCAGCTATTGCGGTACCGACCCGGTCTTCGGGTCGGTGTGGATCTTTTTATCCACGGAGTGCCCGGCCGGTACGTATACCCTGGCAACGTCCTATGCATTCGACTGCGCAGACGGCAACGTGATTCTCAACTACGACAACCTGCCGGCCGGCACCTACTACCTGCCGGTGCAGCTGGAGCCCGAGAGTGCCAACGGCCCGTACACCATTGATGTGTCCGCCGCGGCATGCACCCCTCCGGAACCATATTGCACGGACCTGTTCAGCATTTCACAGAACATGGAGCCGATCTGCTCGGTGCTGTTCGCGGGCATCGACAACCCCAGCTGTGCCACGGTGAACTGCGGCGACATCCTCGAGGACTTCACCGCCCTGCCCCCTGCCGAAGTGGTGGCCGGCAACACCTACAGCCTGAGCGTAACGGGCATGTCGGACGGCAATTTCAACAACTACGTCACGGCCTTCTTCGATTGGGACCAGGACAGCATCTTCGAGGCCAGCTACCAAGTTGGGGTGATCACCAACAGCGCCTGTGAGACCACCGTCAGTGGGGACATCGCCGTTCCCAGCACGGCCTTGGAAGGTGTGTCGCGCATGCGCATCGTCAAGGACTACTCCGGTACCGTGGCCTATCCCGCTGATCCGTGCGGCAGCTATGACTATGGCCAAGCCGAGGACTACCTGGTGAACGTGCAGCTGCCTACCGGCCTGAATGCGGTGGCATCAGCCAATTGGAGCATCTACCCCAATCCGGGCAATGGTGACATCATCATCAGTTCCGGCCCGGTTCAAGGCCAAGTACAAGTGGCCGTGCTGGACATGACCGGTCGCTTGGTGCACGCCGGCACGATGAACATGATGGCCAAAGGGCACAACACACTGCGATTGGCCGGCCAGTTGGCTGCAGGCACGTACTTGCTCCGCCTGACCGGCGAAGCGGGACGGTCCGAGCAGCGCTTCATGGTGCGCTAAGCTGCCCTGGCAGTACTGGGAAGGGGCCGCCTGAAGGGTGGCCCCTTCCTCCTTTCGGGGGGGGGGGGAGAAGCGGAGGTTGCGGGCACGGAACGGTTGACCAACGAGGCAGGGTCCCAAGCAATGGAGGAGATGAGAACGAACGAGGAAGCGGTTCCCATCACTTCCCGGACCTCCATAGCGGCGTTGACCTGAGTTCGGATCTTTCTCACCGGGCCAGCAAGGGGCTTGCCCCGGAAGCCTTACTTTGGTGGCTCATGTCAAAGAACATCACCTCCCTCTCCGGCCGCGACGGCAAGGAACTGGACGACGCCCTGTGGGACAACCTGCAGCGCGCGGCCGAGCAAGGCGGCGGATCGCCCGCCGACGGCCAGCTCACCGCCGTGGCCCGCAAGTTCCTCGTGGGCGAAGCCGTGACCTACGGCACCGCTTCGTTCTACGATTTCCTGCGCAAGGAGAACACCGGTAAAAAGGCCTATGTGTGCAACGGCAGCGCCTGCCTGGTGGCCGGCACGCAGGACCGCGTGCACCACGAGCTGCGCAAGCACTACAAGGAGGAAGAGATCGGCCACATGTGCTGCATGGGCCGCTGCCACGAGAACAGCACCTTCAACGTGGGCGGGCTCAACTACAGCGGCGGTGCCCTTGAAAAAGTGGGGGAGCTGGTGAAGAAGGTGGAAGCTGGGAAGAACGTGGGCGTGGATGCCGGCGGCCATCACCACGTGGGCACCTCCATGGCGCAGCCCGTGCTCACCGCGCCCATGCCACCGTTGCCCGCGTTCTACGCGCTGTGGGAGCGGGTGCTGAAGAGCGACAGCGCGGACGTGCTCAACGAGATCAAGCTGGCCGGCATCCGCGGCCGTGGCGGTGCGGGCTTCCCCATGGGCTTCAAGCTGGAGGCCTGCCGCAACGCGGAAGACCTCACCGGCAACGGCACCCCGCGGAAGTACATCGTGTGCAACGCCGACGAGGGCGACCCCGCCGCGTTCAGCGACCGCTACCTGCTGGAACAGCGCCCGCACCTGGTGCTGCTGGGCATGATGATCGCCGGGTATTGCACGGGCGCCGACACCGGCGTGCTCTACATCCGTGCCGAGTACCCCGAGGCCGTGGCCGCCGTGAAGCAGGCCATCGGCGAACTGGAGCAGCACGGCTGGACCGGGGCGGACATCAAGGGCAGCGGCTTCAACTACCGCTTCCGTGTGATCAAAGCCGCCGGTGCCTACGTGTGCGGCGAGGAAACCGCGCTGCTCAACAGCATCGAGGGCAAACGCGGCGAGGTGCGCACACGTCCGCCGTACCCCGCGCAGCAAGGCCTCTTCAACCGGCCCACCGTGGTGAACAACGTGGAGACCCTGGCCTGCGTGCCCTGGGTGGTGCTGCATGGCGGCGCGGCCTTCGCCAAGCTGGGCAGCGAAAAGAGCAACGGCAGCAAATTGGTGTGCCTGGACAGCGGCTTCAAGCGGCCCGGTCTCTACGAGGTGGAATGCGGCACCCCGCTGGCCCGGGTGATCGATGAGCTCGGCCAAGGCTTTGCACGCCCCACCAAGGCCCTGCACATCGGCGGCCCGCTCGGCGGCATCGTGCCCCTGGACAAGGTCAAGGCGCTCTCCATCGACTTCGAATCCTTCCAGCAGCAAGGCTTCCTGCTGGGCCATGCGAGCATCCTCTCCATTCCGGCCGGCTTCCCCATGGTGAAGTACCTCAAGCACCTCTTCGAGTTCGCTTCCCTGGAAAGTTGCGGCAAGTGCTTCCCCTGCCGCATCGGCTCGGTGCGCGGCAAGGAACTGCTGGAAGGCGCCGACGACAACAAGCCCATCGACCGCAAGCTCTTCGACGACCTGCTGGAGACCATGGAGATCGGCAGCCTCTGCGCCTTGGGCGGCGGCCTGCCGCTGGGCGTGAAGAATGCGCTGCAATACTTCGGCGACGAACTGAAGGCCAACTTCAAGAACGCCGATTGACCGGACCCTGCCTGCAGGCACCGGCCACGCCTGCCTACACCGCAACTTCCCCGCACACTGGTCGTAACTTCGTACGGATCGCCTTCGCCATGAACACGCCGCAAGCCAAGCACGGATCGCACAACCCGCCCGCAGGGCGCACCGCCACCGCACCGTCCAGCGCCAACAAGTCCGCCACCGATGCCGCCATGGCCTACATCGACGGCACGGCCTACCCGATCATCCAGGGCGAGACCATGCTTGCCTTCCTGCGCCGGCACAAAGGCCCCGATCCCGTGCCCACGCTCTGCGATGCGCCCAACCTGGAGCCCTTCGGCAGCTGCCGCGTGTGCTCGGTGGAAGTGGCCCTCAAGGAAGACGGCCCCGCCAAAGTGATGGCCAGCTGCCACTCGCCCATCGGCAACGGCATGTACATCACCATCAACAGCCCGCGCATGGAGCGGCTGCGCAAGAACATCGTGGAACTGGTGCTCACCGACTACGACACCGAACGCCTGAAGACCGAGGACCACGGCAAGAACGAGCTGTACAACGTGGTGCAGCGCATCGGTTTCAACATGGACGGCGTGCGCTACCCCAAGGGCTGGACCCACCAGGACACCCCGGTGGACACCAGCCACCCGTACATGGTGAGCGACCTCAGCGCCTGCATCGGCTGCTACCGCTGCGTGCGCGCCTGCGACGAAGTGCAGGGCGAAATGGTGCTCACCATGGCCGGCCGCGGGTTTTCCAACCACATCGTGAAGGGCACCAACGAAAGCTTCTTCGACAGCGACTGCGTGAGCTGCGGCGCCTGCGCGCAGGCCTGCCCCACCAGCGCCATCACCGACGTGTTCCGCAGCAAGGAGACCAAGGCCGATGAGGTGGTGCGTACCGTGTGCACCTACTGCGGCGTGGGCTGCAACCTGGACGTGAAGGTGAAGGACGGCACCGTGGCAGCCATCACCTCGCCCTACGATGCCCAGGCCAACCAGGGCCACACTTGCCTCAAGGGCCGCTACGCCTTCAAGTTCTACAACCACCCGGACCGCCTGCGCACCCCGCTCATCCGCAAGAACGGCGAACTGGTGCCCGCCTCCTGGGACGAGGCCTACGACCACATGCTGGACCGGCTCATCGCCATCCGCGGCACGCATGGCCCCGACGCCATCGCCGGCATCAGCAGCGCCCGCTGCCCCAATGAGGAGAATTACCTCATGCAGAAATTCATGCGCGCGCTGGTGGGCACCAACAACATCGACTGCTGCGCGCGCGTGTGCCACAGCCCCACCGCCCTGGGCATGCAGGAAACCTTCGGCACCGGCGCCGCCACCAACAGCATCGACGACCTGGCCGACACCCACGCCATCCTGGTGATCGGCGCCAACCCCAGCGACGCACACCCCGTCACCGGCGCCAAGATCAAGCAGCACGTGATGAAGGGCAAGACCCTGATCGTGGTGGACCCGCGCCGCACCGAACTGGCCCGCTACGCACACCACCACCTGCAGCTGAAGCCCGGCACCAACGTGGCCCTGCTGAACATGATGATGTACTACATCGTGAGCGAGGGCCTGGTGAAACAGGAATTCGTGGACAAGCGCACCGAAGGCTGGGCCGACTTCCGCAAGGAGATCCTGGCCGTGGACATCGCCGCCATGGAGCGCGAGACCGGCGTGGACCGCGAACTGGTTCGCCAGGCCGCCATCGCCTATGCCAAGGCCCCTGCGGCCATGAGCTTCCACGGCCTGGGCGTCACCGAACATTACCAAGGCACCTTCGCCGTGATGCAGATCGCCGACCTCGCCATGATGACCGGCAACATCGGCCGCCGCGGCGTGGGCGTGAACCCCCTGCGCGGACAGAACAACGTGCAGGGCGCCGCCGACATGGGCGCACAACCGCACCAAGGCGCCGGTTACCTGGACCTTACCAGCAGCGCGGTGAACAAGCAGTACGAAGCCCACTACGGCGTGCCCATGCCCGAGCGCATCGGCTGGAAGATCCCCGAGATGTTCAACGCCGCCATCGACGGCCAGTTGAAAGCCCTGTGGCTCATCGGCGAGGACGTGGTGCAGACCGACCCCAACACCACCAAGGTGATCAAGGCCATGGAAAGCCTGGACCTGCTGGTGGTGCAGGAGATCTTCATGACCGAGACCGCCCGGTACGCCGACGTGGTCCTGCCGGCTGCCAGCTTCCTGGAGAAGAACGGAACCTTCACCAATGGCGAGCGCCGCATCCAACGCGTGAACCAGGTGGTGGAGCCGCTGGAAGGCACCAAGGCCGACGGCCAGATCATCTGCGACGTGATGGAACGCTATGCCAAGCGCACCGGTACCCGCAGCGGCAACGCCAAGACCGAATACCATCCCGACTGGGTGTTGGAGGAGATCAGCCGCATCGTGCCCTTCTTCGCCGGGGTGAAGTGGGAGGAGCTGGGCGAGAACGGCAAGCAATGGCCGGTGAAGCCCGACGGCACCGACACCAAGATCCTGCACACCGACACATTCAAACGCGGGCCGGGCCGCTTCATCTTCAAGCCGTGGGTGGAAAGCCCCGAAGTGCGCGACAACGGCAAGGAATTCCCCTACATCATCACCACCAACCGCGAGCTGGAGCACTACAACAGCGGCACCATGACACGCCGCACCGGCAACGGCGAGATCCTCACCGAGGATGTCCTGTTGATCAACCCCGCCGACGCGCAACAGAACGGCATTGCCGAAGGCGACCTGGTGTGCGTGGAAAGCCCGCGTGGCAAGGTGGACATCAAGGCGCGCGTCACCGACGAGGTGAAGCCCGGCATCCTCAGCAGCACCTTCCACTTCCCCGAAGTCATGCTCAACCTGATCACCAGCGACGTACACTGCAGCGAGGCCCTTTGCCCCGAGTACAAGGTGGTGACATGCCGCATACGCAAGGCCAGAAAGGGGCACCTGCGGAAAGCGGGGGAGGTGG
>JAGPDT010000042.1:0-12746 GCA_018057455.1 Flavobacteriales bacterium | reverse complement strand
CCGTTGCCCGGCCCAGTGGATGGCGTGCTGCTGGCCAATGTGCTGCACTTCGTGGAAGACAAGGAAACGCTGCTGGCCCGCATCGCTGAAGTGGCCAGAACCGTATTGCTCGTGGAATACGACACGGAAAGGCCCTTGGTGCCGTGGGTGCCGTTCCCCCTGTCATGGAAGAACGCTGTGACATTGTTCGCCAAGGCCGGCTTCGATGACGCATCTGTTTTGGGGGAACGGCCTTCGCGCTACGGCAACGGTCCGTTGTATGCCATGGCATTTTCCGTAGATGGTCCGAACTGATCAACCCTTCAACCACATGGAAATGAACATCGCATTCCGCATTCTAAGTGGCGCACTGATCCTCTTCATGGCGTGGATGAGCCTGCGCGCCGGTTGGGGCATGCGCACGAACAGCAGCGCCATGGTGGCCTTCTTCGAGCCTTTCGGCACCGCGCCCATCCTGCGGCAATTGTTGGGCGTGATCGCCCTCATCGGTTGCCTGATGATGTTCTTGCCCAAGACCTTCGTTTGGGGCAGTTGGCTGAACCTCGGTGTGGTGATGTTCCTGCTGGTCCAGTTCGTTTTCCTCCACGACTGGAAGGCCTTTCTGGGTGAATGCTGGGTGGTGGTGCTGGCCTTCGCGATCCTTTGGTTGGGGCATCCGATGGCGGCGAAAACAGCCTGAGGGCGACCTGCAGGGGAACCTGCTGGGCCCGTCATCAAATTGATCCACGCACACAGCGTTCCCCGCTCTGGTCCTGCTCCCGCCCAGTCGCCCCGAAGGGCGCCTTGAACTTGCCCTTGGCGAAGCACTTCGCCCCCTGGCGCCGGATGGTCGCGGGCCCCCTACGCGCATGGGCCATGTTTTTTCCGGCACGTGTGATCTTTCGGGGGTAGCGGCGAACCATATCCCGTCCGGCATGGCCCGGAACGAAACAAGCTGCCGGAATGGTCAAGGATGAAGCACGTCAGGAACGATTCAGGGAACTGGTCCAACAGCATCGCGGCATCGTGCATAAGGTCACGGCCACCTATTGCTTCGATAGGGCGGACCGCAACGACCTGGCACAGGAAATCCTCGCCCAGCTCTGGCGCAGCTTTTCGCGGTATGATGCCGACCGTCCCTTTACCACGTGGATGTACCGCGTGGCGCTCAACGTGGCCATTTCGTATGTACGCAGCACCGTAAGGCGGCAACGGCATACCGTGCCCTTGGACGAGGAGCGGCACGACATCGGGGAAGCCGGCACACAGGACCTGGAGCTCGAAACGCGCATCCATGCCCTGCACCGTTTCATCGCGGCCCAAAACGATCTGGACCGTGCGTTGCTGCTGCTCTACCTGGAGGATCACAGCTACCGCGAGATCGCCGAGATCATCGGCATTTCCGAAACCAACGTGGGCACCAAGGTCAACAGGCTCAAGCAACGCATCCGCATTTCGCTCCAACTCCTCCCCACGCTCTGATCAAATGGAAAACACCATGGAACTCGACGAACTGAAGGCCGCCTGGCAAACCCTTGACCGCCGCCTCCAACAACGCAATGCCATCGACCTGGAACTGGCCCGTGAGCGCAAGCTCGGCCGCATGCGCGCAAGCTTGCGCCCCTTGTTTTTGGGGCAGGTCCTCCAAATGCTGTTCGGCCTGTTCTGGGTCGTGCTTGCGGTCCCTTATTGGAGCCTGCACCTGGAACACCCGCTCCTCTTCACCATGGGCATCATAGTCCATGCCTACGGGGTGGCGTGCATCATGCTGGCCGGCATCACCTTGGGCAAGGTAGGCCGCATCGATCCCACGCAGCCCTTGGTGGCCGTGCAGAAGCGAATGGCGACCCTGCGGCGCACCTACATCATCAACGGCACGGTAACCGGCTTGTCCTGGTGGTTGTTCTGGATGCCGGCCACCACGGTGATCTTCGGTTGGCTTGGCGCCGTGCAGACCGGCCTTACCGCTTTGTTCTACTTGCCGGGCACCCTGCTCGGTATCGCCGGATTACTTGCCACCTGGTGGTTCCACCATTGGTCAAGAAGCCCGAAGCGCCCGCGATTGGCCAAAGCCATGGAGAGCAGCGTGATCGGCAACAGCCTGCAGAAAGCCCAGCGCTTGTTGGATGAGATCAGGGAATTTGAGCAGGGATAGATGGAGCGTACCGCGTAATGCGCCCATTGCCATGGACTTGAACGCCAGTTCCGGCAAGCGTTGGGCATCATCGACGTCCACTTCTTCGGGTCTCTCGGCAAAGAGGCCTTCCAAGTCGGCGTTCAGCAGCGCCACATCCGACGGACGCTCCAGGTCCAAGCGTTCCAGTTCAGGCAGGGCATAACGGGTCAATGTGCTCTTACCGCACTGCCTTGGCACTACCACCAGCACCGCCGGTAAGGACTTCAGCAGCTGTTGGAATCGCTTCTCGGCTAGTCTTTGAAGGTGACGCATGCCTTGTATATCTGAAGTCGGACTTCCAATATACAAGGGTACTTTGGAGGACCTACAACGTCCCCCGGCTCTCCTGCTCCCGCTCAATGGCCTCGAACAGCGCCTTGAAGTTGCCCTTGCCGAAGCTCTTGGCGCCCTTGCGCTGGATGATCTCGAAGAAGAGCGTGGGGCGGTCCTCCACCGGTTTGGTGAAGAGCTGCAGCAGGTAACCCTCGTCGTCGCGATCCACGAGGATGCCCAGCTCGCTCAAGGGGCCGAGGTCCTCATCGATGGGGCCCACGCGGTCCAACAGACCCTCGTAGTAGCTTGATGGCACCTTCAAAAACTCCACGCCGCGGCTCATCAGGTCGCGCACCGTCTTCACGATGTTGTCCGTGGCCACGGCGATGTGCTGCACGCCCGGGCCGTTATAGAAGTCCAGGTATTCCTCCACCTGGCTCTTCTTCTTGCCCTCGGCCGGCTCGTTGATCGGGAACTTGATGCGGCCGTTGCCATTGCTCATCACCTTGCTCATCAAGGCGCTGTACTCGGTGCTGATGTCCTTGTCATCGAAGCCGAGCACGTTGGCGAAGCCCATCACCTCCTCGTAGAACTTCACCCAGGGGTTCATCTCGTTCCAGCCCACGTTGGCCACCATGTGGTCGATGTACTTCAGGCCGGTAGGGGGTGGATTGTAAGTGCTCTTCCAGGGTTTGAAGCCCGGCAGGAACGTGCCGTGGTAGTTCTTCCGCTCCACGAAGATGTGAACGGTATCACCGTACAGTTTGATGCCGCTTTTCACCACTTCGCCGTCAGCATCCTTCTCTACGCGCGGCTCGAAGTAGGGTACCGCACCGCGCTTGGTGGTTTCCGCGAAAGCCTTCCGGGCATCGTCCACCCACAGGGCGATCACCTTCACGCCATCGCCATGCTTGCGCAGATGGTCGTTGATCTGGTGGTCCTGCGTGAGGGGCGTGGTAAGCACCAGGCGGATCTTGTCCTGCACGAGCACGTAGCTGGTGCGGTCCTTCACGCCCGTTTCCAAGCCCGCGTAGGCCAAGCTCTGGAAGCCGAAGGCGGTCTTGTAGAAGTGGGCAGCCTGCTTGGCGTTGCCCACGTAGAATTCCACGTAGTCCGTGCCGAGCAGGGGGAGGAAGTCCTGTGCTTCGGGAACGATTTTCTCGAGCTGGGGGGTGGTGCTTTCAATGGGCATGGCGGCGGGAGGTATTGCGGGTGTAGGCTGCAAAGGTCGGCCTTTTCCCGGGTATCAAGCAGGCATCGCGCTTCGGGGTGGATACGGTGGGCGGGTTGTTCGCCACACCCACCGTGCCGGTCACTCCAACCAGCTCTCCCAGTACTTCCCGTCGTCGATCTTCAGCGCTTCCTCGGTCACTTGCAGCGGCTTGAAGGTGTCGACCATCACGGCCAGTTCGTTGGTCTCCTTCTTGCCGATGCTGCGTTCCATGGCGCCTGGCTGCGGGCCGTGTACGATGCCCGCGGGGTGCAGGGTGAGGTTGCCCTCCCCGATGTCGTTGCGGCTCATGAAGTCACCGGCCACGTAGTACAAAAGCTCATCGCTGTCGATGTTGCTGTGGTTGTACGGGGCGGGGATGGCTTGCGGGTGGTAGTCGTACAGGCGGGGGCAGAAGCTGCAGATCACCATGGCGCTGGTCTGGAAGGTCTGGTGGATCGGTGGCGGAAGGTGCACGCGCCCGGTGATGGGCTCGAAGTCGTGGATGCTGAATGCGTACGGATAGTTGTAGCCGTCCCAGCCCACCACGTCGAAGGGATGGGTGGCGTAGATCATTTCGTGCAGCACGTCCTGCTTCTTCACGAACATGCGGAAGTCGCCTTTCTCATCATGTGTTTCCAGCCCGTGCGGACGGCGTATGTCGCGCTCACAGAAGGGGCTGTGCTCCAGCAATTGCCCGAACTCGTTGCGGTACCGGTTGGGCGTGTACATGGGGTGCCGGCTTTCCACGATGAGCAGGCGGTTGTCGGCCGTGTCGAATTCCAAGGTGAAGATGATGCCGCGCGGGACCAGCAGGTAGTCGCCGTACTTGAAGTCCAGGGTGCCGAAGGTGCTGCGCAGGCGGCCGGTGCCCTTGTGGATGAAGATCATCTCGTCGCAGTCGGTGTTCTTGTAGAAGTAGTCCACCTTTTTGGCGGTTGGCGCCGCCAGGATCACGGCGCAGTCGTTGTTCACCAGGATGGTCTTCCGGGCGGCGATGTGGTCGGCCTCGGGTTTCACGTCGAAGCCTTTCAGGCGCAGTGCGCGCATGTTCTTGGCGATGGCGATCTTCGGGGCGATGTCGCGGTCGCTGACCAGCTTCTTCACCTGGGTGGGCCGGTGGGTGTGGTAGAGCAGCGAGCTCATTCCGCTGAAGCCCTCGGTGCCGAAGAGCTGTTCGTAGTAGTAGCCGCCACCGGGTTTGTTGAAGACGGTGTGGCGTTTGTGCGGGATGTTGCCGAGGGTGTGGTAGATGGGCATGGCAGGGGAGGTAGTGTGGTCTGTGGTCAGCTTGTTGTTGCCTGGTCGGCCGGGCGGGAGCGGAGTGCGGGGTGCAGGGTTCCTTTTGCGGCAAGCAGGGCTTCTTCGGCTGCAATGCGCTGTTTCAATCCATCCGGATCGGTGATGGCCTTGGTCTTGGTGCTGCGCGTGCTGCGGCCTTTGCGCCATGCGCGTTGGGCTTCGAGGGGCAACAGGTGGATCTCGCGGCAGGAGGGTGAGCAGCAGTCGGCGTACTTCTGCGCGCAGGCTTCGCATTGCACCAGCAGCATGTTGCAGGTGGCCTCGTGGCAGTTGGTGATGCGGTCGCAGGGTGTGCCGCATTGCATGCAGGTGCCCACCACGTGATCGGTGATGCGTTCCGCCAAGCGTTCATCGAACACGAAGTTCCGGCCCCTGTATTTGCTGGGCAGCCCTAGCGCCTTGATCTGCCGCGCATAGTCGATGATGCCGCCGTGCAGCTGGCCCACCTTGGTGTATCCGTGGTGCTTGAGGAAGGCGCTGGCCTTTTCGCAGCGTATGCCGCCGGTGCAGTAGAGGAGGATCTCGGGCGCGTCTGTTTGCCGACCCGGTGGGTCGACGGTACAAGCGCCCTGATCCGGGTTGTGCATGGGCTGAACGTTCAGCATTTCCACCACCTCCTCGATCGCCCCGCGGAAGGTGCCGGCCTTGGGCAGGTAGGCCCCTTCGAAATGCCCGATGGCGCACTCGTAGTTGTTGCGCATGTCGATCACCAAGGCGCCTTCCTCCATTTTCCGGTTGAAGGTTTCCGCATCCAGGTGCGCACCCACGGCCGCCACGTCAAAGGCATTGTCGGCCAGGCCGTCGGCCACGATCTTCTTCTTCACCTTGATGGTGAGCTTCAGAAAGCTCTTGCCATCGTCCTCCACGGCGATCTTCCACGGCACATCATGGAATTCAGGCCGGGCGTCCAACGCGGCGCGGAAGCGGCCCAGGTTTTCCTTGGGCAGGCTGATCTGGGCATTGATGCCTTCCGTGGCCAAGTAGGTCCGGCCCAGCACGCCCAGGTCCCTCCATTCGATGTACAGCTCATGGCGCAGGGCCTCCACGTCGCTGAGCAGGGCGTACCGGTAGAAACTGAGCGTGGTGCGCGGCCGAGCTTCCTGTTCCGATCGGCTACGGAGCAATTCCGGGTGCAGGAGGTTGCGCAGGCGGTGCGGATGCATGGGTGCGAATTTACACTGTGCCACGGGTGGCCCTGCCAACAATAGCTTTGGCCCCAAGCCCCGTCCATTATTTCCAGGGCGACCATGAGCATGCCTAAAAAGATCCTTGTCATCGGTTCCAGTGGCCAAATTGGTACCGAGCTCGTTGAGGGCCTCCGCGCCCGGTTCGGCACGGAGAGCGTGGTGGCCGGCGACATCAAAGAACCCCAGGTGAAGCAGGACGGCCCCTTCGCGATGGTGAACGCCATGGACCGCCACGGCATCGAACGCATCTTGGACAAGCACGGCATCACCGAAGTGTATCTGCTGGCCGCCCTGTTGAGCGCCACGGCGGAGAAGGACCCGGCCTTTGCCTGGAAACTGAACATGGAGAGCCTGCTGATCATTTTGGAACTGGCGCGTGAGGGCAGGCTGGAGAAGGTCTATTGGCCCAGCAGCATCGCGGCCTTCGGCCCCACCACCCCCAAGGATGCCACGCCCCAGCATACCGTCACGGAACCCAGCACCGTATACGGCATCAGCAAGTTGGCCGGCGAGGGCTGGTGCAATTACTACCACCACCGCTACGGCGTGGACGTGCGCAGCATCCGCTACCCGGGCCTCATCGGCTGGAAGAGCGCGCCCGGCGGGGGCACAACGGACTATGCGGTACACATCTTCCACGAGGCGATCAAGCACGGGGCCTATACAAGCTTCCTCGGCCCCGGGAGCATGCTGCCCATGATGTACATGCCCGATGCCATCCGCGCCACCATCGAGCTGATGGAAGCGCCTGCCGCGCACATCAAGGAGCGCACCAGCTACAACCTGGCCGGCCTCAGCTTCTCCCCTGAGCAGATCGCCGCCGAAGTGGCCAAACACATCCCCGGGTTCCAAATGGCCTACGCTCCAGACGTGCGCCAAGCCTATGCCGATTCCTGGCCGAACAGCATCGACGACAGCGCCGCGCGCACCGATTGGGCCTGGAAGCCGGAGTTTGACCTCAAGGCCATGGTGGCCGACATGATCAGCCACTTGAAACCCTTGCTGCAAGCAGGAACGCCGGTGTAGGCGTAACCCGTACGAGGGCTCTTTCGTTTCGCCGGGGCGAACCTTGATCTGCCTTCATGCGCATTTTTTCCCCGGTCCGGCTCACCTTGCTGGCTTGTACATGGGCCTTGGCCCTGCATGCGGTTGCGGCCCAATCCGGACCCGCCGCCACCGATACGCTCAACCGGCTGGACGACCTGGGCCGAAAGCAGGGCTGGTGGCAGATCGCCGGACCCGTGCCCGGCAAGCCGGACTACCGGGCGGGCATCATGTATGAAGAAGGGCGCTATGTGGACAGCCGGCGCACCGGCACCTGGAAGCGCTACTGGCCCAACGGCAAGCCCCGCAGCGAGGTGAACTACGTGAAAGGCCTGGCCAAGGGGGCCTATGCCACGTTCTATCCCGATGGCCGGCCCGAGGAACAGGGCAGTTGGGACCTGGACCGGAACACGGGCACCTTCAAGCGGTGGTACGCCAACGGCCACCTCATGCAGGAGTTCATCTTCGATGCCCATGGCACGCGAAACGGCCAGCAGAAATACTACCATGAGAACGGACGCTTGCAGGTGGAAGTGGGCATCGTGGACGGCAAGGAGGAAGGCACCCTGAAGCGCTACTACCCCAATGGCGACCTGCAGGAGCAAGTGGAGTTCCATGCGGGTGAGGCGGACGGGAAGTCCTTGCGGACCTTCAAGCCCACGGGGCCGGTGGCCACCGCCCCGGTGCCTGCCGAAGCCACGCCGGCCCCGGCGAAACGTGCCGAAGAGCAGCCCAATGCCGCCGACTTCCGCGCAGAAGGCTGGAACACGCTGTACGACGGCCAGCATCGCCTGGCGCAACAAGGCCTGTACCGCAAAGGGCGCCTGTGGGAAGGCAAGGTGTACAAGTACGACCGCAACGGCCTCCTGTACCGGATCGAGGTGTACGACCAGGGGCGGTTTGTGGGCAAAGCCCCCATCGGCGAGGAAGATCGCTGAGCCGCCATTGCCGGCGGACGCGGCATTTCACGGGGCCTTGGGCGCAGGTCCTTCCACGGTGCAAACTTCTTCCGGCCACAGCATGGCCACATGCGGGCGGCCATGTACCTTCATGTGTTTTTTCCCGCCCCCGACCCACCAACACCCCACCCCATGGCGAAGGCTTCCACTTCAACGGACAAGGCAACGGCCGCTTTCATGCACCAGGTTCACCTGCGCAACCCCCACGAGCCCGAGTTCCACCAAGCCGTGCATGAAGTGGCCGCGGTGCTGGTCCCCTTCATCCATGCCAGTCCGCAGTACAAGGGCAAGATGCTGTTGGAACGCATGGTGGAACCCGAGCGGGCCATCTCCTTCCGGGTGCCTTGGGTGGATGACCGGGGGCAGGTCCGGGTGAACCGCGGATACCGCGTGCAGTTCAACAGCGCCATAGGCCCTTACAAAGGCGGGCTGCGTTTCCATCCTTCGGTCAACCTGGGCATCCTGAAGTTCCTCGGTTTTGAGCAGACCTTCAAGAACAGCCTGACCACCTTGCCCATGGGCGGCGGAAAGGGTGGTAGCGACTTCGATCCCAAGGGGAAGAGCGATGCCGAGGTCATGCGCTTCTGCCAGAGCATGATGTCCGAATTGTTCCGCCACATTGGTGCGGACACGGATGTGCCAGCCGGCGACATCGGCGTGGGCGAACGGGAGATCGGGTTCCTCTTCGGCCAATACAAACGGCTGGCCAACGAGGTCACCGGAGTGCTCACCGGCAAGGGCCTGGCATGGGGCGGCTCGCTCATCCGCCCGGAAGCCACCGGTTATGGCGCCGTGTATTTCATCGACGAGATGATGCACCGCATCGGCGACGGGTTCCATGGACGCACCGTGGCGGTAAGCGGCAGTGGCAACGTGGCCCAGTATGCCATTGAGAAAGCCACCGCCCTGGGCGGCAAGGTGATCTGCTGCTCGGACAGCGACGGCTGCATCGTGGACCCCAATGGAATACAGCCGGAAAAGCTGGACTTCATCATGCAACTCAAGAACGTGGAGCGCGGCCGCATCGAGGCGTATGCCCGCAGGTTCAAGGGCAGCACCTATGCCAAAGGCAGAAGCGTGTGGGACGTGGTGAGCAAGTTGGACGTGGCCATCCCCAGTGCGATCCAGAACGAGATCAACGGCAGGCAAGCAAGGGAGTTGATCAAGAAGGGGGTGAAGTACGTGGCCGAGGGGGCCAACATGCCGTGCGACCTGGAAGCGACCAAGCTGTTCCTCAACGCCGGGGTGGCTTTCGCGCCGGGCAAGGCCAGCAACGCGGGCGGTGTGGCCACCAGCGGGCTGGAAATGGCACAGAACAGCATGCGCATGAATTGGACACGCGAGGAAGTGGACGCCAAGCTGCGCCATATCATGGGCGCCATCCACGCCTCATGCGTGGAGCACGGCGCGCAGGGCAGGGCGGTGAACTATGTGAAAGGCGCGAACATCGCCGGCTTCGTGAAGGTGGCCGACGCCATGCTGGCACAAGGGCTGGTTTGAACCACGGCCGCAGGCCCCATGGAAAAGCCCCGGAGGTCCCGGGGCTTTTCCATGGATCGGAAGGGTGGTCAGCAGAATTCCGCGTACACCGTCCTCAGGTGCTCGGCGATCATCTCCGCGCTGCGCCCCTCGATGTGGTGGCGCTCCACGAAGTGCACCAATTTCCCGTCCTTCAGCAAAGCGATGCTCGGGCTGCTGGGCGGATAGGGCAGGAAGTGGTTGCGGGCCTGGGCCGTGGCTTCGGTGTCCACGCCGGCGAACACGGTGACCAGGTTCACGGGGTGCTTGCCACCGCCCTGGAACGAGGCCTTCACGCCCGGCCTACAAGTGCCGGCGGCGCAGCCGCACACGCTGTTCACCACGCACAGGGTGGTGCCGGGCTGCTTGAAGGCCGCATCCACCTGTGCAGGGGTCTTCAGTTCGTTGAAACCGACCGAGGTGAGGTCCTCGATCATCGGGATGGTCAGTTCTTCAGGATACATGCTTGATGTGCTTTGGGCCCAGGGCACGAACAAGTGGCGCGGGCCGTTGGTTTTTGCGTGTGCAAAGATACCCATGGCCCCGGGTTTGTGTGCCTGCACCCCATTCGCGGTGGGCTTCCAAGTCCGATCCTGGGCCGAACACCGCTTCAGCCTTGTGCGTTGCGGAACTCCCGGACGAAGCTGAAGATCTTCTTGCGGAAGAACAGCAGGAGCAACACATACGGAACGGCCATCATGAACAGGATGCCGGTGTTCAAACCGGCACCCACGGCCTGGGCGCCTCCATAGGTTGTTTTGCCCGGTTCCGATCCGGCCACGGCCTTGCACATGGAACAGCCCTGCGCCCAGAGGTCGGCGGGCAACAGCAGTACCAGCACCAAGGCAGCGAACAGGAACAGGCAACGGGCGCGCATCGGGGGCAAAGGTAGGGTGATTGACGGGCGGCGGCCGGCCGCGCCTCAGGGGCAGCCGACGGCCGTGGCATGGGTGGCCATCGGGCCGGGGCTTATGAAGGGGATGCCCAATTCCAGGCCGCGCAGGATCAGCAGCAGGCCCATGGCCGCCATGAGCACCGGTGAAAGGTTGCGCAGCCAGGCCCGGGTGCCGCTGCCCAGCAGGCCGCCGCCCATGCGCAACGCCACCAAGGCCGGCCAAGTGCCCATGCCGAAAGCGGCCATGAACAGGGCCCCTTCGCCCGGCGAGGCCATGGTGGCGGCACCCAGCATGGCGGCATAGACCAATCCGCAAGGGAGCAGCCCATTGAGCATGCCCGTGAGGAACAGGGCCTCCGGTGCGGTGCGCCTGAGGTTGCGGGCCAGTGCACCGCGCAACCGGCCAATGCCCATGGCCAGCCGGCCCGTGGGCCACCACCGTACCAAGAGCCCCGGCACGATCACGCTCAAGAGGAGCAACGCCCCGCCCGCCATGCTCACCACGCGCCCCAGCCCGGCCCAGTGCAGGCCCAGGCCGAGCACGCCGACGGCCGCGCCCAGCAGGGCATAGGTGGTCAGCCTTCCGCCATTGAGCAAAATGGTGCTCGCCCACCGGGCCCCGGCCTTGTTGGAGGGTGAGGGAACGGCCAGTGCGATGGGACCGCACATGCCCACGCAGTGCGCACTTCCTGCCAAGCCCAAGACCAGGGCCGTGGCCAGCCAGGCGTTCATGGCACGTACACCTTTTCCTGTGTGTAGTACTTCACCCCGTCCGCTTCCCACTGCAAGGCGGCGTTGTAGCGGCCTTGCGCAAGGTCCGTTGCGGCCGTGAACCGGGCACTGTCCGTGTACAGCGGTACGGTGCGGTCCGCCCGCGGGTCATCGGGGCGTTGCAACAGCAGCAGCCCGGTGATGCGGCGGCCCGCCATTTCCGCTGGGAACACCAGCTGTACGGAGCCGCGTTGGACCACCATGTCCACCAGGGCCGAGAGGGCGTTGGCCCGTGCGGCCTCGTCGATGCGTTCCTGGAACTTGAGCTCTTGCCTGTAGTAGTCCTCCGTGACCAAGGGCGACGGGTGTTGCGAGGCTTTGTACATGAACCAGGCCATCATCGCCGCGAAGCTGATCAGTGCCAAGGCCAGTGCTTTTCCCCAATTCATCGGCTACGCCTTTCGTTCATTGGCCCATTGGTCCGAGGAAGGAGGTCTTGATCTCGTCCACCAGCTTTTCCCCGCTGTACACGCCCACCACCACCTTGGTCTTCATGCCTTCGAGCTGGTCCTTGGCCAGGATGATGAAGAGCTCCGTTTGTGCCATTTGGCCCGGGGCCAATTCCAAGGGCTTGCCCACCAGTTGGACCTCACCTTCCAAGTTCATCAGTTCCAACCGCAGGGGAAGGGTGCGCTGGGTCTTGTTCACGGCCTTGAGGGCGTAGAGGTTGCTCACGCGGCCGTCCGGGCGTTTTTGGAAGAGCATGCCGGGGGTGCGCAGCAGGGTGCCGTCCACATCGCTGCGCATGGCGATCAGGGCGACCAGCACGCCGGTGATGGCCAGCAGCACCGCGCTGTAGGCCTTCAGGCGCAAGTTGAAGGTGAAGGGCTTCTTGTCGGCGACTTGTTCCTCGCTGGCGTAGCGGATCAGGCCCGTGGGCAGGCCCACGCTGGTCATCATGTGGTCGCACGCATCGATGCAGGCCGTGCAGTTCACGCATTCGAGCTGGGTGCCGTTGCGGATGTCGATGCCGGTGGGGCACACATGCACGCAGGCGCGGCAGTCGATGCAATCGCCCTTGCCCGCTTCACTGCGTATTTCCGCCTTGCGGAACAGGCCGCGCGCCTCGCCGCGCACGTGGTCGTAGGCGATCACAATGCTCTTGCGGTCCAGCAGCACGCCTTGCAGCCGGCCGTAAGGGCAAACGGTGGTGCAGGCCTGCTCGCGGAAGAACGCGAAGTTGCCGTAGAACGCCCCGCTGAACACCACCATGGCAGTAAGGCCGCCCAGGTGCTGCGCAGCCGGTTCGCTGATGATGCGGAAGAGTTCATCGGTGCCGATGAGGTAGGCCAGGAAGGTGTTGCCGATCAGGAAGGCGATTGCGAAGAAGACGGCGTGCTTCGTGGTCTTCTTCAGCACTTTGCCCCCGGTCCAAGGGCCCTTGTTGAGGGCCTGCTGTTGTTTCCAGTCGCCTTCAATGAAGTACTCGATC
>JAGPDT010000041.1 GCA_018057455.1 Flavobacteriales bacterium | reverse complement strand
CAGGTAAAGGAGCGAGCCTAGGCGTGCGGGCGAACCCGTGCCGCTCCTCCATGAACTACCTCGTTCCCGAGGGGGGGTATATACATTTGTTGTGGCATTACCAAACAAATGAAAGCATTTTTCCAAGAAATGCAACACTTTTTGTTTTTCTGCCGGAAAAACTTGTTCCAGGCGAACCGATCTGCACCGCAGGGTCCCCTCCGGGTGACCGCTGCGGAGCGAGAGGGATGGACGGGTGGTAGCCGGCAGGTGGTCGTGGGCTGCGGGTAGTGGATAGTGGGTAGCGGGCAGTCCTTGGTTGCCAGGACCCGCATGGACAACCGGCGACTTCCTGGCCACCGGGTTCCCAAACGGGTGGTCTCCGCGGGAGCTGACGGGGAAGACCGGGGGTCGCCGGAGGGAGGAGCGCCTTTGTAACGACTATTGATGCCCTTGGCCGAGTGCGCTGAAATACGTGCGCAGCACCCGGGGCGAAACCTGGGCATCGGTGGTGATATGCAACACGGCGGGCCCATCGTGGGGACCGTGGAGCCATTCCAGCCCGGCCAGCAGGGAAGCTTCATCCCAGGCTTTGTAGCACGGTAGTCCATAACTCTTCACCAGGGCGGGGATGTCCCTGCCGTGGGGCGATTCGAACCAGGGCAGCAGGGCGGGGTCATTGCCGGGCCCGGGGATGTAGCGGAAGATGTTGCCGCCGCCGTTGTCGACCACCACCACCTTGAGGTGCGGGGAAAGGTGCTTGTTCCAAAAAGCGTTGCTGTCGTAGCAGAAGGCCACGTCGCCGGTGATGAGGGTGGTGGTCTTCCCGGAGGCGAGGGCGGCGCCCACGGCGGTGCTGGTGCAGCCATCGATGCCGCTGGTGCCCCGGTTGCCGAAGAAGCGCAGGCCGCGGGTGCGGTCGAACAGCTGGACATAGCGCGCGGCGGTGCTGTTGGCCAGATGCACGTCGCTGCCTTCGGGGATGCGATGCAGCAGCGCATGGAAGACGGTGAGGTCGCAAAAGGGGGTGTCCCTCAGCAGGGCTTCGTGGCGCTCTTGGATGCGCTGGGCCACCATTCGCCAGGCCTCGCCAAAAAAGCTTTCGTTGGCCCGTACCTGGTCTTCCAGCTGGGCGAGGAAGATGTGCGGGTCCACGGCAAGGTGGTGGGTGAGGCATTGGAAGGTATCGCAGTACTGCCGGTCGGTGTCCACATGCCAATGCTGTTCGGGCCGCCACTGGCGCAGCATCCCTTTGATGCGTTTGCTTACGATGGCGCCGCCGAAGGTGATGAGCAGGTCTGGCTTCAGGTCGGCCTCGTTCGCGGGGCCAAGGCCTTCCAAGGTGCGGTCGATGCAGGTGATGAAGGCGGGGTCGTCCAGGTTGGAGGTGGCCTCGGTGAGCACGGTGCACTGCGGCAGTGCGGCGAGCTTGCGGAGCTGGGCCTTCAGGCCCTCGCTCCACAGGCCCTGCCCCACCAGCACCATGACCTTCAGGGTTGAGGAGAGCTGGAGCACGCGCCAACCGCGGTCGGGCAGCAGGAAGGACTCCACCGGCACCGGGGCGATGAGGCGCACATCTTGGGTGGCGTCGGCGGTGCCGTACAGCGGCTCCTCGAAAGGCACATTGACCTGCACGGGCCCGGGTACCGGCAGCAGGGTGGCGTCGATGGCCTCATTGATCAGGCGGCCGCAGTGCCACCGGGAAAGCGGGTCGGCGGTGCGGGGCAGCTGCACACCCTTGCGCAGGTGTGGCCCCAGCACCTCGCGTTGGCGGATGGTCTGGCCCTCGCCTTGGTCGGTCCATTCCTCCGGTCGGTCGGCACTGAGCACCAGCAAGGGGATGCGCTGGTAGTAGGCCTCGGCGATGGCGGGCGCATAGTTGAGCACGGCACTGCCGCTGGTGCAGATGAGCACGACGGGTTGCTGGAGCTGCTGGGCGATGCCCAGGGCGAAGAAGGCGGCGCTGCGCTCATCGATCACTTGCAGGCATTGCACCTGTGGCTGTTGGCTGAAGGCGATCACCAGGGGTGCATTGCGTGAACCGGGGCTGATCACGGCGTGGCGCACGCCCTTGGCGGCGCACAGCCGGGCCAGCTCGGCGGCAGCGAAGTGGTCTGAGCTCCGCATGTTCACTGGGCCGCCATGGGCTCGCGCAGGAGCTGGAGCCAGGTCTCGGCCTTGCGTTCGGTCTCGATCCATTCCTGTTCCGCATCGCTGCCCGCGGTGATGCCCGCGCCCACGAACAACTTGGCCGTGCCGTGAACAGCTTGCAGGCAGCGCAGGTTCACGAAGAGCTCCGTGGGGCCATCCGCATTCCACGGCCCCCAGAACCCGGTATAGAGCGACCGCTGGTGGGTTTCGTGGTGGGCGATGAAGGTGCGGGCGGCAGCGGTAGGCGTGCCGCAAACGGCCGGGGTGGGATGCAGGGCCAGCACGAGGTCGCCCAGGAGGGTATCGCCGAGGTCGGCCTCCAGCACGGTGTGCAGGTGGGCCACGGGACCGGCCTTCAGCACTTCGGGCCCGCGCACCGTGATGCGCTGCAGGTCCATGCGGGCGAAGGTGGAATGCACGTGCGTGAGTACCTGTTCCTGCTCATCGAGCTCCTTGGCGCCCCAACCTGAGATGCGCTCCGGGATGGCCTCCGCAGGCCGTGTGGCCGCCAGCGCATCCACGCGTACATGGTCGTGCTCCTCATGGACCAGCCGCTCCGGCGAGGCACCCAGCCACAGGCCATGCTCAGGGGTATGCGCCAAGGCCACAAAGGCTTGGTCGTTGGCCGTGATGGCGCGGGTGAAAAGTTCCGGCAGCCTTGCGGGATCCAGGGGCGCATCGATCACGCGCGAGAGCACCACCTTATTGAGTTCCCGGGCCTGGCAGGCCCGTTGGGCGGACGCCACGGCAGCGAGGAAATCGGACTTGGGCGTGGCTTGCGCCATGGCGGTTGCCCCGGCGGCCGTTCCCTGGCAAGCATGGAGCGGTGAAATATCGGGGTCGATCTCGGCGAAGCGGAGCTCCACATCGGCACGGATGAAGGGTACCCGGGCGGGGTCCAGATCGAACGGGGCCACCAAGAACACCTGGTTGAGCCCGAGCAGCAAGGTGCCTTCCACGGTTTCCAGCTCCGGGGTGCGCTGGGCCCAGAGCTGCACGGGACGGCCCGGCCTGCGGAAGGCCGCGAAGGTGAGGCTCCTGGCAATGCACTGGGCCAGGGCTTGCTGAAGGACGGAAGGCGTGCTCATGGTCGTTGGTCGATAACCAGGTTGGTCAGGCGGCACACGGCGATGAGGGTGCCTTGGTCATCGCTCACGCGGATGTCCCACACATGGGTGGTGCGCCCTTTGTGCAGCAAGGTGCCGGTGGCGGTAACGCTGCCGCTGCGGGCGCCCTTGAGGTGGTTGGCATTGAGTTCCACGCCCACCACGGCCTGCTTCACCCGGTCGATGAGCAAGGCCGAGCCCACACTGCCCAGCGTTTCGGCCAGGGCGGCGGTGGCGCCGCCGTGCAGCAGGCCCATGGGCTGCTTGGTGCGATGGTCCACGGGCATCGTGGCGACGAAGGTGCCCGGCGCACCGGGGATGAAGTTGATGCCGAGGCCTTCCACCAAGGTGTTCCTGCACCAGGCATTGGCAGCGGCCAATTGTTCCGCATTGAACATGGCGCGAAAGTAGCCCAGGCAGCCGGGGTAGCGCTGATTTGCCCACCTTTGACGGCCATGAAGGAAGCCGACAAAAAGCGTCTGTTGCTGGTGGAGGACGAGGAATCGTTGCGTGCTGCCTTGCGGATGAACTTTGAACTGGAGGGCTACGACGTGACCACGGCGGTGCGCGGCGGTGAAGCTTTGGAGCGGATCCGGGGTGCCCGCTTCGACGGCATCGTGCTGGACGTGATGCTGCCGGATGTGGACGGGTTCACCATATGTGAGACGATCCGCTTGGAAGGCGTGCAGACACCGGTGCTCTTCCTCACCGCCCGCACCAACGCGGCGGACCGGGTGCGGGGCCTGCGAACCGGCGATGACTTCCTGGCCAAGCCGTTCGACTTGCAGGAGCTGCTGCTCCGGGTGGAAAAGCTGGTGGCCCGGGCCGGGGAAGGAACAAGCACGCCGATGCCGGCACATTACACCTTCGGCGCCAACACGGTGGATTTCGGCACCTACGAGATCACCGGGCAGCGCGGATTGAACAAGCGCCTTACCCAACGTGAGCTACTGCTGCTCCGCTTGCTGATCGACCGAGCAGGCGAAGTGGTATCCCGCGAGGAGATCCTGCAGAAGGTGTGGGGCTACGACGTGTTCCCCACCACGCGGACAATCGACAATTTCATTGTGGCCTTTCGGAAATATTTTGAGGCTAACCCGCACGAACCCAGGCACTTTATTTCAATCCGCGGGGTGGGCTACACCTTTCATGCCTGAAAATTCCATCCCTGGAGGCAACCCCCCACCGGCGCGCCCGTCTTTGGTATAGATCGACGGTTCTTCCTAGATCTGGTTCCTAATCCTTGCAGGTTTACCGCCAGGGGTCCATTCGGACCCCTGTCCGGTTTTCGGGGGGGGGGGTGTTTGCGCTGGGCCCCTATCCTGCCGGGAGCCGCGAAAGTTGACCGTTGGCGTCATTGTCACCGGCCCGCCACGGAACGCGGAAGGGGCTTCCAGGGCCCCCGCTGCCAAGGTATGCCCGGCGCAGGTGCTCCTTCCGCACCGTTCCAACCCAGGTTCACCCTTCCAAGCAGAACGTGCAGTGCCTGCTTTTGGAGGCATGTACGACTGGCTGGCCCGGGTCCATCATCTCCTTGACCAGCGTGGTGAACAGTTCCTCCATGGGTTCCAGCAGGGCACGGCCAAGGGCGGTCTGGTCGGCCACATGGAGCAGCGCGGGTTCACTGCTGGCCACGTGCTGCAAGGGCAGCAATCCCGCCTGCACCACTTCCACCTCGGGGTGCTCACGCAAGTAAAGCCAGGCATACATGAGCAACTGCACGGCATAACGCTTGTTGGCCGATAGTGCTTCAGGCGTCAAGTCCGCTATCTTCAGGTCCGCTGGTTTCACTTGGCCGCTCTTCAGGTCCAGGATACGGAGCATGCCGTTGGCGCGGTCCACACGGTCCAGGCGCCCGCGCAAGTTCACCGGCGAGCCGATTGCGGCGGCGGCCTTGGACAGCGGCTGCAACAAGGCCGATTCCTGCTCCAGCACGGTGATCACCATGCCGCCCCGGACCAAGGCCGCCTCACTGCGCAGAAAGCGCTGGGCCGCATGTACGGCCATGTGCACCTGGAGCGATGGTTGGCCGCTGCGCAATTGCTCCTCGCCCATGTGCGGCAGCAGCTCCCGCCGGATGCCAGCTCCCATGCGGTCCGCCGCCTGTTCCAAGGCATCGGCCTCCAACGGCCGCCCCATCATCGGGCCGTAAGCGGCCTCCATCGCCGCGTGCAACGCTTCGCCCATTACATTGGGGGCAATGCGCACGTCAAAGGCTTCGGTCTCGCGCAATCCCAGAAGGTGTTTGAAATGGAAATCCAGCGGGCACACCAGCCAGTCGCCCAGGGTTGAGGGGGAGAGTCCTTTATCCAGGCGGTTGCGAAGGGCATTCAGCACGGCCTCCTCCTTGACCACGGCCAGCTGCACCGTGGACGGCCGGGGCATGGGGAGATGCAAGTCGGCATATTGGAGCTGGTCCGTACGCCCTTTGAACAGCTCGTGTTCCAGTTGGAGGATGAAGCGGCTGGGGCCTGAAGGAGCGGTGGCCTCGGCGCCTTCGGGCCACACCATGGTGGCATGCTTGCACCGCTGGAGCATGCGCAGGAAGTTGTAGGCCTGCACGGCATCATGGTCGGCACGCAAGGGCATTTCGTGTGCGCGGCGCAGCTCGAAGGGGATGAAGGACCGCTGGGCCGAAGCGGCGGGCAAGGTGCCTTCCTGCGCACCCAACACCACCACGCGTTCCGGGTCCAGTGCCCGGGCTTCCAACAGGCCCATGACCTGGATGCCGGCGAGGGGTTCGCCGAAGAAACCGATGCGCACGGCCCCCAGCAGCTGTTCAAAGAGGGCGGCATAAGCCACCAGGTCGGGCTCATGGGCATGGCTCCGCAACAACCGGTGGATGCGGTGCAAAACCTGTGCCGCCTGGAAGATCTGCTCGGTGGCGAATCCGTCGCCGGCCATGGCTTGCCTTGCCCAGGCCAAGGCATGAGCGGTAACCTCGGGCATCTCCGCACGTACGTCCTTCACCTCCCGGAACACGCCGGCGACACCGGGTGGCAGGCCGGCATTTTCAACCAGCTCGCGCATGGCCGCTGCCGGGGTGAGCCTGCGGTTGCGGGCCCGCACATCGGCCAGCAATGCGGCCGTGGACGCCTGCTGCAGGAAGGGGTGCCCCAGGAAACGCTCCATGTCGGCCAGGACGAAGCCCGCTTCCGGCCTGGCATGCGCATGCAGGCGGTGCAAAGCCTCCAGAAAGGAGCCAACGGGCAAACGCGCCACGGGCAAGCCCATGGTGATGTTGATGGGCCCGATATCCGGCGGAAGGGCTTCGAGCAGGGGTTGCAGGAGGTTTTCATCGGCCAGGACCACCGCCGTGCGTGCGCGTTCTCCTGCAGTGCCGTTCTTCAACAATTCCGCGGCGCACCACGCCTGTGCCGCATCGTTCGGCGTACGCACGGCCTGCATCCGGTGTTGCCCGCCAGCCAGCCGATCGCCCACGGGCACCACGCCCTTGCCATAGCGCCCGATGAAGGTGCGCAGGTAGGTGCCGGCCTCTTGCTCGGGCCGGTCCAGGTAGTAGTGGTCGGCATCCCAGGCCATGCGCGCGGCGCCGCGTTCATGGAACAATTGCAGCACGGCCTGTTGCGCTTTGGTGAGCCCATTGAGCCCGGAGAACCAGACGGCGCCCCAGCGCCCGGCATGCTGGGGCGCTTGGGCCACGGCGGTGCGCTCGATCAGGCCGGTGGTACCGGCCCCTTGATGCAATAGCCGTTCGTTCAAGGCCGTATGCAACTTGCCCACCATGGCCCAGAAGTGCACCATGCGTGTTTGTCCTTCGCTGAGCGGGTCGTTGTTGAAGGTCCACTCGATCTGTTCCCAGTGGCGCAGGTCTCGGTAATAGCTCTCCAGCGGCACCAGGTGGGCATCGGCCTCACTGATGTCCGCGAGCACGGTGCCCGCCCAAGGCAGGAAATCGCGCAGGTCCTGGGCCCGCTGCCCTTCCACTGCGCGGTAGGCGCCATAGCCCTCGAAGAGCAGCTCCTCGGTGGCCAGCGGACGTAGGCCGGAGAGCTCCTCCATGAAGGTGGCCAGGGTGAACACTTGCGGGCTCCACAGCGGCTTGCCTGCTTCTTGGGCCAACCATTTGCGCAGGTAGAGGCCTGCGCGCTGGCTGGGCAGCACCACGGCCACATTCTTCAGGTCGGTGCCCTGTTCGGCGAGCAAGGCACGGGCCACTTGGCGCAGGAAAGGGACCTCGGCCCCGGCGTTCTTTTCCGTCATGGTTGTCGGGCTGGCCGATCTTTGCGCAAAGTAGCCTCCGATGGAGCAACCCCGCTTCCCGTTGTACCGCCGCAGCGCCAACGCGCTGAATTGGTACCGCATTGAATCGGCCACGGCATTGGTGGAAGTGCAGCGCATCGGCAGCCGGTATGTGGTGCATCGCCTTGCGGCCGTGGCCTACCCCGAGCAGGTGCGCATCAGGTCGTTGATCGACCTGGAGGACGGGCACGTGCAGGCCTGTGCGGCGGAAGAAGTGGAAAGCTTGCTGGCGGAAGTGGAATAGTCCGGCAAAGGCCGGCCCGCCCAACATGCGGACCGCTGTGGCCACGGGGCAAAATGGCCGGGCAACCCGAAAGCGTATCTTGGTGTCCTTGATACGCATGCGCCCAGCTCTGCTCACCCTTGTTCTGTTCTGTGCCCTGCAGGCCTCCGCCACGCACATCCTGGGCGGAGAGATGTACTACACCCACTTGGGCAACGACGACTACCAGGTCACGCTGCGGCTGTACCGGGACTGTGGGCCTGACAACGTGAACAACACCGCGTTGGACGCCACGGCGATCATTGGCATCTTCAACAGTTCGGGCGTATTGCTGAACACGGTGGTGTTCAACCTGCCCAATGAGGTGAACCTGCCGGTGAGCACCGACAATCCGTGCCTTACGGCCCCACCGAGCATCTGCACGCGGCAGGGTGTCTACACCGGGGTGATCCACCTGCCCGCTGGCACCGGCGGCTACACCTTGGCCTACCAGCGGTGCTGCCGTTCCCCGGCCATGGTGAACCTGCTCAGCCCGGGTACGCAGGGCATGACCTGCACCGTACAGATCCCTGACCCGGACATCACCGGGGCCAATAGTTCGCCTTCCTTTGATGATGACCCGCCCATGGTGCTGTGCCTGGACCAGACCACCGCGCTGACCCAATTGGCCACCGATCCCGACGGTGATTCCTTGGCGTATGCCATGTGCGCCCCGCTGCAAGGCGGCGACAACCTCTTCAACGTGATCCCCAACCCACCATCAAACCCGCCCTATACGCCGGTGCTATGGGGACCGGGCTACTCCACCACCAACCAACTGGCCTCCAACCCGCCCGTGGACTTCGGTGTGGACAATGGCGTGCTCACCATGCACCCCACCAACATCGGCAACTTCGCCGTGAGCCTGTGCGTGAGCGAGTACCGCAACGGCGTGCTGCTCAACACGGTGATCCGGGACTTCCGTTTCCTGGTGGTGGCCTGCGCCCAGGCCATCATCTCGGACTTCGCCGAGCAACAGGACCACTGCAACGGGCTCGGCGTGCAGATGGACAACCAGAGCACCGGCGCCAACAGCTACCTCTGGGACTTCGGGGTCACGGGCTCCTTGGCGGACACCAGCAGCGCATCGGACCCCGCCTTCACCTTTCCGGCACCGGGCAGCTACACCGTGAGCCTCATCGCCAACCCGGGCTGGCCCTGCGCCGATACGTCGTACAACAACTGGACGGTGCACGACCCGGTACAGGTGGCCTTCAGCCCGCCGCCGATCCTGTGCGCCGACCAGATGCCGGTCCAACTGGCCGCTTTCGGTAACTACGGCGATTCCACCAACTTCCAATGGGACGTGGGAACGGGCGTTTCGCCGGACCTGAATGGCCCGGTGGTGAGCGTGGGCTGGTCCGCACTGGGCAGCCAGGTGGTCGCTGTCTCGGTGGAAGAAGACGGCTGCACCGCCAGTTACACGGACACCGTGCGCATCTTCCCCCTGCCCGAGCCGCTGTTCGCCGTGGACACCAGCGCCTGCAACCCTTTGACCGTGCAGTTCCACAACAACTCCACGGCATGGACACCGTTGCAATTCCTGTGGCAGTTCGGTGATGGCACCTCCAGCACGGACAGCCTGCCGCAGCATACCTATACCAGTCCTGGCACCTACGACGTAAGCCTCACGGTGGCCACCGATACGGGATGCATCGCGGCGCGCACGCGCACCCTGCCAGGTGCCATCCGCGTGTGGCCGCAGCCCGTGGCCGCCTTCAGCGCCCTGCCCACGGTGACCACCGTGCTCCACCCCGAGGTCACCTTCAGCGACCACTCCAGCGAGGGTGCCCACTGGGACTTCCTGGTGGAAGGCATCCACTACGACACCACGGACTTCGTGCACACCTTCGGCGATGCGGGTTGGTACACGGCCCTGCTCACCGTTTCCAGCAACCAAGGCTGTACGGACACGGCGACCGTGCGCGTATTCATCGGCGACCACCTCTTCTTCGCACCCTCGGCGTTCAGCCCCAATGGCGATGGCCACAACGAAGTGTGGATGCCCAGCGTGAAGGGCGCACGGCACTACCAACTGGACGTCTTCGACCGCTGGGGCCACCCCGTTTTCAGCACCACCGACCCGACCAAAGGCTGGGACGGCAAGGACGCCATGCCGGGCATCTTCTCCTACAAGGCCTGGCTCACCGAGTATGGCCCATTGGAACGGGAATACAACGGGAGCTTCGTGCTGATCCGGTAGGAAAGGCAGGGCTGGACCGGCCAAACCACTGCTCCTCCCCACCTACGCAATCACCGAAACGGCCGTGGTGGCGCGGATGATCCACTGTTGATGCGCTGCACCAAGGCACCGTTGGACCTGTATATCCACCCCCATCAATCGGCCGCCGACCGTTTGCTTTTTATACCGTTTAGACATTCAAGATCGTGGAAGCTTCCCCAAAATCAGGTGCGTGGATATATAGGATCCACACGAACACTTGAACTTGGGGACTATGAAAAAGAGCAAATGGACAGAAGCGCAGGACCTGTCCCGTTTGCGGGCTTGTTTAATACTTCGGAACAGGAGCACGGCGCGGGCCAAGCGCAGCCACTGCAAATAGCGCCCAACCCCAGCAGCGGCACCACCACCTTCACCACCAAGGCACAGGTGCGGCAGGGCACGCTCCAGGTGCATGACAGCAGCGGGCACTTGGTGCTGCAGGCCGTATGGCCTCCGGGTTCCAGCAGCTATACCCTGGAGCCCGGGGCGGTGGCACCGGGGGCATACGTGGTGCGGGTGCAGCCCGGGGCCGCAGGGGCCGCTGCACAAGACTCCGCGGGAGGGTTACGTGGGCAGGCTGGTGGTACTGCCGTGAGGAGGGTATGGAACGTCCTCGCGAGGGTTCCGGAATGAGTGTCATCGCGAGGCCCTGCGAAGCGGTCTTGTACAGCACTGGCCTGCTTTGTCGTGCCTTCGCTCAGTGAGGGGCCGCAGGGTCGCTTCGTCGCAAAGCCACCTCGCCGTGACAGATGCTCACGCGTCAATCCGCGTGGCGCACCATGTCCACGTGCGGGATGCCGTCCAAGGGGTAGGGATTACCGACGGGCGCGTAGCCGATGTGCTGGTAAAAGGCCACCAGGTGGGCTTGCGCGGCGAGGGCGGAGCGGGCTGATCCGTACTGGTGCCTCAGCGCGGCAAGCACCTCTTGCATCAACTGGCTGCCTACGCCTTTTCCGCGCGCTTCCCGGGCCACCACCACGCGGCCCACATGCGGCAGGCCGTCGGTGCCCGGAGGCAACAGGCGGGCATAGGCCATCACCGCGCCATCGTTCCGGCCGAGGAGGTGCAAGGCCCCAAGGTCGGCGCCGTCCAACTCGGGGTACGGGCAGTGCTGTTCCACCACGAACACATCGATGCGCAAGCGCAGGATGTCGTGCAGGGTCCGCGCATCCAGTTGCCGGAAGTGCAACGCGGTCCATTGCGGGGCAGGCCATTGGCTCAGCATGGCACCAGTTCGCCGTTGCGGACGTAGAGCAGAAAGCCTTCCACGGGCGTGCCTTCCACCTCGCGCAGCAGCTGCACATAGCCCTGCACTTGCTCCTTGTGGCGCTCGGCCGGTGCGCCGGTCTTGATGTCGAGCACGCGGAACATGTCGCCGTCCTTCACCACACGGTCGGGCCGTTGGGCTTGCCCCTGCGCATTGAGCAAGGTGGATTCGGTATGCACCACCAGCCCCTCGCCGAAGAAGGGCAGCAGCCCGGGCTTGGCCAGCAGCAGCCCAAGGTGCCTGGCCAAGGCCTCGCGGGCCTCGGTGGTGAGGCCCCAGACCGGTGCTTCGCGCGCCAGTGCGTCCTCCAGGTCGGCGGCGGTGCGAACCCGGGCCAGCACGGCATGCACGGCACGGCCATGGCTGCGGAAGGGGTCCGGGTTGGCGGGATCCCAGTCGTCGGGCGCTTCCAGGCGGATACCGGGGTCGCGCACCCCTGCCCCCGCTTGGGCCGATAGGCGCAACGCGGCCGGTGCATGGTCCTTGTCCTTGCCGTTGACCTGCGGCAGAGCTTGGTTCCGGTCACCGGCGGTATACCGCTGACCCGGATGGAGGCCGAGGTGCTCGCGCAGCGCCTTGGCGAGGAAGTCGTTGCCATTGCCGGGCACACTGAGGTAGAGGCGTTGCTCGGGCCGGGTGAGCGCCACGTAGAGCACATCCAATTGGTCGAGCCTGCCCAGGCGCTGCTCCTCCTCCACTTCCGGAATGCCCACCGCGCTGAGGGCCTTGGTGCGGGTTACCAAGGCCACGGGCAAGTCCTCGATCGGCGGCACTGGTTTGATCCATGTACGTTCGCCTTGGCCCCCCTTGGGTGCCTTGCCGGCCTCCGGGATGACCACCACAGGGAACTGCAGGCCCTTGGCCTTGTGGATGGTCATCACCTGGATGGTGTCCGCGCCGGGATTGCCGCCCACGGAGCGCGCATGCCCGGTGCGGCCCCAATGTTCAAGGAAGCCCGGCAGGTCATCGCCGCCCGCCTTGGTGAAGGCGTGCGCCTCGTTGATCAAGGCCATGAGGAATACATCGGTGGCTGGATCGCGGCCCAGGGCCTGCATGACTTGGGCGAGCAACGGCACCAACGGCAGGCGGGCTTGCACCTGCGGATGGTCCTGTTTCCAGCGGCGCATCACTTGGCGGGGGTGTGCCCCATTGGCGAACGGGTCCACGGTGGCGGCGGCCGCGTGCACCACCGCAATGGACTGCGCAGCCAAGGCCGCATGCTCATCGGTGGGGTGGTGCAGCCAGCCCAGCAGGTGCATCACGGCCAGGGCCTGCGGCGCGTTGCCCAAGGTGAGGCCATCGGGGGCCACCACGTTCCACCCCTGCATGGCCAGGTGGTGGCCGGCCTTCGCCCCCTGGGCGCCGGTACGCACCAGCACGGCGATGTCACCCGGCCGGAACCCATCGGCCAGGCACTCCTGCACGGCCTGCACCAACAAGAGCATGGGTGCTGGATCCCCATCGTCATCCTCTTCGTCCCCGGCTTCCTCGCCGCGCTTTTTGTCCGAACCGTAGCAGCTCACCTCCACGTAGCCTTCTGTTCCCCGCTTGGCCTCCTGTTCGTGCCGGTCGTACATCCGGCGTTCCTGCGGGTCCAGTTCGCGCTTCAGCACGCCGGTGACCTCGTTGTTGAAGGCGATGATGGCCTTGGCGGAGCGGTAGTTCTCCATCAGCGGCCGGGCCGGCACATGGGCGCTTTGCAGCACGCGTTCCACCTCCAGGCCGCGCAGGAGCAATTCCTTACGGAACACCTTGGGGAACGCCTCGAACTGGCGGGCCTCGCCATTGCGCCAGCGGTAGATGGCCTGCTTGGCATCGCCCACCAGCAGCACGGAACCGTCGCTGGCCAGGGCATTCTCCACCAAGGGTAGCAAGGCATGCCATTGCATCAGGCTGGTGTCCTGGAACTCGTCGATGAGGAAGTGCTGGTAGCGCTCGCCCAACCGCTCGTACAGGAATGGCGCAGGCTCGTGCTGCACGATGCCCACCACCTTGCGGGTGAGGTCGCTGAAGAAGGAGACCCCTTCCTCGCGCTTGAGCGCCTCCAGGCGCAGGTCGATGGCGTTGAGCGAGGCCATGGGCAGGAGGTCGCGCAGGATGGCCAGTTCGGTGAAATGCCGGCGCAGTTCATTGTCGCGCAGCGCCTCCACCTGTTCGATGGTGGTGCGCAACAACGGGGCCAGGCCGTTGATGGCGGCGATGGCGGCCGGAGCAGCGGCACCTGAGTGCCACTTGTTGCCCGCCAGGGTCTTGTTCACATTGGCCCCGGTTTCGAACCACGCCTCCATCGCGGCCAGTTTCCGGAAATAGCTGATGAAGCCCGAGCCCTTGAATGCCAGGTCCTCCTGTTCCAGCCCGGCGGTGGCAAGGGTCTGCAGCATGTTGCGGCCGATCGCGCGCATGCGCTGCGCGAAGGCTTGCGTGCGTTGTTGCAAGCGGGTGTGCACCGCCAGGAACTGATCACTGGTGACCTGCTGCAGGGCAGCCAGGTGTTCCAGGGCGTCCTCCTTGGTGAGCTGTTTGGAGAGTTGCAGCAGCGGCTGCGCTGGCTTCCACCCTTTCTCCTCCTCCAACAACTGTTCGCAGGTGGCCACCAGCACGCGGGTCAGTGCGGTATCGGTGCCGGCCTCCTCCAGGAGCAGGTCCACGGCCATGGCCCGTAAGCGCTCCTCCTCGGTGGTCATGCGCAACTCCTGGTCCAGCTGCAGGTCGCGGGCGAAGGGCGTCACCACCCGGCGGGTGAAGGCATCGATGGTGCTGATGGCCACCTGCGACCAATGGTGCAACATGTGGCCCAGCATGGCCTGGGCCAGGCGTTGCAGTTCGCCGGCGGAAAGCCTTGTTTCCTCCAACAACGCATCGCGCAGGTCCGCTTCGGCGCCCTTCAGCGGGTTTCCGGAAGCCAACGCCTCCAGGTACGCCAGCACGCGTCCGCGCATTTCCACCGCGGCCTTGTTGGTGAACGTGAGCGCCAGCACGCGGGCATAGCCGTCCGGCGCGCCGTGCTTCAAGGCCAGGACGAGATACCGCTTGACCAAGGCGTGCGTTTTGCCTGCGCCGGCCGAACTGTGGAGCACGGTGAACATGGGACGGCCGAAGGTATCGCGTGGGCCGCAAGTATCTTCGTGCGGCCTGTACGGTGCCCATGTGGCACCGCCCCCGGCGCAGATCCGATGCAGCCATTCCGCCTATCCGCCCTTCAACCGGCCTTGGCCATGCTGCTGATGCTGCAGGCGGCATCCTGCCGGAAAGATCCGCCCGTGCCCACGCACACCGAAGCCCCCATGGGCGTGCTGAAGCTCACCGTGTCGCCCCTGTGGAACGGGCAGCCCTTCAGCAAGGACTCGATCTACTTGGCCGCCGGGGACCAGCGCATCCAAGTGAGTGGACTGAAGTTCTACCTGGCCCCCTTGGCACTGCATGGTGAACAGGGCGGCCAGCTGCTCTTCGATGCGGACCTGTTCGATGTGGCCAACGGACCTGAATACCGGGTGTTGGCGGCACCTTCCGGAGCGTACCAGAGCGTGGCAACGGGCTTGGGGCTGCCCTACCACCTGAACCACCGCGACCTGGCGACCATACCGCCCAATGCGCCCACGGGCAATAACAGCGGCATGTACTGGAATTGGGCATCGCAGTACCGTTTCACCATATTCACCGGCAAGTGGGACAGCGACCCCGTCGGCCTGGGAACGCCACCGTTCACCTTCGACCTGCACACAGGGCTGGACACCTGCTACCGCACGCGCAGTTGGCCGCTGGACCTGAACGTGCCCGCCACGGACACGGCACGCATGACCATCACCGTGGACATCGCGCGGTTCTTCACCGACGGCACGGACGTGTTCAATCTGGCGGAAGGCGCGGTATGGCACGGCGACGTGAATGAACTGGACGTGGTGCTGGAATTGGCCGACCTGCAGGTGGAAGCCTTATCGGTGGAAGCGGAATGAGCGGCAGGCGGTGGCTACTCCTGGCGCCGACCCTCGGGCTGCTGGCCGCGTGCGGCAAGGACGCCGCCTTGGCCCCGACCGGTGAAGCGCTCTTCGGGCTGGACATCCCGGCGGGGTGGCCCGCGCCCTCGTTGCGCAATGACAATCCGCTCACCCTGGCCAGCGTACAACTGGGCAAGTCCCTGTTCTTCGATGAGCGGCTCTCGTTGGGCCGGGGCATCGCCTGCGCCAGCTGCCACCTGCCCGGGCGTGCGTTCAGTGATACGGTTGCCTTGAGCGCCGGCGTGCAAGGGCGCAGGGGCTTCCGCAATGCACCCACCTTGGCCAACGTGGCCTACCATACCCTGCTGAACCGCGACGGTGGTGCGCCCACCTTGGAGCAGCAGGTGCTGAACCCCTTGTTCGATGCGGCGGAAATGAACGCGGACCCCCAACAGGTGGTGGAAGCCCTGCGCGACGACCCGTTCGTGTCCGCGATGAGCCTGCGCGCCTACGGCCGGGGCTTCGACCTGTACGTGCTCACACGGTCCATCGCCAACTATGAACGCACGCTCATCGGCGGCACCTCGCGCTACGATCGTTTCCTGCAGGGCGAAACCGCGGCCATGGACGCCGCGGAACAACGCGGCCTGGACGTGTTCCACGGCGCGGCCCAATGCGGCAGCTGCCATGGCGGCTTCGACCTCAGCGACCACGGGTTCCACAACGTGGGCGCCAGTACAGCTGATGCGGAGGACAGCGGCCGCGAGCGCATCACCCTGGACCCGGCCGACCGCGGCAAGTTCAAGACGCCCACGCTGCGCAACATCGCGCTCACCGCGCCGTACATGCACGATGGCAGCCTGGCCACCCTGGAGGACGTGATCCACCACTTCAACACCGGCGGGATGGACCACCCGAACAAGGATCCCCTCGTCTTTCCCTTGAACCTCACCACCGAACAGCAGCAAGACCTGGCGGCCTTCCTGCGATCGCTCAGCGACGAAAGTCCCTTGGACCGCGTACCATGAAACGGACCATCCGTTGCCTCCTGGTTGCCGGCACCGCCCTGGCCGTGGTGGCGGGGTGCCGTCCGGAAAGACCGGAACCACCGGCACCGCCGACCACAGGCCCCACGGCGTACGTATTGGACCTTCCGGCGAACCTGCCACCGATGGAGATCCCCGCGGACAACCCCATGACGCAGGAAGGCGTGCGCCTGGGCCGATTCCTCTTCTACGAGGAACGCCTGAGCGGCAACAACGGGATGAGCTGCGCCAGCTGCCATCTGCCCGGACTGGCCTTCAGCGACGGCAAGGCCGTGAGCAAAGGCATCGACAGCATTGCCGGTACGCGGAGTGCGATGCCATTGATCAACCTGGGCTATGGCCAGTACTTCTTCTGGGACGGGCGTGCCGGCAGCTTGGAACAACAGGCCTTGGAACCGGTGACCAACCCGATTGAAATGCACGACACGTGGCCCCATGTGATGGCCAAGCTGCAAGCCGATCCGGTGTATCCCACCTTGTTCCAACGGGCGTTCGGCACGGGCCAGGTCGATTCGCTGCTGGTGGCAAAGGCGTTGGCGCAGTTCATCCGCACCTTGGTGAGCGGCAACAGCCCCTTCGACAAATTCCGGCGCGGCGAGGGCACGATCCCCGCGGATGCGCAGATGGGCTTCACCTTGTTCAACTTGGAAGGAGGCACGCCGGGAGAGCTCATCCCCGTTGCGGGCAGCACCCCGGTGATCGGGCAGGGCGGGGCGGACTGTTTCCATTGCCACACAGCCGATGCGGGACTGTTCACCGATGAGCAGTTCCACAACAATGCACTGGACGCCACTCCTGCAGATATAGGGCGCTTCGGCGTGACGAGCGATCCCGCGGACCTGGCCAAGTTCAAGACGCCCACGCTGCGGAACATCATGGTCACTGGGCCTTACATGCACGATGGGCGCTTCGCCACGATCGATGAGGTGTTGGACCACTACAACGGCGGTGGCCATCCATCGTCCACGGTGGACCCGTTCATGAAGTTCACCGATGCGGACATGGAGTTGGGGCTGACCCCGGCGAAACGGGCGCAGATCAAAGCGTTCCTGAATGCCCTGACCGATGCGGAGTTCCTGAACAACCCGGAGCACCAGGACCCCGGTCCGCCACAGTTGTAGCGCCGATGGAGCAAGCCACGGCAACGCCGTGGAGACCTAGGGCCACCGCAAGGGCCCCTTCGGGAACTGAAGGAGAGCTCAGGCGGCCTTGCTATCGGAAAGCGGGCGCCAGGAGGTGCACCGCATGCGGTCATTGAGCACTTCGGGCTTGAAGATGCTGGTGCCCATGAGCATGCGGGCACATTCCTGCACGCCCTCGGTGATGCTGGGATGCGGGTGCATGAGGCGGGCCAGTTCGGCGATGCCCATGCCGGTGCTGATCATCAGGGCCACGGCCTGGATGGCGCTGCTGGCATGTTCGCCCACGGCGCGCATGCCCAGCACCTTCATGTGTCCATCATCGGAGACGATCAGCTTGAAGAAGCCCTTGGTCTGGCGCATGGCGATGGCACGGGCCAAACAGCTGTAGTCGATGCGGGCGGTGCGGTGTGGTATGCCGCGCTTGCGGCACTCTTGCTCATTGAAGCCCACGCCGGCCACCTCGGGATCGAGGAACATGATGGTGCTCACGTTGGCGTGGCTGAGGGGTTGCCCGTGCACGCCAAAGATGCGCTCCACGGCATGGCGTCCCTCCTGCTCACCGATGTTCACCAGCATGTTGGCGCCCATGGCATCGCCCACCACATGGATGTGGTCGTTCGCCGAGGCGGTGTCCGCCAGGATGACCAGGCCGTTCCCGTCGAGGGCCACACCGGCCCGGTCCAGCCCCAGACCTTCCAGGTTGGGCACCCGGCCCACGGCTAGCAGCGCATGTTCCACGGCCACTTCCTCGGTGCCGCCGTGGTCATAGCGCAGCAGGTAGCGCACGGCATCGGGACCGGCGGCGATCCGTTCCAAGTGGGCCTGGTGGTGGATCACCACGCCCTTGCGTTCGAGGTTGCGGGCCACGAGGTCGGACACGTCCTCATCCTCAAAGGGCAGGATCCGCGGTGCGCGGTCGATCAAGTGCACCTTGGTACAACCGAAGTTGCTGAAGATGGCGGCGAACTCGCAACCCACCACGCCGGCGCCGATGATCACCATGCTCTTGGGGAACGCACCGATGTTGAAGATGCCGTCGCTGGAGAGGATCTTCCGTTCGTCCACGGCGATGGTGGGCAGGTTGCGCGGGCGGCTGCCGGTGGCAATAATGAACCGGTCCGCCGTGATGGTGGAGGTCCGGCCTTCACGCCGGACCTCCACCTCGTGCGTGCCGGTGAAGCAGGCATGGCCCCGCAGGTGCTTGAACGCGCCACCACCGGCGGGGGTCTTCGTGGCCATCATCTGCATGTGGCAGGAATGGAGGTATTTGCGCTCGAACTGGGCCTCGTTGAGGGTTTTCATCACTTCCTCCCACGTGAGGCGGAACGGCTCGCGGCCGCGCCCCACCAGCACTTCGTTGGCAGCGGCCACCTTGTGGCTCAACTCCCAGAGGGTCTTGGAAGCGAGGGCGCCATTGTAGATGCCAGTGCCTCCGATGCGGTCACGCTCGATCAGGGCCACGCGCTTGCCCAAGTCGATGGCGCGCATGGCGGCGGCATATCCGCTGGGGCCGCCACCGATCACACAAAGGTCTACATGTTCCATGGTCTGCAAGTCCGGGGTCGGTTCATGGCCTTGGTACGGCGGCGGGAATGCAATGGTTCATCCCTGGCGAAGGCGCGGCCGTGGGGTGGATCCCGGGATCCGGGGCCCGCGATGGCGCATTGGTCGGATCGCCTTGGCGGCCACGGTATCCCTGCGCCGGGTCCCTGCGTAGGAAGGCGTGATGAGATCGCATCGCACGGCCCGTTGGAAAAACCTATTGCTGGCCACCGCCGGGCTTGTACCGGTGCTTGCCAGCGCCCAGTGCCCACAACTGTTCGACAGCGATGGCGTGCCCAGCGGTGCCCCGCAGTGGATCAGCTGCTCGGGCGGCAACTTCACCTTGGTGGTCGCATCGCCCACCCCCACGGGCGCCTACACCATCAACTGGGGTGATGGCACCCCCAACATGAGCGGCGCCAGCCTGGTGCCCCCCCAAACGGTCACCCATATCTATCCCGCGGGGGTGGCCACCTATACGGTGACCTTCACGGAGATCACCAGCGGTTGCGTGATCACCGGGACGGTAACGATGGAGAAGAGCACCAGTGCCTCCATCCAGATCCCCATCGGCGGCCTCACCCAGGTATGCGCCCCCCAATCGGTGGACTTCATCAACAGCAGCACCAACACCTCGCCCAACACGGTATTCCGCTGGAACTTCGGCGATGGTACCGGCTGGACCACGTACGACCACACCAACTTCGGGCAGACCCTTACGCACATGTACCTGCCCGGGACGGTGAGCTGCGAGACCACGGTTCGCCTGAGCGCCGAGAACCTGTGCAACACCCTGCAAGGCGGCGCCAGCATCGCCACCTTCAACCCCATCCGTATCTGGGACATCGACTCGGCGCACATTACGGCCAGCGCCACCCTGCTCTGCTGGCCGGACAACCAGGTGACCTACCTGAACACCACCGACCGCAACTGCCTTACGCAGGGCAACATCTTCCAGCGGTACGAATACTGGAACTTCGGCAACTACTGGGGCACCGGGCACGACTCGATCATCAACTGGACCCCCTGGCCGCCCACCTTTCCGCACACCCTCTCCTACCCGGCCATCGGCAGCTACAGCGTGATGATGCTGGACAGCAACTACTGCGGCGTGGACACCGCGTACATGACCATCAACATCGTGCCCCCGCCAGCGGTGGGGGTAACGGCCAACCCCAACCCGGTATGTGCGGGCGACGCCGTGGTGTTCACCCCCAGCATGGCCGGTGGAGCCAACCACTTCGCGTGGAACTTCGATGACGGCAACGGCTTCCAGTCCACCGGGCCCGGCAACCGCACGCGCACATACCATACCCCGGGCACCTACAACGTGGCGTTCACCGCCAGCATTGCGGGCGCCACCGCGGGTTGTGCCGATACGGCCACCGTGGCCGTGCAAGTATTGCCCAGCCCCACCGCCCAGTTCAGCCTCGACCAGCACGCCGCCTGCACCTCGCTCACCACCGACCCCGCCAACACGAGCAGCAACGCCGTGAGCTACCTGTGGGATTTCGGGGACGGGAACACCAGCACCCTCGCCGACCCCCCGCCGCACACCTATGCCGCCGTTGGGGAATACGTGATCACCCTCACGGCCACCAACAGCCTGAACTGCGATGATGTGGCCACCGACACCGTGCATGTCCATGGCGTGCCCCAACCGTTGATCGGCGCGCAGGGCGTATGCGAAGGGTTGCCGGCCCAGTTCGCCGACCTCACCAACGAGGCTCCGGGCAACCCGATCGTGCAGTGGCTGTGGGATTTCGGCGATGGCACCACCGATACCCTTCAAGGGCCCCAACACCTGTATGCCGCCGCGAACACCTACACGGTGACCCTCACCACCACCACGCCTTATTGCAGCGGCACCGGAACGTCCACCATCACCGTGGAACCCCGGCCAGTGGCGGCCATCACGGCCGATCCGTCCACCGGTTGTTCACCGCTGAACGTGGCCTTCACCAACACCAGCACCGGCGCAACCAACTACGTATGGCACTTCGGCGACGGAGGGGTGAGCAACGCGCAGGACCCCACGCACCTCTACTTCAACCCCGGCAACGCCGATAGCATCTTCACCGCGCAACTGGTGGCCAGTACCTCCTTCGGCTGCAGCGACACCGCCATCGCCACCATCACCGTGGCCCCCACGGTGATGGCCATGTTCACCCATGATGCACAGCCCAGCTGTGCCCCGCTACCCGTTCAATTCACCAACAACAGCACCGGTGGCACCACCTACCTCTGGGACTTCGGTGATGGCAACACGAGCGCGGCGACCAACCCGGTGCACAGCTACAACAACTCCACGGGCTCGTTGCAAACGATGGTCGTATCCCTGACCGTGAGCAACTGGGCGGGCTGCAGCCATGCCATGCAGCAAAGCATCCTGGTCTATCCGGCGCCCAACTTCTCCTTCAGCGCGCAGCCGGACAGCGGTTGCACCCCCTTGGCCGTGACGTTCCCCTCGGTGATCGGCGCCATCACCTACCAGTGGTTCTTCGGCGATGGAGGCTACGGTAGCGGCCCAACGCCCACGCACACTTACATCAACGCAACGGACAGCACCCTCCACTTCCAAGTGAAGCTCATTGCCACCAACGCCTTCGGTTGCACCGACAGCACGTTCACCTCCGTCACCGTTCATCCCACGCCCGTGGCCCAATTCAGCGTGGGCGCCCTCAGCGGCTGCCACCCGCTCACGGCAGACCTCACCAACACCACCACCGGTGCGGACGGATACCTGTGGTCCTACGGAGATGGCCAGGCCGATGACACCACCGCCAGCGTACACGCCCACAGCTGGTACAACCCGTTGGGACCAGGTGCCAACTTCTACACCATCACCCTCACGGCCACCTCGGCGCACGGCTGCAGCAACACGGCCGACCGCATGGTGGAGGTGTATCCCTTGGTGCAAGCGGCATTCGTTTCGGACAGCGCCGGCTGTTCCCCCATGAACCCGCACTTCGTGAACCTGAGCAGCGGCGGCAACAGCTACCTCTGGGTGTTCGGCGACGGCAGTGCCAGCACTTCGCTGAACCCCGTACATGCCTACAACCACAGCGGGCTCAACGACACGCTCTTCCACCCCTTCCTGGCAGTGACCTCCTCCTATGGCTGCAGCGATACGGCCACGGCCACCGTGCGCATCCATCCCGCACCCATCGCCCAGTTCACCGCCACGCCCAGCACCGCGTGCGCACCGGCGCCCATCACTTTCCAGGACTTCACCATCGGCGCCTCGAACCTCGCCTGGCTCTTCGGTGACGGCAGCTTCCAGAGCGCAGCACCCGGCAATATCCTGCACACCTACCAGAACACAGGTCCCGGCCCCGTATCATACCCGGTGCAGCTTACGGCCACCTCCACCTTTGGATGCACGGACACCACCACGGTGCCGGTAACGATCTATCCGGAGATCAACGCGGCATTCCTGTTGCCTGCCGAGGCCTGCTCACCGGCGGTGCTCAGCCTCACGGCCCAGAGCCCCAACGCCGTACAGATCCTCTGGAGCATGGGCGACGGGGTGACCCTGGTGGGCACGGACATCACCCACACCTACGTGAACACCGGCAATGCGGACACCACTTACACCGTGGCGCTCGTGGCCACCTCGGCATACGGCTGCACCGATACCGTCCAGCACGCCATCGTCATCCACCCGCTGCCCTCCGCAGCCTTCCTGGCCACGCCGTTCAGCCAAACCTATCCGGACGCCACGGTGACCATCACCAACACCACGGCAGATGGACAATGGGACTATGCATGGATGATGGGCGACGGGACCAACAGCGCCCAGGAAGACCCGGCGCCGTACACGTATGCCACCTGGGGCAACTACACCCTATCACTGGTGGTCAGCACGGGCATCTGCCAGGACACGGCCAGCCAGCAGATCACCATAGCCCCTCCGCTACCCACGGCTTCGTTCATGGGCAGTGGCATCGGTTGCGCCCCGCTCACCGTGCCGTTCACCAACACCTCGCTGCTCGGATCAGGGTACCAATGGCAATTCGGCGACGGTGCCACCAGCATTGCCGAGAACCCCGTGCATGAATACTACACGCCCGGCACCTACACGGTGACGCTCACCGTCTTCGGCCAGAACGGCGGGGTGAATACCGCGGTAAAGGTGGATTCCGTGGTGGTGCATCCTTCCTCGGTGGCCTACTTCACGGCTCAGCCCAGCACGGTGGTGGTGCCCTCACAACCCCTGTTCACCTACAACTTGAGCAGCAACGCGACCAGCTTTGTCTGGGATTTCGGCGACGGCACCTTCAGCAACGAGGTCTCACCGGTGCACTTCTACCAAACGCCGGGCGACTATGGCGTATCGCTCATTGCCAACAACCAATGGAACTGCCCGGACACCTTCGTGGTGGCCGGCGTGGTGACGGCGGTAGCCGGTGGCGACATAGTCTTCCCCAACGCGTTCACCCCAGGAAACAATGGGCCCACGGACGGCGTATACGACCCGAACAGCTTCGACAACCACATCTTCCATCCTTTGAGCACGGGCGTAGTGGACTACAAATTCCAGGTCTTCAACCGCTGGGGCGAGCTCTTGTTCGTCACGCAGGACGTCAACGTGGGCTGGGACGGCTACTACCGCGGGCAACTCGCCAAGCAGGATGTGTACGTGTGGAAAGCCTACGCCCGGTTCGTCAGCGGTGAGGAAAAGCGAATGACCGGAGACCTGACCCTCTTGCGATGAGGAAGCAGCCGCGACATACCGCCGCGCTGCTGGCCGTGGTGCTCAGCGGGTCCGTTGCGGCCCAGCGCGTCTACAACCGTGCCCAGTACAACATGCTCGATGAAGCGCGCCTGCTGGTGGACGCGGGCCAATGGAGCGAGGCCCACCGGATCTACAAGCGCCTTGCCCCGCTGGACACCACCTTCACCGAAGTGCTCTTCGGCATGGGCCTGTGCGAGGCCAACATGCCCGACAAGCAGCCCTTGGCAGCAGGCCATCTTGAGGACGCCGTGCGCCATGGCCACGTGGAGGCACAGTACCACCTGGCCCTCGCACGCCACCGCCAAGAGCGCTTCACGGAAGAGGCAGCCCTGCTGGAACAATACCGCGTGCAACGGGGCCGGGAAGTATCAGACGACGTCACGGCCCGGCAGCTCGCCACCGCCCAGTACGCCATGGCCCTCACGGCATCGCCCATCCACATGCGTGTCCGCAACCTGGGTGCGGCCATCAACTCCCCGCAGCACGACTACTGCCCATTGATCACGGCGGACGGGAGCATCTTGTACTTCACCAGCCGCAGGCCGGGAAGCATGGGCGGCCTGAAGGACGGTTCCGGGCAGTACTATGAAGACATCTACACGGCCACCTGCCAGGACGGGATCTGGAACCGGGCCGTGAACATCCAAGGTCCCGTGAACACCGCCATGCAGGACGCCACGGTGGGCCTGAGCCCGGACGGCAATGAAATGGTCATCTACCGCGCAAGCGAGGACATGCCCATGGGCGACCTCTACATCACCCAGCGCTCGCAAGGCCGTTGGAGCGAGCCTGAGCGGATGACCGACAAGATCAACAGCAAGGCGCATGAGCCCAGCGCCACCGTAGCGCCTGACGGCACGGAGATCTACTTCACGAGCGACCGCCCGGGCGGTTTCGGCGGCCGTGACCTCTACCGCATCCGGCGCCTGCCCAACGGCCAATGGAGCGAACCGCTCAACCTGGGCGCAAAGGTGAACACGCCCTTCGATGAGGACGCCCCCTTCCTGCACAGTGACGGCACCACGCTCTTCTTCAGCAGCAACGGCCACAATACCATGGGCGGCTTCGACATCTTCAAAGCGGCCTTGCTGGACCCCGACAGGAACACGTGGGAAACCCCCGTGAACATGGGCTACCCGTTGAACACGGTGAACGACGACATCTACTTCTGCCTGAGCGAGGACGGGCGCACCGGCTACTTCAGTTCCAGCCGGGAAGGCGGACTTGGCGGCCAGGACATCCATGAAGTCGTCTTCCCCACCAGCCAGGTGGAATACATCCTTGTGCAAGGGGTGATCACCGATGCCAACGAATCGCCCCTGAAGGCCCGGATCATGCTCACCACCGATGGCACGGATGAGGTCTTCGGCCTGTACAACACCAATGCCCCCACTGGCCGGTACATCATGGCGGTGCGGCCGGGGAAGGTCTACCACATGCAAGTCGTTGCCGAAGGGTTCGAGCCATGGGAACACGAACTAGAGGCCAACGATGAGGACATGAGCGGCACCCTGTTCTTGGACGTTCCCTTGGTGCAAGGCACAAAAACCGCGGACACACGTCCGTCAATTGACCGATGAAAGCGCGACACGGCACCCTCCTAGCGCTGATCATCGGCGTGGCAGGCCACACCATGGCCCAAGACCCTCATTTCACACAGTTCTACGCCACACCCACCTATTTGAGCCCGGCCTTTGCGGGCACCACCGTGCAGAACCGGTTCGCCATGCAGTTCCGCGACCAGTGGCCGGCCATACCGGGCGCATTCGTGAGCTTCGCTTTCGCCGCGGACCAATACCTGGGCAGCTTGAACAGCGGCATCGGCCTGATCGCCACGCGTGACCAAGCGGGCAGCGGTGCGCTGAGTTCCACCAACTTCGCCCTGCAGTACGCCTACGAAATACGCCTGAAGCACAAGGTATACCTGCGGCCGGCCATGCAGTTCGGCTACGTCAGCCGGTCCGTGGACTACTCGAAGCTGGTGTTCAACGACCAACTTTCACGGGGCAGCGACCTGTCCACCTATGCGCACTTCGACGGGAAGAAGGTGGGGTATGCGGACCTGGGCTCCGGCCTGCTGCTGTTCACTCCGCAGATGTGGTTCGGCTTTGCCATACAGCACATGAACGAGCCGAACCAATCCCTGTTGCTGGAGGATGAATCGCGACTGCCCCGGCAGTTGAACGTGCACGGCGGATATCGCTTCAAGCTGCGCACCGGCGGCATGGTCCGCAAGGACCCACAATCCATCGTGGCCGCCTTCAACTACCGCTCACAAGGCAAATTCGACCAGCTGGACATCGGCGCGTACTACGAGCGGGACCCCATCTTCGCCGGTGTATGGTACCGTGGCCTTCCGCTGAAAGCCTACCGGCCCGGTTACCAGAACAACGATGCCCTCGCCCTGGTGGCTGGATTCAAGAAGGGCGATTGGCGCTTCGGCTACAGTTACGACATCACGATCTCGCGCCTGGCGATCAACAGCGGCGGCGCGCACGAGATCACCACCATCTACGAGTTCGCCGACAAACGGAAGAAGAAGTCCATGGCCCGCAGGCGGGTGGTGCCTTGCGCGAAGTTCTGAGCGGCCTGCACGCCCTCGCATCGATGGATCACTTCATCCCTCGTCGGGGATACGACCGCCGTAATCGCTGTTCAGTACGGCAATATGGGCCCAGAATCCGCGGGCGGTACGTCCATTGAGGTGCTCCACCAGCACATCGAGGTGGACATGCCATCCGCCCGAAACGCTGAGCAGGTCCTTCCGCCCGGGCAGTCGGTGGTGGGTCAATACAAGCAGTACCTGCTTCCCATGCACCGATAATTCAATGACCACTTCCGAAAGGGCATCCGCGCGCGCGCCCCACGTGAAACCCAGCAGATGCGGTGGTTCGCACTTCGTGATGGTCGCTTTCATGCTGTGGCCGTTCTTGTATTGCTCCGGCGGCTCATCGGGTTTCACGGTATCCAAATTGGTGTGCAACCAATGCAGCTCGGCGCCACCACCAACGCGCAGGTCCATGGTGCCACTGGCCAGCCACTTCGCACGCTTCTCCGATTCCGTGAGGTAGGCCCACACCCGTTCGATGGGGCCCGGCAACACACGTTCAAAGCGTATCGTGTTCGGCGCGATGATCTTTCCGTAGGTACCCATGTGCTCAGATGTTGTTTGATCGTTGGTCATTTGGCTTGCTCATCCTCCTTGCGCAGCAGGCGTTCCAGCGCATCCAGCCGCGAACCCCAGAAGGCGCGGGTCTCCTCCATCCATTTCGCCGCCGCATCCAACGGCTCGGGTCGATAGCTGAGGAAGTGCTCCCGCCCCACCTTGCGGCGCTGCACCAGCTTGGCGCGTTCCAGCACGAGGATATGTTTGCTCACTGCATTGAGCGACATCTTGAAGGGTCTCGCGACATCCGTTACGCGCGCTTCACCGGAAGAGAGGCGTTGCAGGATCGCCCGGCGTGTGGGGTCGGCCAGCGCAGTGAGGGTGCGGTCAAGCGTTCTTGGGGCTGACATGTCCGATGCTATCCATGTGTGTGCGCTCCGTGGTATCGGGCTGGCCGGTTCCTTCCGTGAGCAGTTTGAAAAGACTGGTTCCGATGAAGTAGTCCCAGCCCTTCTCGCATTGTGCATAGCACTCCACCGCTGGTGTTAGACCGATGTGCGTGAAGGTGAGGCGCGCGCCTTCCGCCGTGGGCATGATGCCGAAGACAATCTCCGTTCCTTTCCATTCCTGCAGGTCCTTCAGCCATGGCAGGTGCGCTTCGGTCACCAGCCAAACGATGCGCTTGCCAGGGACCGCTTCGGTGACCCGTTGCTTGGTGAGGTGTACATCACCGAACTGCACAGTGAACTCGTCGCCCTTTGCCGTCGTATTGCCGTCCATGTTGATGGTCCACCATTCAGTTACGCGCGTGATGGCCTCATGGACCGCTTGCGGCGTGTTCGGCACGGCCAGCTCGCGGGAATAGTTCATTGTGTTCATGGGTGAAGCGTGTTGATGACAGTGCAAATATTTTCAACCTTTTGGTTGAATGTGTATTCCCGGAAGAATTCCTTCGATCTGTTCGTTGACGGTTCCAATTAGGCAGGCTGGCGCTCGGCCCTCAGCCGAGCGCATCCTATTCGCAAGGCACCAGCCTTGCTGCTCGCAACCGTTCAATTTCAACGGTCCATCAGGATGTGCGCACACTCGCGGGCTGGCGCTAGGCCCCAGCCGAGCGCATCCTATTCGCAAGGCACCAGCCTTGCTGCTCGCAACCGTTCAATTTCAACGGTCCATCAGGATGTGCGCACACTCGCGGGCTGGCGTTCGGCCCCAGCCGAGCGCATCCTATTCGCAAGGCACCAGCCTTGCTGCTCGCA
>JAGPDT010000040.1 GCA_018057455.1 Flavobacteriales bacterium | reverse complement strand
GCGGCCAAAGATACCGGGAGGCGGGGTTGATGGAAGTCAGGGTTCAACGGGGCCCTGCGGGTGTCTTCCGGCTCATGCTCCAAGGCCCGGTCCTTTTGATCGGCAAGGAGCGCCGGGTCAGGTGGAATTTGTGCCCCGGGAGCACAGGGGAGGTGGTCACCGCCCCGAACGCCGGTATCTGGACCGATCGATCTTGGGCCCGCCGAGTGCGGGAACCGCCGACCAATACCACGGTGCCCGGGCACTTCCCGGTGATCATCCTCAAGAGGTTGTGGCGTTCAAAGGTTACCGTACCCTGTGGATCATGCCGGGACCACCTTGCTCCAAGATCATCCCGGTTCCTCCATTCTTCCCCAACTTCGCCCCATGCGCTCTTTCGCCCTGTTGGGCTTCCTGTTCGTCCTGGCGGCCCATGCCCAGGACAAGATCAACCTGATGAACGGGCAGGTGCTGGAGGGCCGGGTGATCGGCCAGAGCAGTTTGGAGGTCCGTTACGTGGTGCCCGGGAAGAGCCGCATGGTGGAACGTTCCGAGCCCACCCCCAGCGTGTTCAGCGTGACCGACAGCCTGGGGCATGAACGCGTGTGGTACTTCATGGACACGCTCTTCGGCAACGACTACACGGTGCCGCAGATGCGCTGGTTCATCAACGGTGAACGGGATGCACGCAAAGGCTACAGGCCATGGGTGCCCATGCTTGGCGGCTTCGCCGCGGGCGCCGGCCTCACCATGGCGTTGGACCTGGAGGTGAACGCGCTCCTGATCCCACCGGTGTATGCGGGCCTGATGGCCTTGCCGCGGGTCTACGTAACGCGCGGCTCCATCACCGACCCCAACATGGAGGGCGACCCCATTTATGCCACCGGTTACAGTGCCGTAGGCAGGCCCAAGCGGGTGGTGAACAGCCTGCTTTCCACAGCACTGGGCGTGGTGGTGGGCATTGGCATGAACCAGTTGGTGATCAACCCGGCCAGCGACCGTTGAGCCATGGCCGGGGAGGTACGGCATCCGTTTTGGCGTTGGATGATCTTCGGCCACGTGTGGGTGGCCATGGCCGTGGCTGCGCAAACCCTGTGGACCGCCCTGTTCCTGCATGAGGGTGTGTTGGCGCGGCGCTATGCCCTGGCGGCCGCGTTGGGCGCCTTCGCAGCGTACGGCATCACGCGGTTGGCCCGGGTGGGCGGCCCCGAAGCCAGGACTTATGTGAACCTGCAGTGGTATGCGGCCCACAAACGGATCATGTACGTGCTGGTCGGCTTGGCCGCGGCGATGGCCTTCCTGTTGGTGTGGAGCATGTGGCCGCGTATCTGGCACATCCTCCTGCCGGCGGCCGCGCTCACGTTCTTCTATGTCACACCGTTCACCACCGGCAACGGCCGGGGCATTGGCTTGCGGGAGGTGCCCTTCCTGAAGGCCGTGCTCATCGCCGCGTTATGGGCGGTGATCGTGGTGGCCGTGCCCTTGCGCCTGGACCCGGAGGGATCCTCCTCCATGGTGATCATCGGGTTCACGTGCATGCGGGTGCCGTTGATCCTGGCCTTGGCGATCTTGTTCGATATCCGCGACCAACCCACCGACGACCCTGCCATACGCACTTTCCCTTTGGTTTTTGGCATCAACGGGGCCAAGCTCATCGCGCTGTTGTTGTTGCTTTGCTCCGCCGCGTTCGAGGTGGTATTCCTTCGCGGACTGGGCCATGTGGCAGCCTCGTGGACCATCTTGGCAGGCTACGCCTTCGGCCTGGTGCTCACGATCCGGGCAAAGCCCAAGCGCGACCCGTTCTATTACGCCATCCTGGTGGACGGCGTAATGATCGCCATCCCGCTCTGCGGCTGGTTGGGCGTGGTGCTGGGGTGATTCCCCCGGACGGTTGTCCGTGCCCTTGCGAGCGCCCCGGCTGCGCCAGCTGTGGTTTTTGATACCCCCACGGTCACCCCTCATCCACTGGACCAACATCCCTTCCACGCGTCTCCTACCTTCGCCGCACCCATGATCCTGCCAGAGAACACCCTCGAATCCGCCCGCCAATGGGATGCCCAGGACCCGCTGAACGCCTTCCGCGGGCAGTTCCTCATCCCCAAGGTGGAGCAGCAGCCCATCATCTACTTCACCGGCAACTCCCTGGGCCTGCAGCCTGCCGATACCGAAGCGGCCATCAAGAGGGAATTGGAGGACTGGGCCCGCTTCGGCGTGGAGGGGCATTTCCACGCACGCCACCCCTGGTTCAGCTACCATGAACGGTTTGCGGCGGGCGCGGGATCCTTGGTGGGCGGGCGCTTGGAGGAAGTGGTGCTCATGAACCAGCTCACCACCAACCTGCACTTCCTGCTGGTCAGCTTCTACCGCCCGAAAGGCAAGCGTGTAAAGGTGCTTACGGAGCATCGGCCCTTCCCGAGCGACACCTACGCGCTGGCCTCGCAGATCGCCTTCCACGGCCTGGATCCCAAGGAATGTTTGGTGGAAATGCAGCCTCGTGAAGGAGAGCACAATTTGCGCACGGAGGATATCCTGGCGAAGGTCCACGAGCTGGGCGATGAACTGGCCCTGGTGCTCTTCGGCGGCGTGAACTATTTCACCGGGCAGGCCTTCCACATGGAAGCCATCACCGCCAAGGCGCATGAGGCGGGGGCCGTGGCCGGTTTCGACCTTGCGCATGCCGCCGGCAACATCCCGTTGCAACTGCACGATTGGAACGTGGACTTCGCCTGTTGGTGTACCTACAAATACTTGAACAGCGGCCCGGGCAGTGTGGGCGGTGCGTTCGTGCATGAACGGCATTTGAAGAGCGACCTGCCACGCCTGGCCGGTTGGTGGGGGCACGACAAAAAAACGCGCTTCCAAATGGGGCCTGCATTCAGTGCCATGCAAACCGCTGAAGGTTGGCAGGTGAGCAACGCCCCGGTGTTCAACATGGTGGTCCACTCGGTTGCGCTGGCGCAGTTCGTCCAAGCGCGCATGGACCGGCTGCGTACGAAAAGCCTGCAGTTGACCGGCTATGCCGAGGCCATCATCAACGGCCTCACCGAAAAACACCAGGCCAAATTGGAGATCATCACCCCGAAGGACCCCGGACAGCGCGGCTGCCAGCTCTCCATCCTCGCACATGGCAAGGGCAAGGGCATCCATGCCCGCCTCACCGAACGCGCCGTCTCCGTGGACTGGCGCGAATCCAGCCCCGGCTCAGCGACCGGCGCAGGTGTGATCCGCATGGCGCCGGTGCCCATGTACAACAGCTTTGAGGACGTGTTCCGCTTTGGAGAAATCTTGAAGGAATGCATGGGGATTGGTTCGTAGTTGTCCGTTGTCCGTTGCCAGTTGTCAGGAGTTGACACCCCTCACCAGTCGCAAGTCATCACGCACCCAATGAAAAACATCACCATCGTCGGCGGCGGATTGGTTGGCAGCCTGCTCGCCGTGCTATTGGCCAAAAGGGGCCACAAGGTGGACGTGTACGAACGGCGCGATGACCCACGGACGGCCAAGCAGTGGGAGGGAAGATCCATCAACCTGGTGGTGAGCCAGCGGGGATGGACGGCCTTGAAGGCGGCCGGGGTGGACGAGCGCATCCGCACCATCACGGTACCCGTGCATGCCCGCATGACGCACGATCCCTTGGGCAACACCAAGCGGTTGCCGTACAGCATCAACAACGAGGCCATTTGGTCCGTGAGCCGGGGCGAGCTGAACAACCGGCTGCTGGACGAAGCCGGGCATATCCCGGGCGTCACGCTGCACTTCGGCTACCGCTGTGTGGACGTGGACCTGGACAAGGCCACCTGCATCTTCAGCCGGAAAGGGGAGGAACCCAAGACCGTGGCCGCCGATGTGGTGCTCGGCTGCGATGGTGCCTTCAGCGCGGTACGCCTCAAGATGCAGTTCGGCCGCATGAACTATGCACAGGAATACCTGGAGCACGACTACAAGGAAATCGCCTTCCCCGCCGGGCCTGAAGGCAAGCCGCTGATGGACCCCAACTGCCTGCACATCTGGCCGCGCCGCTGGTACATGCTCATGGGCCTGGCCAACGGCAACGGCAGCTTCACCGGCACCCTTTTCATGCCCAACACGGCAGGCCCGGATGCGCCGGATGCCGGCTTCGACAAGGTCCGCTCGGAAGCGCAAGCCGACGCCTTCCTGCAGCGCCACTTCCCCGATGCCTATGCCATGGTGCCGGATATGACCGCCCAGTTCCTGCGCAATCCCGAAGGTGCCCTGGTGATGGTGCGCTCCAGCCCGTGGACCCACCGGGACAAGGCCGCCCTCTTCGGCGATGCCGCCCATGCCGTGGTGCCCTTCTACGGCGAAGGCATGAACGCCGGCTACGAGGACTGCAAAGTGCTGAACGACTTGCTGGACCGGCACGGCGACGACAACTGGGGAACCGTGCTGCGGGAGTACGACCGCCAACGCGTGGCCAACGGCCATGCCATCGCCGACCTCAGCCTGCGCAACTTCACCGAAATGCGCGACCTCGTGGCCGATCCGCGCTTCATCCTCCGCAAGAAGATCGAAGGCCACCTGCAGGCCAAGCACCCCGACCAGTGGGTGCCGCTCTACAGCCAGGTGAAATTCACCGACATCCCATACGTGGATGCGCTGCGCGAAGGCCAACGCCACGACCGCGTGATGGAGCAAGTGCTGGCCCTGCCGGGGATCGAGGAGAAGTGGGAGAGCCTAGAGGTTGAGAAGATGGCTTTGGAGCTACTGGGGAAGGTGGATTAGGCCCTGCTCATGGTGATTCGATCCACATGCGCTACGCGAAGCTTTTTCTCGTACACGGTACTTGAACATCTAATGACCACCACGCTGGTCGGCGTAGGTGTGCCTGCGGCTGCCTTTTTCTTCAGTATCTCGGGGCGTGGGAACGATACAGGCAAGTTTGAGATGATCTTCTCCAACGGAGGGAGGGATCTGCTGCTGTTGGCTTTGGTCTTGGCATTGATAATGAACTTGGCGTTGATCGGGTTCAGGAACATCCGATACGTGGTCCGTGCGGAATTGGATGATGCCAACAGCAGGTTAATCCTGGATGTCAGAAATCTGAAAGCCGGTTCTTTGATTGAGGTTTCAGTTGCCTACGACAGAGTTTCTATCGTGTCATATCGAACCCTGAAATTTCCCGGAATGAGCGCCTATCAGGGCTACCGGATCATGAAGGACGATCAAGTGGTCGGCTATCTGCTGACGGACCACTTCACTTGGGATGACCAAGTCCGAAACGTCCAAAAGTTCTTGGCTGAATTGGCTGGAAGAGTTATGAAGTAGTTGTTCAAGGTCTTCAGGGTGCCCTACATTCCGAAGGTCCCTTCACGAAATTGGATGAACCACGAAAAGGGCCCCGGTGACTTGAACTGACGTTGGAAAATTGACTCGGTGCCGTTGATAAAGGTTGGCATGGCCCTGCACGGCCTTCAACAGCATAGCGAGGATTCCGCTATCTTTGGACTAAGGCCACGAACCAATGACCACAGCTGCACTCAAGAAAAGGATCAAGGCCCTCGTTGATCGGGAGACCGATGAGAAGAGGCTTGAGCTGATACATGCCACACTGACAGCGGAGACGAAGGCAGAGGCCACGCGACGTTCATTGAACGAGGTTGTGCAAGCGTCTGAAAGGGACATAAAAGCCGGGCGCACCATGAGCATAGACCAGTTGAGCGTGTCCATGCACAAGTATGTCGAAGAGATTTATTCAGGTACGCAGGGCAAAGTTGCCGCATCGCGGAAGCCAAAACTGTCCAAGTTGCGAAGAACCAACGCCACCTCCAAGTGAAAGTGCGGGTCAGTTTTGCCGCACGGAAGAGGTTCCGAAACACGATTTCCTTCTATCGCGGGTACATGACCGCGAACGAGGCCCGCAAGGTGGTTGCGAATGTGAAGGCAGCTCTGGTATACTTGGAAGACCATCCGGGTTGGGGCGCATTTGAAGTCCGGATCGATGATTCCAAAAAGCGGTATCGACGAGCAATTGTTGGCCGCATCAAGATAGTCTATCGTGTTGGTCGGAGCATCATCCACGTCACGGACATCTTCGATAGCCGCCAAGACCCAAGGAAGGTGAAGGGTTGACCACCACTGTTACTTCTTCTTTCCACAAGGTCTCCGCACAATTTCTTCCGGTACACGCACTCGGACCCGGCAGCTCCCGCTCCCCACATCCCTACGTTGACACTTCCAGCCCAATTCCCACGTTGGGAACTAAGCCCCCGTCCTTCCTTTGAACCGATGAACCGCGCCCTCACCCTGTTCCTCGCACTGCTCTTCGCGGGATCCCTATGCGCCCAAGGCATCTATGGTCGCAAGAAGCCCGAGATCTTCCCCACCGACGGCAAGATGCGGCGAGGCGGCTTCTACTTCGCACCGGGCCTCACCTACGCGTTGCCCCGGTTCAACGACCAGGAAGAAACCGTTTTCAGCAACGCCGATACCACCTACACGGCCTTGTTCGATCCCGCAGGCAGTCTCGGCCTCTACTTGGAGGCCGGCTGGTTCCATGCCACCCGCGATCCCATCATCCTGGACTATTGGGACTTCGGCCTGGCCTACAAACAACTGCGTGGAACCGAAGCCTTTTCCGGCACCATGGCGCGCGGCGACAGCATCGGCCTATTGGCGGGCGAGGGCGGCTTCAACGACCAGCACCTCACGCTGCACGCCAATGCCAACAAGCTCCTCCAAACGCGCGACTACCAGTTCTTCCAGGTCAGTCTCGGCGCCAACTTGGACTGGCGTTTCGGTGCATCGCACGACTATACCGCGGACTTCACCGTGCCCAACCGTTGGACCTTCCCGCCGGACCTCATCGGCCAGGTACACCTAAAGCTCGGCTATGGCTTCAAGCTCACCCAGCAGCTGATGATCATCCCCGCCATCGAAACGCCGGTCTTCAGCATTGCGCCGGAGGATGAGGGCCAATTCGGGAGAATGCAATGGTTCAGCAGCACCTACCGCCCACTGATCCTAAGCGTGCGCTTCCTCTTCCTGCGCTACCCGAAAGGCTTCGATTGTGTGCCGGTGAAGCACAACCGCTTCGAGAAAAGCAAAGTGGTGAACCCGAGCTACGAGCGGAAGTAGGAGGAGGCGGTCAGATGATCAGATGATGGGGGTACCGCAGGTACGGGCCGGGGTTCCACATGTTCGTGGCCGGTGTAGCCGCGGTAGAGCCATTGTGGTAGGGTGGCACCGCTGGTGTAGGTCCAATCCGCTGGGTTGCGGCGGCGGCCCCCGGCATCAAAATTCTGTTGGGCCACCTCGGGGTCTGTAGCTTCAAAGGCTGCAATCATGCGAAAACTACATCCAGGTCAAACATCAAGAGGGTAAGACATACCCGATAGGGATGGTGCCTGCAAATTGGAGATCAACACTGTTTGAGTGCAGTACATAGTTAGGTCTCATCGAACTACCCATTCACGAACGGATTCTCGCGCCGTTCTTCCCCGATGGTCGTCTCGGGCCCATGCCCGCAGTACACCACCACCTGATCCCCCAAGGGATAGAGCTGGCTGCGGATGCTCTCCACCAATGTGTCCAAGTCGCCGCCGGGCAGGTCGGTGCGGCCAATGCTGCGTTGGAAGAGCACATCCCCGCTGATGATGAAGCGTTTTTTGGGGTTGAAGAAGGCCACGTGGCCCGGGGCATGGCCCGGCACGAAGAGCACGTCCAGGTGTTCATTGCCCAAGGTGACCACCTCGCCTTCCTCAATGAACCGGGCCGGGGCGGGGGGCGGGGCGCACAGTACACCGAACAGGGCGGCACTGGCCACGGCATGCTCCAGCACAGGCAGGTCGGCACGGTGCAACTCCGGTGCCAGCCCGTATTGGGCTTTCACCCAAGCGCAGCCCATCACATGGTCCACATGGGCGTGGGTGAGCAGCACGCGCTCAGGGGTGATCCCATTCCTCTTCAGCCAGTCCGCCAGTTCCCGTTCCTCGTTCCGGTCGCTGCAACCGGGGTCGATAAGGATACCTTTTCCATCCGCGTGCAGCACGTAGGTGTTCTCCTGGAAAGGGTTGAAGGTGAATTTTCGGATGTGCATGCCAGCGGAAAAAGCGTGAACTTCGCAACTCCTCCGCAAAAGTACCCTTGCAGCCGTGGTGAACCGCCTGTTCCGCATCCTGCTCGCACCGTTGGCGGCCCTGCTGGCCGCCCATGGCAGCGCGCAGTTCTACAACGGCAGCCAGCAGCGCTTCGGCAAGAACCGGGTGCAGTACCGGGAGTTCCTGTGGCAGAGCTACCGCTTCCCGGAGATCGAGACCTATTTCTACAAGGAAGGCCGCGACGTGGCCAAGTACGTTTCCATCAGCGCGCTGCGCAACAAACGGGAGCTGGAGAAATTCTTCGACCACCCGATCGATGAACGGTTGCAGTTCGTGGTGTACAACACCCTGGGTGATTTCCGCCAGAGCAACATCGGCCTGAGCGATGATGAGCTGTACAACATCGGCGGGGTCACGCGTATTGTGGGCAGCAAGGTCTTCGTGTACAACGAGGGCGACCATGCCCTGCTGGACCGCCAGGTGCGCTCAGGCATCGCCCAGGTGATGCTGGACCGCATGATGTTCGGCGGCAACTGGCGCGAGGTGCTGCGCAACAGCGCCACCATGAACCTGCCCGAGTGGTTCACCAAGGGGCTGGTGGCCCAGGTGAGCGGCCCTTGGGATGCCGCCGCCGAAAGCCGGCTCCGCGATGCCGTACTCGGCGGGCGCTTTGCCAAGTTCAACCGCCTGGAAGGCAAGGAGGCCGAGCTGGCCGGGCAGGCCCTGTGGAGTTACGTGGCCGACGTATACGGCCCGGCGGTGATCCCCAACATCCTGTACATGACGCGGGTGAGCCGCAACCCGGAAAGCGGGTTCATGTACGTGCTCGGCGTGCCCCTGAAGGACCTGTTGGAGGAATGCACCGGGCATTACCGCACGCGCTTCACCGAACAGGAGCGCCTGCGCGAGGCGGTGGCCATGGACGAGCTGCCGGTGAAAACGCGCAAGGCCCGTACCTATTCGCAATTCAAGCTCAGCCCCGATGGGCGCCATGCGGCCTGGGTGAGCAATGAACTGGGCCAATACAAGGTCTGGCTGTACGACCTCACTGCGCGGAAGGTGGAGCGGATCGCCAAAGGGGAAAAGAAGATCGATCGCATCATCGACACCAGTTGGCCCGTGCTGGCTTGGCACCCCACCGGTGGCGCACTTACCTGGACCACCGAACGCAAGGGAGAGCTGCTCCTGAACACCTTCACCGTGGACGACCGCAAGACCGTGCGCAAGCCCGTGTTCATGCTGGACAAGGTGATCGGCATGCAATACAGCCCCGATGGCCGCAACATGATCTTCAGCGGGGTGCGCGAAGGCCGCACCGACTTGTACCTGTACTACGTGATCGGCAACCGGCAGGAGCAGCTCACCGACGACCAATGGGACGACCTGGATCCCGCCTTTGCCAACAGCGGCCGTTCCGTCCTCTTCAGCAGCAACCGCACGGACGACACCTTGCGGGCCAACACGCCGCCCACCTGGTCGGGCCACGCCAAGGACATCTTCCTCTTCGACCTGGCCGGGCGTGGCAAGGTGCTCAAGCGCCTCACCAACACGCCCGCGGCCGATGAACGGCAACCGGCCATGTTCGACAGCACCCGGTACACTTGGCTGAGCGATGCAGACCTGTTGCAGGACCGCTGGGTGGCCCATTCTGATAGCACGGTGAGCGCGGTGGACACCATCGTGCACTACCGCTATTTCACGGTAGCGGAGCGTATTTCCAACTACAAACGCGGCATCCTGGAGCAGGATGTCCTGGCCGGCCGGGGGCGCATGGCCCAGCTGATCCTGCTGGATGGGAAATACCGTTTCCATTCCGGGACCACCGCCATGGCCCTTGGAACCCTGGACCAAGGACCATCCGGCGCTGAAGGACGGGCCATGCAAGGCGGTGCCGGAACCGATGACCCGGGCACGGTGGTGAAGGTGGCCGTGGCCCAGCCCGCGGATACCGGCACTCAGGCCGTGGACATCCGCAACTACCGCTTCAGCGATGAAGCCGTAGCACCCGTGAAGCCTGGTGAGGCTGCCCGGGACACCGGAACGGAGGTGCCCGTAGTGGGACTGGCTGAAGTGCCGCAAGACACCGCGCTGGTCACCACCCTGCAGTTCCCCGAGCAACGCAACTACAACGTGAACTTCGCCACGGATGAGGTGCTCACCCAGCTGGACAACAGCTACTCCTCCGAGTTCTACCAGCCCCTCTCGGGCGCGGCCGCGCTCAACCCCGGCCTCAGCGGCCTGATGCGCATGGGCGTGAGCGACCTCTTCGAGGACTACAAGATCGTGGGCGGCTTCCGCCTGGCGCTGGACCTGAACAACAACACGTACATGCTCCAGTACGCCGATCTGAAACACCGGTTGGACAAGGAGATCATCCTGCAGCGCCAAGCCACCCAGGGCCTGAGCAACCTGGGCGTGGTGAAGCTCCATACCCACGCAGCCACCTACCGGGTCTCCTGGCCGTTCAACGAGCTCACCTCCCTGCGCGGGTCGCTCGCCTACCGCCATGACCGGTACGTCACCCAAAGCATCGACCAGCTCTCGTTGCGCGTGCCCAACGAAAGCGACCACACCGCCAGCGCCAAGATCGAGTTCGTGTACGACAGCAGCCGGCCGCGCGGCCTCAACCTGTACAACGGATGGAAGGCCAAGGTCTTCGGTGAGTACTACCAACAACCGGACGGCGCCAAGACCGCTATGCAGGTGGTGGGCCTGGACCTCCGCAACGGGTTGGCCATCCACCGTGAACTCACCTGGGTCAACCGCTTGGCCGGGTCGGCTTCATTCGGCAGCCGCAAGGTGCTGTTCTTCATGGGCGGCGTGGACAATTGGCTCTTCGCCAAGACGGACAACAGCGTGCCCATCGACCCCTCGCAGAACTACTTCTACCAGAGCCTGGCGGTGCCCATGCGGGGTTTTTACTACAACGCCCGCAATGGCAATGCCTTTGCCGTGCTCAACTCGGAGCTGCGCCTGCCCGTCTTCAAGTACTTCCTGAACAAGCCCGTGCAGAGCGACCTGCTGCGCACCTTCCAGTTGGTGGCCTTCGGAGATGTGGGCACCGCATGGACCGGCAGCGATCCGTATGCGGAAGACAACTTCTTCAACCAGCAGGTGATCCAGCGCAACCCGCTCACCATCACCATCCGCAACCAGCGCGAACCCATCATCTGGGGCTATGGTTTCGGCGTGCGAGCCAGGTTGTTGGGCTACTTCATGCGCGGCGATTGGGCCTGGGGCGTGGACGATGGCGTGATCCAGAAAGGGGTCTTCCAGTTTTCGCTCAGCCTGGATATTTGAGACCGGGCTGCAACCACAGCACGACGCTGCGGCACTGTCCGTTGGCAGTGGCCCAGGGCGGGCCGCCCCATTGATCCGTGCTGTCGCAACGGACCACCGCGCGCCTTCCGCAGGGCGATGGTGCCCTGAATGAAGTTCTTTGTGAACTTCGTGGCCTTGGCGGCATCATTCCGAAGGAACACAACATGGCGGGACCCATCACGGTGGAGCAGGTACGGCACTTGGTGGGATCCGGGCATTTGGACACGGTGGCCATCCGGCGGCACTTGCATGCCCACCCGGAATTGAGCTTCCAGGAACACCGGACCGGGCGCTACATCACGGAACGCCTGCTGGAATGGGGCATTGAAGTACGCACCGGCATCGCCGGAACGGGCGTGATCGGCGTATTGAAGGGAGCGGGGCCCGGCCGTGCGGTGTGCCTGCGGGCGGACATGGACGCACTACCGATCCAGGAAGCTGAAGGCCCGGCGTACCGGTCGCGGATAGAGGGGGTGATGCACGCCTGCGGGCACGATGCACATACGGCGATGGTGCTGGCGGCGGGGCGGGTCCTGCACCAGTTGCGCAATGGGTGGTACGGGACCGTGTTGCTGCTCTTCCAGCCCGGCGAGGAGAAGATCCCCGGCGGGGCTTCATTGGTGCTCAGCGAAGGTGCCTTGAAGGACCCGTTCCCGGAAGCCATCATCGGGCAGCATGTAACGCCGGAACTGGAGGTGGGCAAGGTGGGCTTCCATGCCGGCCCGTTCATGGCCAGCAGCGATGAGCTGTACATAACGGTGTTGGGGAAGGGCGGGCATGCGGCACAACCGGAGAAATTGGTGGACCCGATCCTGGTCGCAGCGCGGTTGTTGATCGCATTGAAGGAGGAGTTTGAAGCGTGGCGCAAGGACCGGCCGCTGGTGCTGGGCTTCGGCAGGGTGATCGCGGACGGGGACACCAACGTGGTGCCCGACGAAGTGAAGATCGCGGGGACGTTGCGCACCTTTGATGAGGCGCTGCGGGCCGAGGTGCATGCATGGCTCCCACGCCGGGCCCGGGAGATCTGCATGCGGTACGGCGCCTCTTGTGATTTTGAGGTGCGATCGGGCTATCCGGTGCTGGTCAATGAGGGGCCATTGACCGGCCGCTTCCGAGCGGCCGCGGAGGAATTCCTCGGGCCTGGGCATGTGGTGGACATGCCGCGCCGCATGGGCAGCGAGGATTTTGCCTTTTACACCGGGGTGATGCCAGGCTGCTTCTTCCGCTTGGGCACGGGCAATCCGAAGAAAGGGCCGGCCAAGGGACTGCACACACCGGACTTCAACATCGCCGAGGAGGGTATGGCCATTGGGGCCGGGGTGATGGTTTGGGGCGCGTTGAAGGAATTGGGGGGCGGAGGGATGTAGGCAGTGGGCCGTGCACGGTGCGCTGCCTGCTTCATCGTGAAGCAGGTGCGGGCATCACGCCCAAAGCCAATAGGCCAACAATGTCCAGGCCCCTATGAAGAGCCCGCCCACGGCAAGCGTGCCCTTGTGTTCCTTCAGGTCGCGCTTTACCAGCAAGTGATAGAGCAGCCATAGGATAAAGACCGCCAGCAGGCCGGCGGTCATGATGATGCGTGGTCCCATTCCGTCCGGTGTTATAGCAGGGGCAGGGTTCAGTTCGCCACCTCGCTCATGAACTTCAGGCGCACCAGGCGCAGTTCTTCCTCGCTGAAGTCCCCGCCGAATTCCTTGAGGGCCTCATCCAGGTCATCGGAATCGGCGTCGCGGAAGTAGTCCATGATTTCATCCAGGGCGTCTTCGTCCAACTTCTCCTCCAAATAGTAGTTGATGTCCAGGCGGGTTCCGCTGCTCACAATGGTCTCCATCTCCTCCAGCAGGTCGGCCATGGAGAGGTTCTTGGCCTTGGCGATGGATTCCAGGGCCAAGCGCTTGTCGATGTTCTGGATGATGTGCACCTTGTTGCTGCTCTTCTTCACCACGGAACGCACCACGGCTTCCTCCTCGGGCCGCTCGATCTCATTCTCCTCCACATAGGTGGCGATCAGGTCCACGAAAGGTTTGCCATATTTCTGGGCTTTGCCCGCGCCCACGCCGGTGATCTGCGTGAGTTCCTCCACGGTGATGGGGTAGCGCACGGTCATTTCCTCCAGTGCGTTCTCCTGGAAGATCACGTACGGCGCCAGCTTGCTCTTCTTGGCCAGGTTGTGGCGCAGGTCCACGAGCATCTTCATCAGGCGCTCGTCGGCGGCGCCGCCCTTGCCGTTCACCACCACCTCGTCGTCCGGGGCATCCTCGTCCACGCGGTCGCGTTCCTTGGTGAAGGTGATGGCCGTGGGTTTCTTCAGGAACTCCTTGCCCTTGTCGGTGAGGCTGAGGTTGCCGTAGCTCTCGATGTCCTTATGAAGGTAGCCGCCCACATTGGCCTGGCGGATCACGGCCATCCAGTGCTGGTCGTTGTGGTCGTTGCCGGCGCCGTAGCTTTTGAGCTTGTCGCCCTTGTAGTTTTTGATCTCGCTGGTCTCGGTGCCGGTGAGCAGGTCGCAGATGAAGCGGGCGCGGTGCCGCTCCTTGCTCTCCTTCACGGCGGCGAGCATGAGCTTGAGGTCGTCCTTGGCCTCGAAGTATTCCTTGGGGTTGATGCAGTTGTCGCAGGCGCCGCAGTTGTCGCCCGGCAGTTGTTCGCCGAAGTAGTGCAGCAGGTACTTGCGCCGGCACATGCCCGTTTCGGCATAGCTCACCGTGTCGGCCAGCAGCTGTTTGCCGATCTCCTGTTCGGCCACCGGCTTGCCTTGGAGGAACTTCTCCAGCTTTTCGATGTCCTTGTAGCTGTAAAAGGTGATGCACTTGCCTTCGCCCCCGTCGCGGCCGCCGCGGCCGGTTTCCTGGTAATAGCTCTCCAGGCTCTTGGGGATGTCGTGGTGGATCACGAAGCGCACATCGGGTTTGTCAATGCCCATGCCGAAGGCGATGGTGGCCACGATCACGTCCACGTCCTCCATCAGGAAGCGGTCCTGGTGGCTGGCGCGCTGGGCGGCGTCCATGCCGGCATGGTAGGGCAGGGCCTTGATGCCGTTCACCACCAGGGTCTCGGCGATCTCCTCCACCTTTTTCCGGCTGAGGCAGTAGATGATGCCGCTGCGGCCGGCATGCTGTTTCACGTACCGGATGATCTCGCGGGCCACGTCCTTCTTGGGGCGCACTTCGTAGTACAGGTTGGGCCGGTTGAAGGAGGCCTTGAACACATTGGCGCCGGGGATGTCGAGGTTCTTGAGGATGTCCTCCTGCACTTTTTCGGTGGCGGTGGCCGTGAGGGCGATCATGGGCACGCGCTTGATCTCGTTGAAGATGGTGCGCAGGCGGCGGTACTCGGGGCGGAAGTCGTGGCCCCATTCACTGATGCAATGGGCCTCGTCGATGGCGAAGAAGCTGATCTTGATGTCGCTGAGGAACTCCACGTTCTCCTTCTTGGTCAGCGATTCAGGAGCAACGTAGAGCAGCTTGGTGGTGCCCGCGAGGATGTCCTCTTTCACACGCACGGCCTCTCCACGGGTGAGTGAGCTGTTCAGGAAGTGGGCCACGCCGTTCTCGCCGCCGAAGCTGCGCAGCAGGTCCACCTGGTTCTTCATCAGGGCGATCAGGGGGCTCACCACAATGGCCGTGCCCTCGCTCATCAGCGCGGGCAGTTGGTAGCAGAGGCTCTTGCCGCCGCCCGTGGGCATGATCACGAAGGTGTCCGTGCCGTCCAACACGCTTTGTACAATGGCTTCCTGCTCTCCTTTGAATGAAGTGAAGCCGAAGAACTGCCCGAGTGCTTCCTTGGGCGAAGAGATGTCTACGCTGGTCATAATGGGGATGTGGGCGCAACGGCCCGGAGAATTGATCGCTTAAAAGTAGGGCGATCCCCCCGAAGCGCCAAGCAATAGGGCGGCCATGTTGGAAACCTTAGGGCTTCATGCCCGAACCGCCCGTTGCACCGTTGAAAACCCGGTGCACGGCAAGGAGGCGGCAGGGGCGGGCTTCTATATTTGGCGCGGCCTTCGTTGGCCCCTCGCGCATGGCGGAACCCAAGAAGGACCTTACGTTCCTGGAGCATTTGGAGGCATTGCGGTGGACGCTCATGCGTGCGGCCGTGGCCGTGCTGGTCGGCATGGTCGCGGCGTTCGTCTACAAGGACGTGGTGTTCGACGTAATTGTCCTGGCCCCGCAAAAACCCGGTTTCATCACCTACCGGGTGTTCTGCCAGGTGGCGCTCAAGTTGGGGTTGGACCGCTCCTTCTGCATGGACAGCACCGGGTTCACGCTGATGAACACCACCATGGGCGGGCAGTTCATGGTACACATCATGGTCTCCTTCGTGGCCGGGATCATCGTTGCATTTCCGTATATCCTGTGGGAAGCCTGGCGGTTTGTGAAACCCGGGCTGGCGGTGGCCGAGCGCAAGGCCGTGGGCGGCGTGGTGGTCTTCGCCAGCCTCCTCTTCTTCATGGGCGTGTTGTTCGGCTATTTCGTGCTGGCGCCCATGAGCATCCAGTTCCTGGGCACTTACAGCGTCAGTTCGTCCGTGCCCAACCTGGTGGACCTCAACAACTACATCGGTACCATCACCTCGCTCACCTTGTGGACCGGCGTGGTCTTCGAGTTGCCCATGGTGGTGTACTTCCTGGCGCGCACCGGTTTGGTGGGGCCAGGCTTCCTGCGCACCTACAGGCGGCATGCCTATGTGGTGATCCTGATCATCGCCGCCATCATCACCCCGCCCGACGTGACCAGCCAGTTGATCGTCTCCTTGCCGCTCTTCGCCCTGTACGAGGGCAGCATCTTCCTTGCGGCGCGCACCGGACGCATGCTGGCCCGGCGGAGCGCAAAACCCCTTGCCGCATGAGCAGGGCACGGGGGCTTGTGGCGGTTCGTGCGTGCACTGCGCTTGGATGGGCCTTGCTCACGGGCTTGGCGGCACATGCACAAACCACCCGCATCAGCGGCACCGTCACCGATGCGGTAACGGGCGAACCCTTGCCCTTCGTGAATGTGGGCTTCATCGACAGCCGCGTATCCACCAACAGCGACTTCGACGGGCGGTACGTGCTGGAGACCTACTACGCCACCGACAGCATCCGCGCGGTGAGCGTGGGCTATGAACCGTCCACGGCACGGGTGAAGCGCGACCACGTGCAGCAGATCGACATCCGCCTGAAACCGCAGACCGAAGAGCTCGGCGAGGTGGTGGTGACCTACAAGGGCAACCCGGCCTGGCCCATCCTTCGGCGCTTGGTGGCCAACAAGCCCGTGAACAACCGGGAGAAGCTGGAGGCTTACGCGTATGAGGCCTACAACAAGGTGGAGTTCGACCTCAACAACATCACCGAGGACTTCAAGCAAAAGAAGCTCTTCAAGGATTTCTCCTTCATCTTCGACCATGTGGACACGGCCGGGGGCAAGCCCTTCCTGCCCATTTTCATGACCGAGACGCTCAGCGAGGTGTTCTACCGCCAAAAGCCCAAGACCCGCCGCGAGGTGATCCACGGCACCAAGGTCAGCGGGCTGGAGAATACCAGCATCTCCCAGTTCATGGGCGACATGTACCAGAACGTGAACATCTACGACAACTTCCTGGTGCTCTTCGGCAAGAACTTCGTGAGCCCCATCGCCGACGGTGGCCGGGCGTACTACGACTACTACCTGGTGGACAGCAATTGGGTGGGCCGCAATTGGTGCTACAAGGTCACCTTCGCGCCCAAGCGGGTGCAGGAGTTGGCCTTCACCGGCAGCATGTGGGTGAACGACACCAGCTATGCTGTGAAGAACATCGAGGCGTCCATCGCCCAAGGCGCCAACCTCAACTTTGTCCAGGGGTTCCAAGTGAAACAGGAGTATACCGAGGTGCGGCCCGAAGTATGGATGCTCACCAAGGACCAGTTGTTCGTGGACCTCAACGTGGTGAAGGACCGCGGCAAACCGGCCGGCAACCCCATACAAGGGTTCTATGGCAGGCGTACGGCGAGCTACCGTGATTTCACCATCAACCAACCCCGGCCACCGGCATTCTATGAAGGGGCGGACGAGGTGGTGCTGGACATCGACCCCCTCAGCCTGGGGGCCGGCTACTGGGATGAGAACCGCCATGAGAACCTCACCAAGCAGGAGGTGGCCATCTACCACATGGTGGACACCATGAAGACCATCCCGCGGTTCCGCACCTACGTGGACATCGTCACCACCGTGGTCACCGGCTACTACACCCAAGGCAAGGTGGACCTGGGGCCTTACTTCACCACCTACAGTTTCAACCCGGTGGAAGGCAACCGGTTCCGCATCGGCGGCCGCACCAGCACCAACTTCAGCACCCGGGAGGAACTCAACGGATACCTCGCCTACGGTACCCGCGACGGGCAGTTCAAGTTCGGCCTGGGCGGCAAGGCCCTTGTGGGCAAGGAAGTGCGGCAGATCGTGGAGCTGGGCTACAAACAGGATGTGGAGCAACTGGGCGAGAGCGTCAACGCTTTCCGCCAGGACAACATCCTCAGCAGCGTGTTCCGCCGCACGCCCAACACACGGCTCACCTTGGTGGAGGAGTCCAGCGCCAGCTACCAGCGCGAATGGTTCACCGGGTTGGACAACACGCTGCTCCTGCGCTACCGCACGCTCTATCCCTTGGGCGACCTGCAATACCTGCGGCCAGCGCCCGATGGCGCAGCCCCGGGCCCGATCAATTCCATCCACACCGCCGAAGTGGCCCTCAACACCCGCTTCGCCTTCCGGGAGAAGTACATCAGCGGGGATTTCACCCGGGTGAGCCTGGGCACGCGCTTCCCCACGGTGGAACTGCACTTGGCCATGGGGCTGCCCAGCCTGGCACGCAGCGAATACGGCTACCACAAGGCCGTGGCCCATGTGTACCAGCGCCTGCAGCTGGGCACTTTCGGGTGGATGAGGCTCAATGCCGAGGCCGGCCGCATCTGGGGCGACCTGCCTTACCCGCTGCTGATCCTGCACAGTGGCAACGAAACGTTCTACTATGACGACCTTGCGTTCAATACCATGAACTACTTCGAGTTCATCAGCGACCGCTATGCGCAACTCTTCGTGGAGCACCACTTCGAAGGCCTCTTTCTCAACCGCATCCCGCTCATGCGCCGGCTCAAGTGGCGCGAAGTGGTGGTGGGCAAGGTGGTGGCCGGCAGCCTGGACCGCCAACGCGCCGAACAACAGATGCTTCTCCTGCCCGGCATGTACACACTGGACGGCGGACCCTTTGTGGAGGTGAGCGCCGGCGTGGAGAACATTCTGAAGATCCTGCGCGTGGACGGCGTGTGGCGTTTGCGATACAACGACCACCCCGGCACCAACCTCTTCGCCTTACGTTTGAAGCTCGCCGTCAACTTCTGATGATCCTGCGCGCGGACCACATCATGAAACGCTACAAGCGCCGCACCGTGGTGGCGGGCGTAAGCGTGGAAGTACACCAGGGCGAGATCGTGGGCCTGCTGGGGCCGAACGGAGCGGGCAAAACCACCAGTTTTTACATGATCACGGGCCTGGTGAAGCCCAACGAAGGCCGCGTGTTTTTGGACAAGACCGAGATCACCCGGTTGCCGATGTACAAGCGGGCGCAGCTTGGCATCGGCTACCTGCCTCAGGAAGCCAGCGTGTTCCGCAAGCTCAGCGTGGAGGACAACATCCGGGCGATCTTGGAGATGACCAGGCTCACCAAGGCGGAGCAGCACCGCAAGCTGGAGAGCCTGCTGGAAGAATTCAGCCTTGGGCACGTGCGCAACAACATGGGCGATGTGCTCAGCGGCGGTGAACGCCGCCGCACGGAGATTGCACGGGCCTTGGCCACGGAGCCCAGGTTCATCCTGCTGGATGAACCCTTTGCCGGCGTGGACCCCATCGCCGTGGAAGACATCCAAGGCATCGTTTCCCACCTCAAGGAACGCAACATCGGCGTATTGATCACCGACCACAACGTGCAGGAAACCCTCAGCATCACCGACCGGGCATACTTGCTTTTTGAGGGCAAGATCCTAAAGCAGGGCACCGCGGAAGAACTCGCCGCCGATGAACAGGTGAGGAAGGTGTACCTGGGGCAGAATTTCGTGCTCCGCAGGAAGGCGTAAGACGTTGCCATGAAGCGTTGCCCTCCATTCACCACAGGCATATTCCAGGCGTTGCAGTAGAGTTCCATGGCCGCTCAAGAGGAAGTCCTGCTAGGCTTGGAATGGTCGGCCGTGGTACTCAACGTTGCGTTCACGCTCTGCATTGCTTGGGAGAAACGCATCGGATGGGCGCTTGGGTTCATGGCTGGTTGCATCGGTGTTGTGCTCTATGCATTGGCGCACACCTGGGCCATGAGCGTGCTCAACGGCTATTACATCATCATGGCTGTGTACGGTTGGTGGAGCTGGGGCCGAAGTGAAGACGACCGCATCCGCACGCAGCCATGGGCGTTTCATGCCGTGGTCATTCCGGCAGGCCTTGTGTTGGCCTACGGTGCAGCGGTGGCATTGGGCCAATACCTCAATGGCAACTTCCCGCACCTGGATGCCTTTGTCACGGTGTTCAGCTTTATCGCCACGTGGATGATGGCGCGCAAATACATCAGCAACTGGGCCTACTTTATTGTGGCGGACAGCGTGTCCGTGTACCTCAACTGGCGCATCGGCTACATGGGCTATGCGGCGCTCAATGTGATGTACTTGGTACTCTCGGTGGTGGGCCTTGTGAAGTGGGGGAAGCTGTTGGCGCAACAACGGCAAGACGCTACTGCTTGATGAAGGCTTGAGTGTGGTAGCCCTTGTCAGTGGTCAGCCGTACCGTATAGGCCCCCGGTGCAAGCGTTGCAATGTTGAACGAAGCGGTTCGGCCTGGTACCGATCCAGAAAGCACAAGGCGCCCTTGGGCATCGAACACCTCCAAGAGCGCGTGGCCGGCAATGGTCCGGTCCAAGGAAACGGACAATTGGTCCCGGGCGGGGTTGGGGTACAACGAGAATCCGATTGCCGCAGGCGCGTCGCTGATGCCACTGCCGATGTAGGTCTCGGCCAAGTAGGGCGCCGGGTTTCCTTGGTCCTGCGTGAATTCGCCGCCTGCGATCACGCCGTATGCATCGCTGATGAAGTAGTCCATGGCCAAGGCATCCACCTGGCCGTCAAACGCGGCCATGGGGGTAAGGCCGTCCGGCGTTCCATCGAAGAAGGCCAAGTGCTGGCCCATCAAGGTGCCTTGGTTCAGGATGAAGGATCCGCCGACCCACACACCGGTCCCGTTGCCCAACAGCGACCTGACCTCCGCAGCGCCTGAGTTGGCGGCAACGTAGTTGGCCAAATTGGGCAAGTCCAGCGCCCAGTTGGGCGCACCGGGGGAAATATGGGCCAGTCCGAACAGCGGAGCAACGTTCGCATACATCGCGCCACCGGCGTATAAACTGCCATTGTTGTTGAGCAGTACGTTAACTGTGCCGTCAAGCCCATCGGCCAATTGCGCCCAGCCTCCCGGCCCAAACACGGCCACGTGGGCCAGGGTTGTTCCGCTGCCGCCCGAAAGTGCAGTGAAGGCACCACCTGCGACCAACTTGCCGTTGAGGTCACCTAAGCAATGGACCGGTGCATTGAACATGCCGGGCAGGTCCTCCCAGTCGGATCCGGAGAGCCGCTTCACATAATCATCCGACCCCACGAAGCCGATGGACTCACCTGCGGCATAGAGCGTGTCGTTCAGCACGTGCAGCGCGAAGATCTGCGGGAATTTGCCGTCGAACACCGTGCTGAAGTTCCATTGCGAACCATTCCAATGGGCCAGGTCGTTGCTGCCCCCTAAACCCGAACCGCCGAGGTAGATGTCATTGCCCATCATCGCCCCGCATGTGATTGTTCCCGATACGCCGCTTCCGAGTGCTGTGAATGAACCGGGGTTCCACACGGCTACGTTTTGCACGGCCACACCACCAGCATCGCTGAAGCTCCCGGCAAGCACCACCGGTCCCATTTGATCCTGGAGCATCACCTTCACCGGCCCGTTGGTGCCACCGTCCAGTCCCCACCAGTTCAAGCTGGGCGGATAGCCTGGCTGGATCCAGGCCAGTTCATCTTCGGTGAAGCCCTCTTCCGTGGCCCATTGCAGAACATCGGACCGCTGCATGTCATGCACGTAGGCCAAGTTCATTTCCCGGCTGATGCTTTCGGCCAGTTCGCGGTGGCCGCTCTCGATCATCAGTTGGCCCACCGCGCAGGCCGTACCCGCAGGGTCGATGAACACCGGGTTGCGGTAGGGCAATACATGGTTCTGCGGAAAGATCCCGCGATCGGCATAAGCATCCAGGTCGTTCAGCAACGTGTTCCGGTTGGCTACGGCGGAAGCTGCAAAGCCGCCGGGAACATGTGAGCGGAGGTAGGCTGAAACCAAGTGCAGGTGTTGTGCGATGCGCGCAGCTTCATTGGTGAAATGCACCGGCTTGGCATCCGTTGCAAGCGTCGGGCCCATCTGGTGCCATTGTGCGTTCACCTCCAGCATGTGCCGGAAGAGGGGAGCCTCAGTTCGTGGGGAAATCTGGGCTTTGGCGGAAACGGAAAGCAATGCGGCCAAGGTCAGGGTCAGTGTTGATCTCATCGCGAAAAGATTTCGTTTTTGGGCAAGACGTACACGGAAGAAAGTTCGCTGCCCGGCCACGAAGTTATTTTGCGCCGCACGCGTTCATTGGGCGTCAACATACAAGCATGCTCAAAGTGGTGGTCACCGGTCCGGAGTGCAGCGGCAAGTCCACCATGTCCCAAGCATTGGCAGATCACTTCGGCGTGCCTTGGGTGCCGGAAATGGCAAGGCCGTTTCTGGATGAACTGGCCAGGCCGTATGTCGAATCTGATCTGCGCAGCATTGCCGAACTGCAGTTGTACACGGAAGAGGAGCGGGCGCTGGAACAAGATCCAGGAACACCGGACCTGCTGATCTGCGACACGGACCTCATCACCATCCGCATCTGGGGCGAGGAGAAATACGGGCGAAGCCATCCCTGGATAGTGAAGCAAACCCAAGAGCGTACCTACGACCTGTGGTTGCTGTGCATGCCGGACATTCCATGGGTGTACGACCCACAGCGCGAGAACCCGCACGACCGCGACCGCCTGTTCGAGGTGTACAGGAAAACCTTGGAGCGGTTGGGGAAGGCGTACGTGGTGATCAGCGGTGAAGTGGATGAACGGTTGAAGCAAGCCGTGAACGCGATCATGGGAACCTCAGGGTCCCCTTCGCGAGACCGCTGAGGGAACTTTGAGGGGGAGGTCGTCTGATCATCCGGTCGCCAGTAACATTGGCCGTTCGATTTGATTACTTTTGAATTTGTGCCATGAGCACCTGCGGCCCATGGGCCCGTTAATAATCGAACATGTCTACCGCCGACCTTAATTTGGGTAAGCACTGGGAGCAATTCCTCCAAAGCAAGCTTGCTATGGGGAACTACAAGTCCATCGGTGAGGTGGTCCGTGAAGCACTTCGCTACATGGAGGAACGCGACCGAAAGCTGGCGGAGCTTCGAACCCACTTGGCACTAGGAGCGGAACAGGCGAAGAAAGGCCAGTTTGATGAAGGATATTCCTTGGGCGGATTGTTGAACGAACTTGATGCCTGAACACCGGCGGAGATTCCGCATCACCAAGCGCGCCAAGGAAGATCTGGTGGGCATTGGCAGGTATACCGAACGGGTTTTGGGGCAAGAAGCAGAGGGACAAATACCTCGGTGAACTGGATGCCTGTTTTCATTGGCTGGCAAAGAATGCCAAGTTGGGCAGGCACCGGCCCGAGGTCCATGAGGGCTACTACAGTTTTCCGCAAGGTTCGCATGTGGTGTTCTATGTGATCGGCGGCGACCACATTGATATCATCGGCATCCCGCACAAGTCGATGGACATCGGGAGTTTCTTCTGACTCCCAATAGTTCGCGAAATGAGCGAGACCGTTGAGGGAGCTTTGAGGGGAGGTCAGCTGATCATCTGATCGACCGATCGGTAACTTACCTTCGCCCCGTCTTCCACAGGGGTGCCCGCCAAAACGCGGTGCTGAGATCATACCCGATGAACCTGCGCAGGTAATGCTGCGAAGGGAACGCTCCGCAAACGGAGTACCTCCGTGCCAGACATTAAACCACGGAGGAGGATGTACAAAGCCGGATTGTATTTGTTCCATCAAGGTCCCGCGCAGCGGACCTCAAATCAACAACTCCCGCAGGGTCTTCCGCAGGAGACCTTGCGGTCCCCCTCACTGGCGCGAGCGTCCACGCTCGTGCCGATAATTGCCTTCTTCCTCACCACCAAACTCTCCGCCCAGTCCAAGTTGAACGGCACCGTGCAGGACGCCCAAGGCGCACCGGTGGCCTTCGCCAGCGTGATCCTCGGCGAGCAAGGGCGTTTGGCCCCCACGGATGCGCAAGGCTCCTTCCACGCCAAGGGCCTCTTCACCGGCGATCTGCGCGTGCGCATCAGCGCGGTCGGCTTCCAGGCAAAGGACACGGTGATCGAGCTGGCGCAAGGCGACAATACCGTGCGCTTCCTGCTGCAACAGAGCGTGAAAGAGCTTGCAGCGGCCGAAGTCACCGCCCTGCGCGCCGGCGACCGTGCGCCATTCGCAAAAAGCACATTGACCGCCGACGAGATCGCCGAAAAGAACACCGGCGTTGACCTGCCCTATCTCTTGGACATGCTCCCCAGCGTGGTGGCGGGCAGCGACGCGGGCACCGGCATCGGCTACACCAACATGCGCATCCGCGGCAGCGACGCCACCCGCACCAACATCACACTGAACGGCGTGCCCTTCAACGATGCCGAAAGCCAAGGCGCCTTCCTGGTGAACCTGCCCGACCTCGCCACCAGCGCGGAGGACATCGAGGTGCAGCGCGGCGTGGGCACCAGCACCAACGGGCCGGGCGCCTTCGGGGCCAGCGTGAATTTGCGCACCACCGCCGTGAAGCGTGAGGCCTGGGGCCTGGTCAGCGCGGGCGGTGGATCCTACAATACCCAGCGCTACTCGGTAAGCGCGGGCACCGGCCTGATCAACGACCGCTTCAGCCTGGACATGCGCCTGTCGTCCATCACCAGCGACGGCTACATCGACCGCGCCACCGCCGACCTGAAAAGCTATTTCCTGCAAGGTGCCTGGGTGGGCGGAACACGCTCGCTCCGCTTCATCACCTTCCGCGGGAAAGAGGAGACCTACCAAGCCTGGGACGGCGTGCCCCGCGAGGTGATCGACACCAACCGCACCTATAACGGCTTCACCTACGACAACCAGGTGGATGATTACGACCAAACGCATTACCAGGTGTTGTTCGACCAGCAATTGGGGCAGGATGCGGTGCTCAACCTCACCTTGTTCCGGGTGAACGGCGCAGGCTACTACGAGCAGTACAAACCGGACGAGGACATGGCGGACTACGGCATTGTGCCTGCCGTGATCAATGGAGATACCGTCACCACCACGGACATCATCCGCCGCAAATGGCTGGACAACACGCTAACCGGCGCGAACGCCAGCGCGGACATCAAGCTGGGTTCGCACAAACTGGTGCTCGGGGGCAGCTACAGCGATTACAGCGGCGAGCACTACGGCGAGGTGATCTGGGCGCGCTATGCAGGCAATACCGGCATCCGCCAGCGCTACTACGACAACGATGCGCACAAAACCGACGCCAATGGCTATGCGAAACTGACCTACGCGCTCAACCCGAAGATCGATCTCTATGGCGATCTGCAACTGCGCAACGTCACATACAGCTACCTCGGCTTCAACAACGACCTGGATAATGTGACGCAGGAGCTTGCGTGGAACTTCTTCAACCCCAAGGCCGGTCTGCTTTGGCGCGTGCAGGAAAGCGGGAAGGCCTACGCCTCCTTCGCCGTGGCCAACCGCGAGCCCAACCGCGACGACCTGGAGGAGACCACACCGGCCAGCCGCCCCACCAGCGAGCGCTTGCTGGATTACGAGCTCGGCTATGAATACCGCGCGGGCCGCTGGAATGCGGGCATCAACGGCTACTACATGGACTACACCGACCAGCTGGTGCTCACCGGCGAATTGAATGATGTGGGCGCGGCGTTGCGGACCAACGTGCCCAAGAGCTACCGCGCCGGCGTGGAACTGATGTTCGCCGCGCAGCTCACCAAACGCCTGCAGTGGAAGGCCAACGCCACCTACAGCAGCAACAAGGTGATCGACTTCACCGAGTACGTGGACGACTGGGACAACGGCGGCCAAGTGGCGTTTTTCCACGGCACCAGCGACCTCGCCTTCTCACCGGGCATCATCGCGGCAAGCCAGCTCAGCCTACGCGTGTGGGACAAGCCGAAGAAAGGACAAGCGGAACTCACCTTCATCACCAAGTACGTGGGCAAGCAATACCTGGACAACAGCAGCAGCACCGGGCGCATGCTGGATGCCTACGTGGTGAACGACCTGCGCGCCAACGTTTCCCTTTTCAACCTGAAAGGCACGAAGGGCGTGGACTTCAACCTCACGCTGCGCAACATCTTCAGCGAACTGTACGAGAGCAATGGCTGGAGTTACAGCTACATGAGCGAGGGGCGGAGGCAGGAACAAGTGGGGCTTTTTCCGCAAGCGCCGATCAATGTGCTGGGCGGGGTGAGCGTGCGGTTTTGAAGCATCGGGCCGGATATAGGGTAACTTTGGTCGCATGCAAGCCATGAAAGGCGTTACCATCATCCAGGATGAAACCAGTAAGAAGCGGTTCGTCCAGATCGACTTGGACTTGATCACACGGGACAGGGAGGCAGTTGAGGATTACTTGGATGCCATCCTCATCGATTCCCGCAGTCTGGAACCAGCAGTGCCTTTGGAGGACTTCGAGCGGAGGTTTAACAAAGCTAGGGCGAAGTGAGCTACCGGGTGGAGCTTTCGAGAAGTGCCGACAGGGAACTGTGACGCCTCCCGGAGCTTCTACACGGTTCAGGATGTGCTGCGGATCGTTCGCGTGGAAAGCGTGGGCGACCGGAAGGAGGTGTACAGGTAGAGTTTGGACTTACGGTTCAAGCCAATTGCGTGGCGAGCGTGTGATTTTATTGGAGTCAAGGCAGCGCTCATAGCCTTGGTTCCGTCTTGTGGTTATGCGGATCCGACTGCTTTCCATGATCATGGCATGTCACGGCCTCATCCCTGGCATTGCAACAGCCCAGTTCCATTCCATGCCCACCGGCGAATCGCTGTGGGTGTGTTCCTTCTGGATCGGTCCAGGATACCCGTGGGAGAGTTGGGTCTTTGGTTACGACTCGCTGGATGCGGATACGGTGATCAACGGAGCAGCATACACCATGCTATCCGGAACGCCGGTCCGGGATGACCTTGCCGGCCGTGTCTATGCGATCGAACCGGGAAATTCGAATGAACGCATGCTATATGACTACACGGCGATGCCCGGAGATACACTGCACAACTTGCACAGCTATATGTGGTCTGAAGTTGACATGGTGGTGATCACCGTGGATACAATCGAGATCGTCGGGACACCAAGGAGGCGAATGGGGGTTGGGTTTGATGGAGCGTTCATCAGCAATTATTGGATCCAGGGCATTGGAAGCCTGGTCGGTCCATTGGAGCCTTGTGCCTGTCCAAGTGTCTCGGGAATGTCGAGCCTGGTCTGCATGTCGGAGAACGGGATCGCACAATTCGGCGGAGCTACGGGGCAGCCCAGCGATTGCATGGACTATGTGGGCCAGCAGGAGATCGCTGTGCAACATCAGTCGGTGGTGGTTCATCCCAATCCGGGCATTGACCGGTTGAACATCACCATGGAGGGATGGTCCACGGGTCCATGGCAAGCCCGTGTTTATGATATGCGCGGAACGTTCATGGGAGAATGGGGCTTTAGCGGCCCCACATCCATTGATGTGAAGGAATGGGCATCAGGCATGTACGTGATCGAACTTTCCAGCTCTGGGCGGCTCCAGCAAAAGGTCAAATGGTCGAAGCAAGTGGAGTGAGCGTGCGGTTTTCGGGGTGAATGCCGTGCAATGCGTATTTTCGTTTGGATGAAAGCCACGGTGGATCTTCCGGATGACCTGATGGATGCAGTGAAATTGCGTGCTGAACGGGAAGGTCGCAGCATCAAGGAAGTATTGGTGGAGTTGCTCTCAACGGCATTGGGCGGCGTGCGCAAGAAGCATGGTGCGGGCAAGTTGAAATACAGTGAGCTGCCTGTGTTGAAGGGTGGAACCAAGGCGAAGCCGGACCAAGAGATCACCCCGGACAAGGTGGCTGATATTCTGTGGGGGGCAGGGGCATGATCGCACGGTCATTGCCTGACGTAAATGTATGGTTCGCCTTGAGCCGGACCGGACATGTCCACCACAAGGATGCGCACACCTGGCTTCGGGGAGTGGCCAGTACGGACAGCGTTTTTTCTGCAGGGCCACCCAACAAGGCCATTTGCGTCTACTGACCACCGAGGTGGTCATGAGGGCGTATGGTGCAGAGCCACTGGCCAATGATCAGGCCTGGGAGGCCAGCACGGCGTGGCTTCGCGATCCGCGCATTGCATTCATGGATGAACCTGCCACCTTGCAACAGGCATGGCAGCGTTTTGGTTGCGTACGCACTGTTTCGCCCAAGTTGTGGATGGACGCCTATTTCGCCGCGTTTGCACGTGCCGCCGACCTGCAACTGGTCACCACAGATAAGGCATTCAAGCAATTCAAGGGCCTTGATCTGCACTTGCTGGGTTGAGGGCACTCTCGACGGCGAGTCGTTCAATCCAGGCGGCCAGGCTCCTACCTCACAACTTCACCGCCGCCGCCAGGTACTTATGCACCTTGCCCACGCGTTCCACCTGTCCCTTGGCGGCAAAGCGCTCGTAGAAGCCTTCGTCGCGGAATTCGCGCACCAGTTGGCCCCATGGCGCCAAGCGCTGCGTCCAGCGGCGTTCGCGGCCTTCCGGCTCGGGATCCTTCGCGGCCAGATCGGCACACACGCGGATCATCGCCTTCAAGGTCACCGGCTTGGTCACGTTGTACTTCGGGTCGCCCCAGGCATCGCCCCAGGCGCTGCGTGCGGCTTTCAGGAATTCCTGGATCACCCGGTAGCGGCGTTCCACGGCGGCTTCGGTGATGCGCTCCGGGTCCTTCGCGTTCCAGCTCTTGAGGATCCAGCGGTGTACCTCGTTGAACAGCTCCGCCTGCATGATCCACTTGTCCTGCTTGCTGCGGTTGCCCAGGCGGTTGATGCGGTAGCGCAGCGGGCTGTCCGCCTCGTTATACAGGCGCTCCAACACCTTCGCCGCGAGGCGCTTGTCCGGCTTTTCCCAGCTCACACGCTCGTACAGGTCGATCAGGTGGCTCTTGTTGATGCGCGTGGGCGTACTGTTGATGATCACGAACATCTCCGCCGCGAAGTCCTCGCTCTGCCCGTCGAAGATGATGCACGGCACGTGGATGCTCTTCGCTTCCTCCGGGTGCGAGCGTAGGTAGAACTCCAGCGCGGCCAAGC
>JAGPDT010000102.1 GCA_018057455.1 Flavobacteriales bacterium | reverse complement strand
TAAGCTCCCGGCGCCATGCCTTCGAGGGGCACCCGGACGGTTGCCGTGGCGACGGGCTGCTGCCAGCATATCCACCCCGGCAACTTCACACCGCCGTTCCCGCAAGTAGCCTCCCGCTACCACCCTCAGCCTCCACCGCCGCCCGAGGTGCCGCCACCGCCGGAACCACCGCTGCTGCTTGGTGGCGTGCTGCTGGACTGCATGCTGCTGGAGAGCGAGGAGTTGATGTGCGAGGAGAACGAACCCACGCTGTGGAAGGAGCCGACGTACCAGCCGGGACGGTAGCCGGGGTCCCGGAAGCTTGCCGGTTGCCGTTCACAGGAACTCCTTTCTGAACGCGGCAGGCTTCACGATGCGTGTCTTGCCATGCCGCTTCAGTACGAGCAGGTCATCGTCGCCGGTGATCAGTACGTCAGCCTTTCCTTTTTGTGCAAGCGCGAGCAAGTAGTCGTCCTTGGGGTCGCGGCAAGCCTTTTCATGGGGCGGTCCGGCCTTCACCATCGTGCCATTCCGCCCGATGATCGCCATTATCTCAACGACCTCGTCAACGGTGAAGTATTTCCTGAAATACGACTTCGACGCAACGCGTTCGACCTCTTCCAGCAGGACCGTTGATACAAGAAGATCGAATTCATTATTCGCCAGCACTTCCCTGAACCAACGGAGTTCACCGCCGATCAGCGCGCTCAGGATAATGTTGGCATCAACGACGAGCCGGACGCGCATGATCACGGGCGTGGATCTTGGCTCGTTCCTCTTCGACCATCGCGGTGAGTTGCTTCTCGCTCACCTTCACCTTGCTGAAGAGTTCCACCAACCGGTCGATGTCCTTGGAGCGCTGGCCCTTCTGAATGCGCTTGGCCACCTTTAGTTTGTCGGCCGGTGACAATTGCTCCACAAGGTCGATCACTTGATCGAGCGTAAGGGTAACCGTGGGCTTATTGGTGAAGGACATCCTTGGGCACGTGTTGCCCAAAGATAGCTGGCCGCCTGTGGATTTCGGCGCGCTCCGTGAAGATGACATCCAGCGATTGCTGCATACTGCGTTGAACAAAACCCTTCCATCACGGCTTTTCGCCATCAACGTGATCCACCCCGGCAACTTCACACCGCCGCCCCCGCAGGTAGCCTCCCGCTACCATCCTCCACCTCCACCGCCACCCGCACGAAAGGGGCAAACCTGGAGCTGCGGCATGGCCATGCGGTGCGGCCGTAGTAAACTTGGTACCCCAATGAGCACCCGCCGCACCTTCCTCCGCCAAGCCGGCCTGGCCGGCACCGGCCTGTTCCTGCTGCCCAGCTACCTGCGTGCCGCCGCCCCCGTGAAGCGCGAGCGCGTCCGTGTGGGCGTGATCGGCTGCGGCCTGCGCGCCCAGGAGCACATCCGCGAATGCACCTTGCGGCCCGACGTGGACGTGGTGGCCTTCGCCGACCCCGACCCCGCCATGATCGCCCGCTCGCAGAAGACCCTGCTCGCCGGCGGCCGCAAGGAGGCCGTGGTGTACGGCAACGGCCCGGAGGACTACCGCAACCTGCTCAAGCGCGACGACATCGACGCCGTGTTCATCTGCACCCCGTGGGAATGGCACGTGCAGCAGGGCATCGCCGCCATGGAGGCCGGCAAGATCACGGGCATGGAGGTGTGTGGCGGCATGAACGTCCAGGAATGCTGGGACATCGTGCAGGCCAGCGAGCGCACCGGTGTGCCCGTGATGATGCTGGAGAACGTGTGCTACCGCCGCGATGTGCTGGCCGTGTTGAACATGGTGCGCCAAGGGCTCTTCGGCGAAGTGGTGCACGGCCAGGGCGGTTACCTGCACGACCTGCGTGCGGTGATGTTCAACAGCGGCAAAGAAGACGGCTACGGCGACGGCGTGGAGTTCGGTGCCAAGGCCTGGAGCGAGGCCAAATGGCGCACACAGCACTATGTGGACCGCAACGGCGAACTCTACCCCACCCACGGCCTGGGCCCCGTGGCCGTGATGATGGACGTGAACCGGGGGAACCGCCTCACCCGCCTGAGCTCCGTGGCCAGCAACGCCCGCGGCGCGCACAAGTACATCGTGGAGCACCCCAAGGGCGGGCCTGAACACCCCAACGCCAAGGTGACGTTCAAGTGCGGCGACATCGTGAACACCCAGGTGCAGACCGCCAACGGGCAGACCATCCTGCTCACGCACGACACCACGCTGCAACGCCCGTACAACCTGGGCTTCCGCGTGCAAGGCACCGAAGGACTCTGGCAGGACACCGGCTGGGGTGAAAGCGACCAGGGCATGGTGTACTTCGAGAAAAAGATGGACCACGGCCACCGCTGGGACAACAGCAAGTCCTGGCTGGAGCAGTACGACCACCCGCTGTGGAAGCGCCATGCCACCATGGCCGAGGGTGCCGGGCACGGCGGCATGGACTACTTCATGGCCCACGCCTTCTTCGAGTGCATCAAGCGCGAGCAGCCCTTCCCGCTGGACGTGTACGACATGGCCACGTGGTACGCCATCACGCCGCTGAGCGAAAAGAGCATCGCCGAAGGCGGGCAAGTGCAGGACATCCCCGACTTCACCCAAGGGAAGTGGAAGGAGCGCAAGCCGGTGTTCGGTTTCACCGATGAATATTGAGCGCCGCCTCTTCAGCGGAGCGCCACGAACGGCAAACCGCAAGCCACGCGGGCTGGCGGCAGGCGCCTTGTGGCTGGCAATGTCCATGTCCATCGCCCAAGCGCCCTACATCGCGCCCACCGGCCCGCTGGTGAAGGAGAAACTCGCGCAATGGCAGAACCTGAAGTTCGGCCTGCTGATGCACTGGGGGCCGTACAGCCAATGGGGCGTGGTGGAGAGCTGGAGCATCTGCCCGGAAGATGAGCCCTGGTGCCGCCGCGACAGCGCGCACGGGAAGACCTACTTCGACTATGCACGCAACTACGAAGCCTTGCCGAACACCTTCAACCCCCAAGCATTCGACCCGGCGAAATGGGCGCACGCCGCGCGCGATGCCGGCATGAAATACGTGGTGTTCACCACCAAGCACCACGACGGATTCTGCATGTTCGACACCAAGCTCACCGACTACCGCATCACCTCGCCGAACACAGCCTTCCACGGCGATCCCCGCGCCAACATCGCCAAGGAGGTCTTTGATGCCTTCCGCCGCGAGGGCCTGTGGGCCGGGGCCTACTTCAGCAAACCCGATTGGCACAGCCCCTTCTACTGGTGGCCCTACTTCCCGCCCAAGGACCGCAACGTGAACTACCCCCCGGCGAAGTATCCCGCACGCTGGCAACAGTTCAAGGACTTCACCTACGGCCAGATCGAGGAACTGATGACCGGCTACGGCCCGCTGGACATCCTCTGGCTGGACGGCGGCCAGGTGCGCCCGGCCAACACCGTGGATAGTACGGTGGACTGGCAAAGGGCGATCCCCATGGTGCAGGACATTGATATGCCGCGGATCGCCGCCATGGCGCGAAAGCACCAGCCCGGCCTACTGGTTGTTGATCGCACCGTGGGCGGTGAATACGAGAACTACGTGACGCCCGAGGGCCATGTGCCCGACGCCGACCTCGGCGTGCCGTGGGAAACCTGCATGCCCATGGGCACAAGCTGGAGCTGGGTGCCGAACGAACAGTACAAAAGCACCGGCGAGATCATAAGCACGCTGGTACACGTGGTGACACGCGGCGGCAGCCTGCTGCTGAACATCGGCCCCCGGCCCGATGGGCGGCTGGACTCCTCCGCGTACCAGCGCCTGCGCGAAGTGGGCGCATGGCTGAAGGTGAATGGCGAGGCCGTGTACGGCACGCGGGCTGCGGAACTGGGCCCACAGGGTGCCCTCGGCTGCACGCGCAGCAAGGACGGCAAGGCGATCTACCTGTTCGGGGAAGCCGGGGATCAACCGTGGTCGGTTGCATGGACAGGAGACCGATCGCCCCAAGCAACCGTGCTGGGCAGCGGGCGGAAGCTGCGTGTACAGCGGAACAAGGAACGGTTGATGATCGCGGTGGCCGGCAGTGGGCCCGCGAAACCGGCCAGTGGGCTGTTCGTGGTGAAGCTCCTGTTGTAGGTGCCCGCGGGTGAGCATCCTTGGTCGTATCCTTGGCCCACCATGCGCAGTTCATGTTCAACGCTGTTCGGCTTGATCGCGGTGCTCGCCCTCTTCTCCTGCACCCGATCCCCAAAGCCTCCCTTCACCTTCCGCATGGCCTACTACGGCCCGGCCACCGACAGCGCCTGGGCAGCCGGACACCACGTGCGCAAGGTGTCGCCGGGCTTTGATGGCGTGGACCCCGAGTGGGGCCTGTGGGTACACACCATGCACCGGTTCGTGCCGGCCACCTGGATCGATGCACACCCGGAATACTTCGCCGAGCGCAACGGCATCCGCATCACCGATCAGGTCTGCTTCAGCAACAAGGAGGTGCTGCGCATCACCGTGGACAGCCTGCGGGCCATGATGCGGCGCAAGCCCGCCGCGACCTATTGGAGCGTGAGCCAGCTGGACAACTTCAACTACTGCCAATGCGCGTTGTGCCGGCAGGCCGACAGCAGCGATGGATCGCACATCGGCTCCATCCTGCACTTCGTGAACGCGGTGGCGGACAGCTTTCCGGAAAAAGTGATCAGCACGCTGGCCTACCAGTACAGCCGCACGCCGCCGAAGGTCACCAGGCCGCGGCCCAACGTGAACATCATGCTGTGCAGCATCGAGGAGGACCGCAGCAAGCCCATCGCCACGCGCAGCGGCCCGGGCTCGTTCACCGCCGACCTGCACGCATGGTCCGCCATCACCCACAACATCATCGCGTGGGACTATGTGATCAATTTCTCGCACCTGCTGGCGCCCTTCCCCAACTGGAAGGTGCTGCAACCGAACATCCGGCTCTTCCGCGACGCCGGCGTGCCGATGGTGTTTGAACAGGGCCTTTCAGGTCCGGGCGGAGAGATGCCCATGTTCCGCGCCACGCTGCTCGCCGACCTGCTCTGGAACCCCGACCTCGACGTGGATTCACTGCGCACGGCGTTCATGGACGAGTTCTACGGCCCTGATGCCGGTCCGTACATCAACGAATACACACGCCTGATGGAGCAGGAACTCGACAAGAGCGGCCTGCCGCTCACGCTCTACGAACATCCGCAGGCGCACAAGGACGGTTACCTCAGCCCGGCGAACCTGGCGCGCTACCAAACGCTCTTCACCAGTGCCGAGGCCGCCACCATGGATGGGGAACCGCTGTACCAACAGCGCGTGGAAGCCGCGCGCTTGCCGATCATGTACGCCGAACTGGAGATCGCCCGTGCGTTGCCGGGCACGCCCAACGGCCTCTTTGAAAAAGACGCTTCGGGCCAATGGCAAGCGAAGCCCTACTACACGGCGTTACTGGACAGCTTCGTGGTACGCGCCAAGCGCCACGGCAACATCCTGCTCCACGAAACGCGCTTGCCGCCGGATGAGTACAGGGCGCAGTTCAGCCATTACCTGAAGCACGGAGCGGTGTCGCACCTCGCTGTAGGCAAGACCATCACCTGCAACACACCACCCGCCGCGAAGTACACCGGTGGCTCGCCCGGGGCGCTCATCGACGGCTTCCGCGCCGGCACCAACTACCAATTCGCGTGGCAGGGCTGGCAGGGCCAGGACTTGGTGGCCGTGATCGACCTGGGCATGGCACAGCGCATTTCCTCCGCTGCCATGGGCTTCTTGGAGGACCAGGCCAGTTGGATCTTCCTGCCTACTTCCGTTCATGCGGAAACTTCCATGGACGGCAACCGCTGGACTGCGCTGGGGAAACAGGACCTGCCGTTGAGGAAGCAGGTTGGCCCGCCGAACATCCGGGAAGTCAGCATCACTGGCGGGGCCGAACAAGCGCGATACGTGCGCGTCACCGCCAAGAACCTCGGCCCGCTGCCGGCATTCCATGGCAGCAAGGGGGATTGCTGGCTGTTCTGCGATGAGGTGGTGGTGAAGTGAACCTCGCGAATGTGGATGAATTGCTCCCTCAAATTCCTGCAGGGGACCTTGCAGGTGGAATTCTCCTGCGTCAAGGTCCACTGCGGGGGACCTTGATGGGACTCTGAATACTTACTGCACGAATTGCTCCCTCAAGGTCTTCTGAAAGGGACCTTGCAGGTGGAATTCTTCTGCGTCAAGGTCCCCTTCGGGAGACCTTGATGGGCCACTGAGCGAGAGGTCCGCGCTACCGCACGATCACCTCATCGGCGAAGATCCATGCGTCGCTGCCTGCGCCGAGGTGCCACGCCGGCAGTTTGCCGCTGTTGTGCAGCACCGCCCGTACAAAGCGCGCGCGGGCGGGCATCTGCGGCCGGGCAATGAAGTCATGCACCAACGGCCCGGCGCCTTCCAAGGGAACTTGGTGTGTTGCCGTGGCGAGCGGTTGCCAAGTGATGCCGTCCTCGGAGAGCAGGAAGTCGATGGCCCGGGGCAGCACGATCCATACACCCACCTGCTGCATGCAACGTATGCTCACCTCGCTGAAGGTGCGGATGCTGTCCAGATCGAGGGTGATGACGGGATCGGCGCCCCACCAGCCTTGCCAGAGGTCGTCGCCGTAGTTGCCGGTGCCCAAGAGGCCGTCGCTCATGCCATGTGCGGGATCGTTGCCGTACCTGCGGTCGGAGGGCGGCAATACGGTCTGGGTGGCGCCCAATGCCAGGTTGGGCACGATGGTGATGACGGTGGCGTCCTGGATGGCCTGTCCGTTCCAGCGCGGCGTGAGGCGCACGGTGCCAGGGGTGTGTATCCACAGGGTATCAGCGAATGAGCCGGTGTCCGTTGCGGTGTTCCAGGCCACGTCCATGTCGGGGCGGCCGCACCGGGTGGTGATCGACCAGGCCTGCGAGGCTGGATCCAGGCGGACATCGGCCCGGAAGAGGTCCTTGTCGGCCGTGGCGGTGATCCAACCCTCGCGCTCCAGCCGGGCGATCTGGGGCGCCATGCGCTTGTCGATATCGCCGTGGTGTGTGCCGGTCCACATCCGGTCGGCAAAGACCTGCAGGCGCGGGAACACGTTGTAGCCGATGTTGCGTGCATCGATCCGCTCGCTCCATACCGGGCATTCGGCACCGAGGACGCCGGCGGCGGTTCCGTCCAGTTTGGGATCGAAGGCTTTTACCGCATCCATGGTGAGGTTGGCCGGGGAGGCATCGAAATAGAGGGTGCGGATCATGGCGTTGCCGTTCGCCCGGGCTTTGCGGGCCTGCTCATCGCCACGCCACACCTCCACCACCGCGGCCTTGTCCAGCCCCCCTTCGAGCACTTCGTCCCACCCGATCATGCGCTTGCCCTTACGTGCCAGGTGGGATCGCAGCCGTTGCACGGTCCATGCCTGCAGGCCGGCTTCATCGGCCAGGCGTTCCTTGGCCATCCGCTCCTGGCATGCCGTGCAGTGTTTCCAGCGGTCCTTGGGCACCTCATCGCCGCCGATGTGGAAGTATGCGGAGGGAAAAAGCGGGACCAGCTCATCCAGCACATCGTGGAAGAAGGTCCAGGTGCTGTCCCAGCCCACGCAGTACACATCGTGGAACACGCCCCAGGTGGTGGGCACTTCCAGGGTGTCCTGGCGGCAGCCCAGCTCGGGGTAGGCCGCCAATGCTGCCGAGCAATGGCCGGGGAATTCCACCTCCGGCACCACGGTGATGCCGCGTGCCCCGGCATACGCCACCACGTCCTTCACCTCTTCCTGCGTATAGAAGCCGCCATAACGCGAGCCATCGGCTTCGGTGCGCCACGCCCCCACTTGGGTGAGCTTCGGGTACTTCTTCACTTCCACGCGCCAGCCCTGGTCATCCGTGAGGTGCCAGTGGAAGATGTTCAGCTTGAGGCGGGCCAGTTCATCGAGGTAGCGCTTGAGGAAGTCCACGGTATAGAAATGGCGGCTCACGTCGAGCATGGTGCCACGCCAGGCATAGGCGGGTTCATCCTGGATGCGTACGCAGGGCCAGGACCAAGTCCCGGTGGTCTCTTTGCGGGCCCATTGCCGCAAGGTCTGCGTGGCGTACAGGGCGCCTTGGCGGCCCCCCGCCGCGATGGTCACTTGGCCGGGTTCCACCACGAAGACATAGCCCTCCTCGCCCAGTTTTCCATCGCTTTCGAAGCGCACGCTGCGCAGCACCTCGTTCGTTGTGCGGGCCAGGGCCCCCAGGGCGCTGAGGTCCGTGCGCAGCATGGCGCCCCACCCTTGTGCACCTTCCCCTTCCTGTATGTCCACCAGTTGGAGGGCGAAGACCCCTTCATGCCGCTCCATGGACTGGGGCCAGGGCACCAAGGCAGGCTGGGCGTGGACCGCCAACGATAAGCAGAAGGCGGATATGGTCAGCGCTTTGTTCATGGTCGTTCAATTGAATCCTCCCTGTCCA
>JAGPDT010000039.1:13222-29283 GCA_018057455.1 Flavobacteriales bacterium | reverse complement strand
CGGAAGCTCACGCCGAGCAACTTGGCCGCTTCCGCTGCCTCCTGCTTGCGGATCTCGCCCGAGCCGCGCGTGCCTAATTCGCCTACCGTAAGGTCGATGATGCCCACTTTGTGCCCCAAGTGCAGGTGCCGCAGGATGGTGCCGCCCATGCCGATCTCCGCATCGTCCGGATGGGCGGTGATGCAGAGGATGTCCACTTGCTCCACGCTCATTTGCCCTCCACCCAATTGATGATCGCGTCGCTGAGCGGCTCTTGCGCGCTGGGATACATCGTTACCAAATGGCCTTGCTCATCGATCAGGTACTTCTGGAAATTCCACTTCACCTTGCTGTCCAGCACGCCGTTGAGCTTTTTCTCGGTGAGCCATGCGTAGACGGGGCTTTGGCCGTCGCCCTTGGTCTCGATCTTGGACATCAGGGGGAAGGTGACACCATAGTTCTTCTCGCAGAAGGCGGCGATGGTTTTCTCATCGCCCGGCTCCTGCTTGCCGAAGTCGTTGCTGGGGAAGCCGAGGATGACGAAGCCCTTGTCCTTGTACTTTTCGTAGAGCTCCTCCAGTTGCTTGTACTGCGGGGTGTAGCCGCATTCGCTGGCGGTGTTCACCACCAGCACCTTGTGGCCTTTCAGCACGGCCATATCGTAGGGGTGGCCATGGATGTCAACGGCGTTGAGTTCGTGGAAGGTCATGGTGGGAGTTTGGGCCTGCACGGGTCCGGTGGGCAATTCCGCTTGCGGCCCGTTGGCGCAACCAATGAGCGCGACCAACGGTATAAGCGCCGTGTGGCGTGCTTGTCCGATCATGGTGCAAAGGTGCGCGATCCGGCCGAAGCCCCACCGTACCCTCCCCAACCCCACCCTTCAGAAAAGAACATCCCATGCGCAGCCTTTCCTTGTTCAGTTGCCTTGCCTTGCTGAACGGCATGTATGCCCAGCAGGAAGTGAAGATCACCAGCGCCCGGGCCTTGGACCAGGCACCGGAAGCGCGGAACGTGCCGGGGTTGCCGGATACGCTGCGTGCAGCGGGCCTGGCCGAGCAGGAGCTGGCCGCGGTGATCGAGAACGGCGACCATGCCGACTGGCCCGACTTTCTCCGGCAGGACAGCCTGCGTGCCGCGCATGCTCCTTCCGTGGCCAACTACGTGGGCTTCCGCGTATGCCGGTTCATGCAGGACAGCCTTGCACATGCGGTGGTGCGCATTCCGGCCAAGAACAACATCCACATGCCCGAGGGACTGCGCCCCACGGCCGACCTGTACCTGGTGCTGCCCGATACGGCCTTGGCCCTGATGGACGGCCGGCAGAAGCACCCCGCACTGAGCCGTGGTCCCCGCTGGGACAATCGCCCCAAGGCCAAGATCATCAAGGCCGATGATGTGTACGGCACGTACGACCTCTCGGCCGACAGCACGGCCATGACGGCGATGTCCCGCTCGGGCATGAGCAAGCCGGAGATCGATGCCGTGGTGTTCCGCAGCACCGAGCGCAACTGGCCCGAAGGAATCGACAACTTCCACAAGCGCACCCCGCTGATGGGCGAATTCCCCAAGTACAGCGCCTATCTGGGCGCTTCATGGGCCGACAAGGTGCTGCTGATCGTGCCCGTGGAGAAGAACAAGGACCTGCCGGTGGCCATGCGCCCCTACATGGACCTGTACTTCGTCTACAACGCCTCCGCCGTGAAATTCTACTGAGAGGCCTGCCGGGCCCGGAACCGGTCACCTTTTGGTGCGCACTTCGTCCCAACGCTTCACCTGCCAGGTGATGCGGCCGGTGGCCAGGTGGTTGCCCAGGTCATCGCGGAGTTCCACCACCGCCTCGTGGACCACCACCCCGTTTGCTTCCAAGGGTGCCAACAGAAGCGCCTTCACCCGGGCAGCTTCCAGCATGTACTCCGCATGGGCCCCGGCCTTGGCCTGCCAATGATAATCCATGTGCAGGGCGCGCATGATGATGCGGTAACGGTCCGGGCCCAAATGGCCGATGAGCTCGAGGCCGCTGCACAATTCGGCCGCCGTGGCCAGGCAACAGGCATGGATGCCGCGGAGGTGGTTGCGGTTGGCGCGTTGGAAGGGGACCTCCACGCGGATGCCGCCCGTGGGCAACGGCACCACGCGGAACCCGTGCGGCCGGTTGAAAGGGACGGACCAGTTAAGCCCTGCATTGAGCACCCAACGATGGAATGCCGAGCGGCGCGCGCGATTGAGCTGCAAGGCCAGGTTCATGCGCGGTGGTCGTTTTCGCCATTCAACAGCGGTGCGGCGCATGGCCCGGAATGCCTTGCCGCCTTGCGCATGTTGCCGCCGGCCCGGTACAAGGACTTGCCACCGGGGGCCGGCATGCCCCGGTTGCTTCGCTGGATGGCGTGCAACACCGCCCTGCGCTTGTCCGGCAGGCCATGGGACCCGAGGGATCCGAAGAGGATGCCCGCAATTTCAGGCGGGGCACCGGAAATGGCCATCCCGAAGGTGTTGTGGAAAATCCGCATCAAGTCGCGCATTCCGTTCCGGGCCATGGCGCAAATTTGGGCGCTTCCGGTGCGATCGGGAGGCGGCTCGGCGGCCCTGATCAAGTAGCTGGCGGCGCTTAACACATCTTAACTGCCAAGAAAACCCAGATCCCCGGGCGGGGCTGGCAACGAGCGGCAATTTTGCGCTCCCGACCGCCTGAAAACCCGCATTCGTCCATGGAATTGGAACAGACCCCGACCGCTTCGGACACGCTCCGAGCGCTGAACGCCCGCATCCAGGAAGCCAGTTCCTTCGTGGACCTGATCGATGGTGAGATGCGCAAGACCATCGTAGGCCAGAAGGACATGGTGCAAAAGCTCCTGGTGGCCCTGCTGGCCGACGGGCACATCATGTTGGAAGGCATGCCCGGGCTGGCCAAGACCTTGGCGATCAAGACGCTCAGCGAGGTGGTGGCCGTGGGCTTCAGCCGGATCCAATTCACCCCCGACCTGTTGCCCGCCGACCTGGTGGGCACCATGGTGTACAGCCCGCGCAGCGAGGAATTCACCGTGAAGCAGGGCCCGATCTTCAGCAACTTCATCCTGGCGGACGAGATCAACCGCGCCCCGGCGAAAGTGCAGAGCGCCCTGCTGGAAGCCATGCAGGAGCGGCAGGTCACCATTGGTGCGCACACCTACAAGCTGCCCGAGCCGTTCCTGGTGATGGCCACCATGAACCCGGTGGAACAAGAAGGCACCTACCCGCTTCCCGAAGCCCAAACGGACCGCTTCATGCTGAAGGTGGTGCTGGACTATCCGCGCAAGGAGGAGGAACGCAGCATCATCCGCCAGAACACCGGTGCGGGTGCAAGGATCCCGGTACAGAAAGTGATCCAGCCGCAGGACATTGTCGGTGCCCGCCAATTGGTGCGCGAGGTGTACATGGACGAAAAGATCGAGCGCTACATCGTGGACATCGTGCATGCCACGCGCAAACCCGGCGAGCACCGCTTGGACGGCCTCACCTCGTTGATCAGCTTCGGCGGCAGCCCTCGCGCCAGCATCTACATGGCCCTGGGCGCCAAGGCCCACGCCTTCACCAAGCGCCGCGGCTACGTGATCCCGGAGGATGTGCGGGCCGTGTGCCCCGACGTGCTGCGCCACCGCATCGGCCTCACCTACGAGGCCGAAGCCGAGAACGTGCGCGTGGACGAGATCATTGACAAAGTGTTGAACACGGTGGAGGTTCCTTGATGAAGCAGGCAGAGGGCAGTAGCAGTGGCAGCCCATCAGAACTGCCACTGCTACTGCCCCCTTCCTACTGCCCGCTATCCATTTGTCAACCAAATGAGCGCCCCCCGGAATACCAAGGACCTCATCAAGAAGGTGCGGTTGATCGAGCTGAAGACACGCGGCTTGAGCAACCATATCTTCAGTGGTGAGTACCACAGCGCCTTCAAGGGCCGTGGCATGGCCTTCAGCGAAGTGCGTGAATACGTGCCCGGCGATGAGGTGCGCACCATCGATTGGAACGTCACCGCGCGGTTGGGTCATCCCTTCATCAAGATCTTCGATGAGGAACGCGAGCTCACCGTGATGCTGATGGCCGACGTGAGCGGAAGCGGGGAATTCGGCACCGCGGGCCAGCTGAAGCGCGAACTGGTCACCGAAGCCTGTGCCACCATCGCCTTCAGCGCCATGCAGAACAACGACAAGGTGGGCCTGATCCTGTTCAGCGACCAGGTGGAGCTCTTCATCCCGCCCAAGAAGGGCAGCGCGCACATCCTGCGGATCATACGGGAGCTGCTCGAGTTCAAGCCCCGCAGCCGCGGCACCCACGTTGCCGGTGCGCTGAAGTTCCTCAACAACGTGATCAAGAAACGCAGCATCGCCTTCCTGATCAGCGACCTGATGGACGAAGGCTTCGAAGATGCCCTGAAGATCGCCAACCGGCGGCACGACCTGGTGGCCTTGCGCACCACCGACCCCCGCGAAATGGAACTGCCCGACATGGGCCTGGTCCAGTTCAAGGACGCCGAAAGCGGCGAAGTACGCTGGGTGAACACCGCCAGCAAGTCCGTGCGCGACCACTACCGGGCCCAGGCGCTCAAACACCAGGCCCGCTCGCGCGATGCCCTGCGCCGCGCCGGCGTGGACCATGCGGTGATCAGCACCCGCGACGGCTATGTGAAACCCTTGATGAACCTCTTCCGCCAGCGCGACCACCAGCGATGAGCACCGGAACGCCCGCACACATCCGCTCCTTGCCATCGGCCCTGAAGGCCGCCTTGGCCGGCGTTGGGCTGCTCTGCGCCCAGGCCTTGGCCGCGCAGCCCGGCAAGCCGGTGGCCACCTTGGACAGTACGCTGATCCTCATCGGCCAGCAGGCCCATGTGGACCTGCGGGTGGCCTACCGGGCCGACAACGGAGCGGTGGACATCCAATGGCCGTTGATCACCGACACGCTCACGGCCAAGGTGCACGTACTGCACGACAGCCATGTGGACACGGTCCTGCCGCAAAAGGACAAGGACCCGTACCTGTTCGAGCAGGTGCGCACCCTCACCATCACCGCCTGGGATTCCGGCTTCTGGGCGATCCCGCCCTTCCGCTTCGTGATCAATGGCGACACGGTGGAGACCGGTGCGCTCCTGCTCACGGTGAACACCGTGGCGGTGGACACCACGCAGGCCATCCGCGACATCAAGGAGATCTACACCGTGCCTTTCAGCCTGGTGGATTGGCTGCGCGAACACTGGGCATGGATCGCTGGCGGGCTTGCGGCCCTGGCCGTTCTCACCGCCTTGTTCATCCTGCTGTACAAACGATCGCGGCGGCCGAAGCCGGCCGCTCCTCCCCCCCCGCCCGTACCGGTGCACATCCGTACCCTGCTCGCCTTGGAGGCCCTGCGACAAAAGAAGCTCTGGCAACAGGGCCGCACCAAGGCGTACCACAGCGAGCTCACCGGCATCCTGCGCAACTACGTGGAGCAACGCTTCCACGTGCCCGCCATGGAACGCACCACCGACGAACTGCTTGCCGCCTTGCGCATGAGCGCCATGCCGCGCAACCAACAAGAGCGGTTGGGCACGGTGCTGCGCACGGCCGACATGGTGAAGTTCGCCAAGTGGAACACCATTCCCGCCGAGAATGAGCAGGCCTTGGCCACGGCGGTCCAACTGGTGCAGGAAACCGCAGACACCCCAGCCGATGCGCCGCCCGCGTGAACTCCTCCTGCTGATCGCCCTGCTGGTGCTGGTGCATGCGGCCCTGTTCGCGGCGGCTTGGTGGTTGAAGGGCCGCTATGAACTTGCGGCACCCCATTGGCTCTGGGCCCTGGCGTCGGTGCCCTTGCTGGCCACGTGGTACATCATCCGGCGCAACCAACGGAGGCCCCACGCCTTGCTCAGCACCGTGGGTGCATTGCGCAACGGGCCGGTGGACGTGCTGGCCCGCCTGCGCCACCTGCCCTTTGCCCTGGCCCTGCTCGGCTTGGGCCTGATGCTGTTGGCCATGGCCCGCCCACAAGGCAAGGACAGCTGGCGGGACGTGACCCATGAAGGCATCGACATCGTGATCGCCATGGACTACAGCGCCAGCATGCTGGCCAAGGACTTCCGGCCGGACCGCCTGGAAGCCGCGCGCGACGTGGGCATCCAGTTCATCAATGGCCGGCCCAACGACCGCATCGGCCTGGTGGTGTACGAAGGCGAGGCCTACACCCAATGCCCCCTCACCACCGACCATGCCGTGCTCCAGGACCTCTTCCTGCACGCCCGCACCGGCCTGATCACCGGCGGCACCGCCATTGGCATGGGCCTGGCCACCGCCGTGAACCGCCTGCGCGAGAGCACCAACAAGAGCAAAGTGGTGATCCTGCTCACCGACGGCATGAACAACGCCGGCACCATCCAACCACTGGACGCCGCGCAGATCGCACAGGAACTCGGCATCCGCGTGTACACCATCGGCGTGGGCAGCCGGGGCATGGCCCTTTCGCCCGTGGCCATCTACCCCAACGGCCAATACAAATACGACTATGTGCAGGTGGACATCGATGACGCCATGCTGCAGAAGATCGCGGACATGACAGGCGCCCGCTACTTCCGCGCCACCGATGAAAAGAAGCTGCGCACCATCTACCAGGAGATCGACCGGTTGGAAAAGACGCGCATGAAGGTGACCGAGCATGACCGCCGCACCGATGAATACGCCCGGCCCCTGCTGGCGGGCTGCTCCTTGCTCCTGCTGTCGTTGCTGTTGGGCCACACCTTGTTGCGCACCACCCCATGAGCGCACCAGGCACATACCGCACCGGGCGCGCGGCGTTGGCCGTGCTCACCGTGGAGGTGCTGGCGTGGGGCGCAGGCCTCGCCTTCTGGGCCACCGCCGCACGGTACCTGCCCCAATTCCGCGTGCTGCGCCCCGAAATGCTTTGGGGCTTGCTGGCGGGCCCGGGGCTGGTGCTCCTCTACCTCCTCGGCCTGCACCTGCGGAACCGGGCCCTGCGGCGATTCAGCCAGCCAGCCATGATCGCGGCCATGGTGCCCGGCGTTTCCACTTGGCGGTCGGCATTGAAGTTCCTGCTGGTACGCCATGGCCTTTCCTTCGCCGTTTTTGCCTTGGCCGGGCCGCAAATGGGCACCCGCCTGGAACAGGTCACCGCCCGGGGCGTGGACGTGGTGGTGGCACTGGATGTAAGCAACAGCATGCTGGCCGAAGACCTCAAGCCCGACCGCATGGAAGTGGCCAAGCGCGCACTGGAACAATTGGTGGACCGCCTCAGCGGCGACCGTTTGGGCGTGGTGGTGTTCGCCGGTGAAGCCTACACCCAGCTGCCCATCACCGCGGACCGCAGCGCGGCCAAGCTCTTTCTGGGCAGCCTTGGCCCCAACCTGGTACGCGCCCAAGGCACCGCCATCGGTGCGGCCATCGACCAGGCCCGCAAGAGCTTCGGGCCTGATGCCGCCAAAGGCAAGGCCATCCTGGTGATCAGCGATGGCGAAGGCTTCGAGGATGATGCCGAAGCCGCCGCACGGCGCGCCGCCGCCGAGGGCATCATCGTGCACACCATCGGCATGGGCTCGCCCCAAGGCGCACCCATCCCCGTGCGCGTAGGTGGGCGCGTGGTGGGCTTCAAGAAGGACAAGGAAGGCCAGACCGTGGTGACCAAGCTCGACCCGGCCATGTTGCAACGGATCGCCCAGGCCGGCGGCGGTGAATACGTGCAGGCCTCCACGCACGACGCCGGGGTGAACAACCTCATCTCCAAGCTCCGCGAAATGGACCAGACCAACTTGGGCACCTACGCCTTTGCCGGTCATGAAGACCGCTACCAGTACTTCCTGGTGGTGGCCTGTGCGCTGATCGCCTGGGGCCTGCTCATCAGCGAACGCACCGCAACACCTTCCCGGTCCCGCTCCACGCCATGGCACGCCTGATCCCACTGCTCCTGCTCTCCCTGCTTGCCTGCACCGCGCTTGCGCAACAGGCGGAACGCAACCTGCGCGAAGGCAATGCCCTTTACAACGCCGGCGACCTGCCGGGCGCCGTGGACGTTTACTCCCGCGCGGAGACCGATGAACGCGCCCTCTTCAACCGGGGAAATGCCTACTACCGGCAGGACAGCACCGCGGCGGCGCTGCATTCCTTTGAACAGGCCGCATCCATGGCCAGCACGCCGGAAGCGCAGGCCAAGGCCTACCACAACCTGGGCAACAGCCACATGCAGCAGAAACACTTCCAGGAGGCCGCCCTGGCCTATCAGGAAGCCCTCAAGCGCGTGCCTGCCGACAGCGACACCCGCTACAACCTGGCCTACGCCCAAAAAATGCTCGCCGCCCAACAACAGCAGCAGCAAGACAAGGACCAGCCGCAAGACAAGGACCAGCAGAAGCAGGAACCAAAGCCGCAACAAGGGCAGCAGGAGAAGAACGAACAAGGGAAAGGGAAGAAGGACCAACAACCCCGCATCGATCCGCAGGATGCCAAGCGCATGCTGGACGCCGCCCAGCAGCAGGAAAAGGACGTTCAGGGCAAGGTGCGGAAGCTCATGCAGCCCAAGCCTTCACAACCCGCTGAAAAGGACTGGTGACATGGACTACCGCTTTCTCCTATCCGCCTTGCTGACCGTGTACGGCAGCTTGGTGCTGCACGCCCAGGAAATCACCTTCCAGGCCACCGTGGACCGCAATGAGATCGCCGTGGGCGAAGCATTGAAGCTCACCGTCACACTCACCAACGTCTCCGCCGGCGGGGCCATGTCCACCCCCGACCTCGGCGGGCTGGTGGTGGCGCAAGGCCCCATGGAAAGCAACAACTTCTCCATGATCAACGGGCGCACCAGCCGATCCACCGCCCGCACCTGGTACCTCACCGCCACCCAGCCGGGCACCTACACCATCGGGCCATCGAAGGCCAGTGTGGGCAAAGGCGTGCTGGAGACCGACCCCATTGTCATCAAGGTGGCCAAAGGAGCTTCCGGCGGCTCCAACGCGGCGACGGACCAAGCCCAGCGGCGCGACCCGAACCTCTTCTGCACCATCAGCCTGAGCAAGAACAAAGCCTATGTGGGCGAGCAGCTCATTGCCACCTATACCTTGTTCTCCCGGTACCGGTCCTTGCGTCCGCAAGACAATGACCTGCCCAAGCTCAGTGGTTTCTGGGCCGAGGAAGTGGACTTGGGCAATGAGACCTGGGAACCCCAGCTGCGCACGGTGAACGGCATGCAATACCGTGTGGCGGTCTTGAAAAAGCAAGTGTTGATCCCCCTGCGAAGCGGCAAGCTCACCGTGGCGCCGATGACCCTGAGCTACTTGGTGAACGCGAGCATCTTCAACAGCGGCACACCGGTGCGCATCCAAAGCAATGCCGCGGAAGTGAACGTCATGGACCTGCCCTCCGGCAAACCTGCGGATTTCACCGGGGCCGTGGGCGAACTGCGCCTGGCCGTTCCGGCACCCACGACCCAAGTGAAGGCCAACGAGGCCATCGACCTCGCCATCCGGTTCGAAGGCCGCGCCAACCTGAAGCTGATCGACGCCCCCCGCTTGGCCCTGCCACCGGATTTCGAAACCTACGACCCGAAGATCGACGACAAGATCGCGGTGACCGGCGCAGGCATGAGCGGAAGCCGTGAGTTCCAGTACCTGTTGATCCCCCGCCACGAAGGCTCCTATGAACTGGGCGCCCTCACCTTCAGCTATTTCGACCCGTCCACCGGAACCTACAAGCAGCTGCGTTCCCAGCCCTTGTCCTTCCTGGTGGCCCCGGGTGATGCCACGGCCGGTACCACCGGCGGTGCACCCGCCAAGGTAGACGTGCAGCAGCTGGGTTCGGACATCCGGTACATCCGTACGGGCGACCTGCAGTTGAAGCCCAAGGGCCAATACCTCTTTGGATCCGTTGCCCACCTCGCAAGCCTGGCGGTGCCGCCCGCCCTGTTGCTGCTGCTGGTGCTGTGGCACCGCCGCCGCCAAGCCCTTTTGGGCGATCGGCAAGGCCTGCGCCGCCGCGGCGCCGACCGTGTGGCCAAACAACGCCTGGCCGAGGCCGGAGCCGCGCTGGGCAAACATGATAGCGGGGCATTCCACGATGCCTTGGGCAAGGCGCTCGAGGGCTACTTCGCCGACAAGTTCAACCTGGGCGTGGCCGAGGTGAATGCGGCCATGATCCATCAGAAACTGGACGACCTGGACCAGGGACGCACCGCCCAGGCCTACATCGACCTGCTCAGCCATGCACAGATGGCCCGCTTCGCACCCATCATGGACAAGCCGCAGCCACAAGCCTATGCCGAGGCCGCGGCCATCATCGGCCACATCGAACAACAGCTCCGCCCATGAAACGCACCCTGGCCTCCCTGCTGCTGATCGCCAGCCTGCCGCTGGCCGCACAGCTCCCTGCCGAAGCACTGCTCCGGCAAGCCGAGGACGCCTATGGCAACGGTGACCACCGGAAGGCTCTTGCCCTGTACGACTCCGTGAACACGCAGTACACCTCCGCAGGGCTGCTCTTCAACATCGGCAACTGCTACAGCAAGCTCGGCGATGTTCCTCATGCCATCCTCTACTACGAGCGGGCACTCCGCCTGTCGCCGGGTGCGGAGGATGTACAGGCCAACCTGGACCTGGCCCGCACCAAGGTGGTGGACCGCGTGAGCCAATTGCCGGCCTTCACGTTGGGTTCACTCTGGGACCGGTTACGTGGCGGCAAGGACGTGGACCAATGGGCCCGACGCTCACTTTGGATGTGTGCCTTGATGGCCGCGGCCGCTGCCGGGGGATTGCTGGTGCGGCCCACGGCCGCCAAACGCGGCCTGTATGCCCTGGCCGTGGCGGCCTTGTTGGCCACGGTGGCCTCCACAGCATTGGCCGCCTACCGCGTGCAGGAGGTGGAACGGCATACCGAAGCGATCATCCTGTCTCCCTCGGTGGAGATCCTGGGCGAACCCAGGCAGGGTTCCACCCGATTGTTCATCCTGCACCAAGGCACCAAGGTGGCCGTGCAGGAGGAACAAGGCGACTGGCGTGAGGTGCGCTTGGCCAGCGGTGCCGTGGGCTGGTTGCCCAAGGCCGCGATCGCAGTGATCTGAGGCCTTCGATCAAGGCATTACTTCCATGCGCACGGCCGTGCCGGCCGTGCCACCGATGGTCTGCCTGATCGGATCACGGTCGTTGTCCGCACCGGAATAGATCACGCGCCCGTCCATGTTCACATCGGCCGGGCTGTAGCCCGTTGCCACCTCGTTCAGATCGGTGCCTCCGAGGACCTTCACGATGGGATCGCGGTCATTGTTGCGGCCCGTGTCCTTCACTTCCCCGTCGCAGGAAACATCGCCCGGCCACAACACCATGCGGCCATCACGGTACATGCGGGCATCGCTGCCGAACACCGGCAGGTCGGTCCGTGTGAAGTCGATCAGCTCGCCTGCACCGGTGAGCGGGCCGGTGCACAGCACGCCCAGGTGGTTGCGGTGCAACACCGATACCAAGCGGCCAGCCAGGGGTTCTTGGAAGGAGATGGTGTCCTGTCCGTCCGGGGTGATCACACCGCCATCGCTGCGCAACAGGGCGGCTTGGCGGCCCACCACGGTGTATGCGGCGTTGTCCTCGTGCAATTGCACCAGCACCCAGTCCACCACGGTGGTATCGCCCTCGCCTTCCATCAGGCCCACGTCCCAAGCGGCCCCGGCGTTCTCCACCTCGAAGCCCAGCGCCGAATAAGGCTCCACGCCCGGCAGCAAGCCTTGGTCCTGCAGGTCGGTGCGCATCAGGCTGCCACCGGGCGGCATGGCTCCGCCCAGTTCCATCTTCACGGCCACGCTGCCGGTACCGGCCAGGGCGCTGCATGCCCCGTCCTGCCGGTAGATCACTTTGGATGTAAAGGGCTGCAGGGTGATGTTGCCCTGCACGGTATTGCCTTCCATGTCCTTCCAGCAGCCGCTTGGCACGGTGAAGCTCTGCGCCTGGACCTGGTCGTTCACCAGCAGCTTGTGCCGTGCGTGGGGGTCCAAGGGCTGCACGTCCACCCGGGTCACCTCCACGTTGTCCAAGTAGTACATGGGATCGGTCCAGCTGTTGCCGAACTGGATCCAAGCCTGGTCGGTGAGGTTGCTCTGGAAGTACATCTCCAGGTTGCGGCGTTGGTTGCTGAAGGGGATGTCGCGCTGCCAGGTGGTATAGGGGTTGCCTATGGTGCTTTGGCCTTTGATGCCCACGGTGAATTGCCCGTTCGCATTGCTCTTCTGGTTGAACTTCACGCGGTACCAGGCCCCGTTCTGGATGGGGAAATAGTCCGTTTGGTGGATGCTCAAGGAAGGGTACATGCTGGCGTCGGGCAGGTACACTTTAAGGGCACCGTTGCCGTTGGCCATGGGAATGCGGGTAAGCTGCCCGTTGGTGGGCCAACCGGTCCAACCATCGGCGCTGCTGTTGAAGTTGCCTTTCGCCACCAGGTTGCTGCTGAGTTCCTGTGTGGTGCTGTATTCCGGCAAACGCAGCGGACTGCGCTTGCTACCGGCGTCTTCGCCACGGTCGGCCCGCCACCGTTCCAAGGTGTACACCTTGTTGCCGGCGATGAAATTGATCACCTTGATGCTGAGCTCATTGTAGGGGTTGAAGTAGCGGTTGTTGGTGTACGTGCCGAAGTCCACCGGGTTGGCGCTGTACACGTTGTGCTGCTGGATGCAGAGTTGGTCCTTGGTGAGGCAGTACATCACGTTGCCGCTGTACACGTCGTTGTAGTTGGCCACGTAGTAGGGCGGCGTGGCACCGGTGCCCACGTTGTTGGAATAGTCGGACATGCTCAGCTGCACATCATTGTTGAAGAGCACGTTGTCCTTCACTTGGACCCCGGAGGTGACCATGGTGTGGTCCACGTGGATGCCCGCGCCATGGCAACCGTACACGGTGTTGCGCTGCACCACCGTGTTCATGATCGAGGTGTTGCCGAAGTAGATGCCCATGGTCATGTTCTCATGGTAGGGGGTGACCATGGCCACCCCATTGTCCAACCGGCCGATGGGATCGCCCACGATGTTGTCCTGGATGACCATGCCGTTGGCATGATCGAAGGCGATGGAGCCGCCATCATTGAGCAGGGCCACGGCATGCAGCACCACATTGCGCTCCACCAAGGCATTGCTCCCGGCGCTGATCCCGATGTACCCGATGCTGTCCAGCCGGTTGCCGCGGATCACCACATTGGTGCCGGTGGCCCGGATGCCGAAGTAGCCCCAAACGCTCTCCCCTTCCCCTTCCAACAAGGCGATGTGGTTGCAGGTATTGCCTTCCACCAGGGCGTTGTGGTCCAGCAGGAAAGCGGCCGTGGCATAGGTGTCGTGGAATTCGTTGCCGGACACGATGCTGGCTTGTCCCGCGCTGGAGACACCGTGGTAGAGGTCGCGGAACAAGCAGCCCGAAATGGTCACGTTGCTGGCGCCATCGTTGCGGATGCCTGCGATGGTCTGGTGCCTGAATTCCAGGTCCTGCACCTTCAGGTAGGTGCGCTGCCAGAAGCAGTTCACCCCGTTCTTGTATACGGCGGCCTCCACGGTCATGCTGTTGGGGTTGCCACCGTTCATCGGCCAGAGGTAGAGCCGCTGGGCCGCCTTGTCATAGTACCATTCTCCCGGGCTGTCCAGCTCGCTGAGCTTGCCCCGCATGTAAAAGCCCCAAGGGTTGTTGGCCAGGTAGGTGACCGGCGAGGTGAACTGCAGGGTTCCGCTGGAATAGCTGGATACCCGCATGGTATCGAACGACCAGTTGGAACTGCGCAGCACGCAGGTGGCCCCGTTCCAATAGCCGTTGGGCTGGTTGAGGTCGTTGCTTTGCAGTTGGCTGCCGCTGCCCTGGTCGTTCTGGAGCCAACCTGTGTTCGGATACCGCGCCATGGTCATGCGCGACCCATTCACATAGATCTGGGCCACCTTATCGGCGCTCAATGAGGCCCGCCAGATGTTGCCTTGGTGCACGCTCCAACCGCCCACCGGCTCGCTGCCTTTGATGAGGGGCTTTGCCCCGGTGCCATAGGCACCCACCGTGATGGGCTGGCCAGCGGTGCCGGAACTGCCCAAGAGCAGTTCGCCGCGCCAGGTGCCGCCCCGCAGGAAGAGCACGCGGTCGCCGGGTTGCAGGCCGTAGGTGGCCTGGTTCACCCGGTTGATGGTCTTCCATGGCGTGGATTGCGAAGTGCCATTGTTGGCATCATTGCCTGTTGGGGAAACGTAAAAATCAGCGGCGTGGGCAATGGTGGTGCATAGCAATGTGAAGGCCAGCAGGGAAAAACGCATGAGGGGGAAGGGAGGCTGAGGGGATGAACGGGTTGTCAAAGGTCCCATCACCAACAGCCAGTGCCGCCCCTTTGTGCGCACCGATCTTCCACAATTCGACGATCCACCGATTGTTCCCGACCAGCCCCCGCTTCACCCGACCAATGGCCGGGGAAATGCGGTCATTCACCGGAGGTGTCCCAATCGATCTTCCGGCTCAAGGCCATCACCACGGCCAGCACGATGAACAGACCGATGCTTCCGATCAGCAGCGCGTAGTCCTCTTGGTTGATCACGGTGAACATGAAGCCGAACACCAGCAGCATCACCAATGCCAGCAGCTGGGTGGCCTTGGCCACCTTGAACACGCTGCGGGCGTAGAACACCACCAAGGCGATCACGGCGACGGCCGAGGCCACATAGGCCGCCCCGAAGCCGATGTGCTCGCTGAGCGCCACCAGCAAGGTGTAGAAGATGCAGAGCGCAAAGCCCACCAGCAGGTATTGGATGGGATGGATCCGCAGGCGCTGCAGCACTTCAACGAAGAAGAACACCAGGAAGACCAGCACGATGAGCATCACGCCGTATTTGGTGGCACGGGTGCTCTTCTGGTAATCGTCAACGGGCAGGATCAGGTCGGCACCGAAGGCGCTTTCCCCGAGTTCCATGTTGCGGCTGCCGGTGAATTCCTGGGGATAGGGCCGGTTGAGGTGGAGCACGGTCCAGTGGGCGTTGAAGCCTTTGGCATCCACGGTGGAACTATCGGGCAGGAAGGCCCCTTGGAAGCTGGGGTCGGGCCAGGTGGAGCGCACTTGCACCGAGGTGGTGCGGCCTACCGGCACCACGCGGAAGCTGCCGCTGCCGTTGAGGTCCAGGGCTATTTGCAGGTCCATGGCCTTGCCCAATGCGGCGCTGTCCATGGGCAGGGCCACGCTCAGCCCCGATGTCGCAATATCGTCCGAAGGAAGGCCCGGCTCGAAGGCCAGTTCCCCGGCCCCGACCTTGGCGGAGACCTGCTTCTTGATGCTCCGCAGGTCGGTGATCCCCAAGCAAAGCCGGGCCTCTTCCCAACGCAGCGCGGCGGATTTGGACGGCAGAAGGTGTTGCAAGTCAGGGAAGGACGCCCGTAGGCTGAACTTCCCTTTGTACACCACCACATCGTAGATGCCGCGATGGCGCTTCTCGGGCTCCAACATGCTGTTCAGCTCCAACCGTTCCGGCAGGAAGTGTGCGAACTGGGTCACTTCGCGCATTTCACTCCGGCCGTTCTCCAGGTCCACGCGCACAGTGGCCTGGAAGGGCACACTGATGTACGGCCCCGTGAGCACTTGGCTTCCGCCCCAACTGGCGCCCACTTCGGTGATCGCCTCCTGCTTGCGGTTCTCCCGCTCCCAGATCAGGTCTTCCACCATCGACAGCGGGATCAACAGCAGCAGTACCAGGACGGCCACCACCACTGCGCGGAAGGTCATCGAGCGGCGCAGCCAGCCCATGCGGGTGTTGCGCGGTGCTCCGGGCATGGGTGCATCGGGGAGGCCATAGGTGGCGGCAGGTTCGCTCATGCGTTGGTTGCTTTGGTGTGGAAAACGAATTCCCTTGGCTGCAAGTATGGCGGATCGGAATGACCTGCACAATTTCGGGAGGTGTCGGAAGCACCGATAAATACCCTTTCTTTGCAGCCCTTTTCAAGGGCACGGTGCCTTTGCACAGGTGGACTTCGGGGCGTAGCGTAGCCCGGTATCGCGTCCCGCCGTGGCGGCGGGAAGGTCGGCGGTCCGAATACGGGACAAGGGAGCCTCGGGGCGTAGCGTAGCCCGGTATCGCGTCCCGCCGTGGCGGCGGGA
>JAGPDT010000039.1:0-13122 GCA_018057455.1 Flavobacteriales bacterium | reverse complement strand
CCGCCGTGGCGGCGGGAAGGTCGGCGGTCCGAATACGGGACAAGGGAGCCTCGGGGCGTAGCGTAGCCCGGTATCGCGTCCCGCCGTGGCGGCGGGAAGGTCGGCGGTCCGAATACGGGACAAGGGAGCCTCGGGGCGTAGCGTAGCCCGGTATCGCGTCCCGCCGTGGCGGCGGGAAGGTCGGCGGTCCGAATACGGGACAAGGGAACCTCGGGGCGTAGCGTAGCCCGGTATCGCGCCTGCTTTGGGAGCAGGAGGTCGTCAGTTCGAATCTGGCCGCCCCGACGAGGAAAGTAAAGGGCCGTCTCACATGAGGCGGCCCTTGTGTTTGCACAGATCCAGAATCATGCACAGCCCTACTTTCGCGTCATCCGATCCCGTAGCTCAGCTGGATAGAGCACCTGCCTTCTAAGCAGGCGGTCGAAGGTTCGAATCCTTCCGGGATCGCAGTTTGAAAGCGGCGGTTATATTTGCCGCCCGAAACGGAGAGGTGGGTGAGTGGCTTAAACCAGTAGTTTGCTAAACTGCCGTACGGGTTAAACTGTACCGGGGGTTCGAATCCCCCCCTCTCCGCCACTTGCAAACCGTCCGCCGAAAGGCGGGCGGTTTGTTCGTTCACGGCAATTCCAAGCGAAGCTTGAAGCATTTCCGTGAACGGACGAACCAGGAGCAAAGCGGCACGGTTTGCGGGTGATGCCTCCCCCCTTCAGGGATGGCGCGCCTCGCGCAATCCCCCCCTCAGCAGCCGAACAAACCGCTTTGCACAGCAGGGCGGTTTGCCATTATGGTGGCTTCAATGGACTTCAACGGACGGTGATGGACACGGCGAAGAAGCCGTGTCCATCACCGTCCAACCCTGTCCAATCCAACTGGCCAACGCTGTCTGCCTGCAGGCTTCCGGCACACCACCCGTACCGTACCTTTGCGGCCCATTTCTAAACCTCATTCCCATGGCCCGTGAAGTCGTCATCGTATCCGCTGTACGCACCCCCATCGGCTCTTTCGGGGGCGCGCTTTCCACGGTGCCCGCCACCGAATTGGGCGCTGCCGCCATCAAGGCCGCCGTGGCCAAGGCCGGTGTGGACCCCGAAGAAGTGAACGACGTGATCATGGGCAGCGTGCTGCAGGCCAACCTGGGCCAGGCCCCGGCCCGCCAAGCTTCGAAGTCCGCCGGTTTGCCGGACGGCATACCCGCCACCACCGTGAACAAAGTGTGTGCCAGCGGCATGAAGGCCATCATCTATGGCACCCAGGAGATCCTGCTCGGCGATGCCGACGTGGTGGTGGCCGGCGGCATGGAGAGCATGAGCCGCGCGCCGTATTACGTGGAGAACGGCCGTTACGGGTACCGCTTCGGCGATGGCAAGCTCATCGACGGCATCGGCAAGGACGGCCTCACCAACGTGTACGACCAGCAAGCCATGGGGGTGTGCGCCGACCTCTGCGCCACCGGGGAAAAGATCAGCCGCGAAGACCAGGATGCCTTCGCCATCGAGAGCTACACCCGCAGCGCCAACGCATGGAAGGAAGGCCGCTTCAAGGACGAAGTGGTGCCCGTAACAGTGAAAGGCCGCAAGGGCGACACCGTGGTGGAGGAAGATGAAGAGTACAAGAACGTGGACTTCGGCAAGCTCAAGGCCCTGAAGCCCGTGTTCACCAAGGAAGGCACCGTTACCGCGGGCAACGCCAGCACCATCAACGATGGCGCCGCGGCACTGGTGCTCATGAGCGCCGACAAGGCCAAGGCCTTGGGCTTGAAGCCCATCGCCAAAGTGCTGGGGTATGCCGATGCCGAGCAAGCCCCGGAATGGTTCACCACATCACCGGCCAAGGCGGTTCCCGTGGCCGTGCAGAAAGCCGGGCTCAAGATGGGAGACATCGAATTGGTGGAGCTGAACGAGGCCTTCTCCGTGGTGGGCATCGCCAACACCAAGCTCATGGGCCTGGACCCCGCCAAGGTGAACGTGAACGGCGGCGCCGTGAGCCTGGGCCACCCCCTGGGCTGCAGCGGTGCACGCATCATCGTCACCTTGGTGCACGCCCTGAAGCAGCGCGGCAAGAAGTACGGTGCAGCCGGCATCTGCAACGGAGGCGGCGGCGCCAGCGCCTTGGTGGTGGAGGCGCTCTGATCATTGGCGCCAACAGGTCAAGGGCCGGTGGAGGACAGTTCTCCACCGGCCTTTTTTCATATCCGGCCGGAACCGCCCCCATCAACGGGGCACCGCGCAAAACTTGGCCCGGGCCACGGTGCGCCCCTCCCCCATCGGCCCCACTTTCGGCCCCATGAACGTGAAGGAATACGCCATTTGTCCCTTGGGCATCGTGCCCGTGCGCCGTGAACCCAACGACCGCGCCGAACAAGTGACCCAATGGCTGTTGGGCGAAACCGCCGACATCCTGGAACGGCAGACCAATTGGACCCGGCTGCGCTTCCATCACGACGGGTACGAAGGCTGGGTGGACGACAAGCAATTGGCCATGACCCAAGATCCGCCACCCCAAAAGACCGTTCGTTCCGTGGAGCAGTTCGTGCACGTGTCCACGGCCAGCGGGGTGATGCTCGTGCCCTTCGGGGCTGTTCTGCCGCACTATGCCTCGGGCCGGTTCCGGATCGGGGCCGAGACCCTTTCCTTCCCGGGCCGCACCACCGCCCAGCCCAATGGCACACCGGTGATGCGCATGCTCGCCCTCAAGGACCAATGGTTGAACACCCCCTACCTCTGGGGCGGGCGCTCACCCTTCGGCGTGGATTGCTCCGGCCTCACCCAGATGCTGTTCCTGGCAGGCAACATCCTGCTCCCGCGTGATGCGTGGCAACAGGCCGGACTGGGTGCACCGGTGGCCTCGCTGGACCGCGCCACCACCGGTGATCTCGCCTTCTTCAACAATGAGCAAGGGCGCGTTGTCCACGTAGGCATCATCCTGGAGCAACGGCACATCCTGCATGCTTCAGGACGCGTGCGTATCGATCGGCTGGATGAACAGGGCATCTTCAATGAAGCCGAAAACCGGCACACTCATCGGCTCTGTGCGGTGCAACGCGTGGTGTGATCCTTGCCCCCAGCGGCTTCACACGTCTTCCATTCACGGCCTGCGGCCTTGCAATTGAAGGTATCCCGACAGGGGCATCGACGTGCCGTCCGAAGTGGTCAACGTCAATTCGTAGTAGTAGACCCCATCACTGCAGAAGTCGCCGCTGAGGTGGTGGCGGCCGTTCCACCCACGCACCAGCAGGTCGCCTTCATGCACCAGTCCGCCCCAGCGGTTCCAGATGCGGGCCATGGCCGACACAAAGCCGCCGGTGGGGAACCAGCGGTCGTTGATGCCGTCGCCGTTGGGCGAGAACACGTTGGGGATCACCAGGTCGCAATCGTCCATCACCACGCGCACATCACCACCGGTGTGGCAGCCGTGCATGTCCACCGCCTGCACGGAGAGCTCCATGGCGGCGGTGATGGTGAGCGAGGTCCACGTACTGCCGTTGGACCAGAGCACGGAAGTGAAGGATGGCGGAAGCTGAAGTGTGACCATGCCGCCTGTGCACAACATCACCTCTTCGGGCAGGCCGGTGGGTTGGGGGGCATGCACGGACAGGCCATGTTCCACCGGCACGCCGTTGCAATCGCCATAGGCCGGTGTGCATACGTAGCTGCCCATGTCCGCCACGTCCACGGCGGGAATGCTGATGAGCGCACCTTGGAAGGCACCGCCGGGCGTGGACCAGTTGTACACCACCGAATCGGGCCCATTGATCGTGAGCAGCAACGGCTCGCCCACGCACAGGCTGTCCGGACCGGTGGCCCACACGGCTGGCGGGCGTGGCGCCACTTGCACCCATGCACTATCGGCCGCGCTCAGGCAAGTGCCTTCCAGTTGGCGCACATACAACATGCTGCTGGCCGTGGGCATGTACGGGAACGGCGAACCGCCGCCCAACGGTGCGCCCGTGCCTGTGTTGGCGTACCAGAGGAAGGTGCCTGATCCGGTGGCCAACAGCTGCGCAACATCGCCCGCGCAGACCGTATCGCCCATGGCTTGCACGGGTTCACTGAAGAAGAAGTCTTCCACCATCACGGCCACCGAGGTGTCCGAGCAGCCCTCCGCATTGGACACCGCCACGCTGTAGGTGCCGGCCTGCGCCACTTCCAGTTGCGGCCCGGCGACCAGGCCGGGCATCCAGAGGTACGTATCGGCACCCGGTGCGGCCTGAAGCAACAGCGTATCGCCCGGGCAGAGCGCGAAGGGACCCGGCGTGAGCAACCCGGCCTCCACCGGTGCGTCCACCACGGCCATGCTCAGGGGGGTGACAATGCCGCAAGCCGTGACCGAACAGGTGTATGTGCCGGGTTGGTCCACCACTTGGGAAAGGGCATTGCCGGCCAATGGTGCCATCCACTGCACCACGGCACCGGGCACGGTCATTACCTGGATGGTGACTTCATCACCCGGATAACACAAGGCCAACGTTTCGCCACCGGCCAGGTACGGCGTGCCGTAACTGGTGAGGGCCACGCTGTTGCTGGTCACCGGGCATCCCTGCACGATCAGGCTCAAATAGTAGAGGCCCGGCACCGCCGTGGTGAGCGAAACACCTTGCCCGGCAACAGGGCCTTGCGGACCATACCACACGGCATCGGTACCGGCGGTGGCGCTGGTGATCACCGCCGAATCACCCGGGCACAGGATGCCGTTCGCAGGTACAACGTTGAGCACCGGCCCGGAGGGCGTGGTGAGCAGGATGGAGGCCATGTCCGATGCATTGCATCCGTTGGTGTCCGAAGCAAGGCCGGTGATGCCGTAAGGGCCCGCCGCCCATGCCCGGTAGGTGTCATCATCCACCGCTTCGCCCGTGCCGTTGGCCCACCAGAGCAGTTCGTCGCAGCCGGTGCACGTGGCGGTGAGCAGCACCGTGTCCCCGTCGCAAAGCGCCGCCGGGCCGGCGAGTTGCACGTCCACGTTCAACGGGGGGAACAAATTCACGAACACGCTGTCGATGCCGGTGAACACCAAGGTATCCCCGGCACAAGGCGCGTTGTCCACGGTGACCTGCAGGTTGAACACCATCCATCCGCTTTGCACCGCGGGATGGTAGCTGGTGTATGGCCCCTGCCCGATCTCCGCACCGGTGGTACAGGGCGCATGGCACAGGCTTACCGTGAGCCCGGCAGGCAAGCTGTCCACCGGCACACCATCGATGGACCATGCAGGCACATAGGTCATCTCCAAAGGCGAGCCGTAACAGAGCCACAGCGAATCGGTGGAACCCATGTCCTGCGGGAAGAGAATCTGCATCTCCAGGCCGATATCGGGCATGGGAATGGTGGGGTCATCAATGACGATCACCGGTTGGGACCGCATGCAGCCGAACTCGTTCACCACGGAGAACGCATACGTGCCGGACGTGTCCACACCGATTGAATCACCGTAGATGGGATCCGTGCCGTACGGTACACTCCACCACCAGCTGCCGCTGTCGGGCAGGTTGCTGGCCACCATCGAACTGATCTGGGGCTCGCAGAGGTGGATGAAGCCGAACGGCGGCGCGTGCGCCGGCGCGCCGTCAATGGACAACCACGTGACCGGCGGCAACGGGTGGATCACCACCTCAATGGTATCGGACCACTGCCAACAGCCATTCGCCGTGGAAACGTCCACCCAGTAGGTGCCCGAACTGGTCGCGATGATGTTGGCGTTCGTGCTGCCGGTGGACCAGAGGAACGTGAGCGGTGGCCCCACGTACCGGACCTGCGCGTTGGCATGGTAGGCAAAGTGCGGATCCAGTGACAAGGTCAGCTGCCCGCAGGCCGTGATCGTATCGCCGCACGCCAATCCCGCCGGGATGCACGGCTCGTTGCGCACCAGTTCGCAATCCCCTTCGGAACGTACCCACCAATCGTAGGGCGCCCGCTCCGGCACATAGCCACGCGCCACAAACCCGTCCACCAGGCCGGCACCCTCACATCCGTAGAAGCTCCCATAGTTGGCGTGGCCGCACCAGTCCATCACCCCGGTGGAGCCGGACCCGCCTTGGTTGAATCCAACCACTTCACCGGAGAAGATACCGCTGGCCGGGAAGATGAGGTTCTGCTGGAAGGACCCGCTGAAGACCAGTTCACCCTGCGGCAAATACGCCATGCCACCGGCGGACTTCCCCGAACGGCCGCCGAATTGCTGGGCCTCTTGCACGGCGAGATCGGCCAACGCATGCACGGATACGAAGAGGTCCTCGGTGCCGGTGGCCATGAACAGGGCATCGCTGGCATACAGGTCGGCCAGGCCGGTGAACTGGCAATTGAAAGCGCCGAACACGGCGACATTGTTCCCCTGGGCCGCCACGGCAGCAACCGTTACGCCACTGGTGGAACCCACGGTGATGTTCGCGTCCAGTTGTCCGTTGGCATCCACCTTCAGCAGGTAGTAGGCGAATGGCTGCGCGCTGGACACGTTCACCGTGGTGGTGCCGCTCCACACCATGGTGCCTTGCTGATCGCCGGTGATCAGCAATTGCCCTGATGGCGCTATTGCCAGGTCGCGCACATGGTTGTAAGCCGCACCGCCCATGCGGCGGAACCACACGTCGCTGCCGTCCGGTGCCAAGCGCAATAAAAAGCTGGCGTTCGCCAGGATATTCGGGTAGGTCTGATCGAAGGTGATGGTATTGCTGTACTGGCCGGTGACAAAGAGGTTGCCATCGGCATCATGCACCACCTCCACGGCCTTGTCGTCCTTGTTGGCGGCCCCTTGCTTCAACCAGAGCAAGCTGCCCGTTGGGCTGTAAGTGGCAATGAACACGTCTGCGCTGGGCAGCGAAGTGAGCGGATCGAGGGTGCTCACCAAGGTGGTGCTTTCCCAGGTGGCCGTACCGCGGAATTGGCCCGCCACGGTCACACGGCCGTCCTGGCCCATACTTATGCCTCCTGGGGAATCGGTACCGCCGGTCCCACCACCTTGGCGCACCCACTGCAACGTGCCATCGCTTTTGTTGAGCACGGCCACAAAGGCATCCGCCGTGCCCCCCGCGCTGGTGAGCGATGTACCGAAGAGGTTGGCCGTGCCCATGAACTCGCCGACCACGGCGAGTGCCGTGCCATTGCCTAGGGACAGCTTGATGCCGCGATCGATCCCCGTACCACCGCCGGTGCGCATCCAGATCAGGCTGCCCGCAGCATCCAGCCGGGCCACGAACACGTCCAACCCGCCTTGGCTGCCCACGGATTGCCCCCCGAATTGCAGCGTGCCGCCATATTCGCCGGTGACGTAGATGGAGCCATCCGCATCCACCTGCACGTCGGCGATGTGCTCATTGCCCGGGCTGGCCGCCTTCCTTGCCCAGTAGGGCTGGGCATCCACCACCGCGCACAGTACACCGGCGGTCAGCAGGCATGCCCACCGCACCACGTGCCATGGATGGGTGGTGAAATTCCCGGGCATGCTGTTCCCTTGCTGTTGCATAATGACGGCGGCCGGACCCGTTCCGCTGCCTCGCACAAGGCGCTTACGAGGCCGATGCCGTGTCCTAAAGTAATCCGTAGTGAGAAATCAATAGCCCATCAACGTCCCCTTCGGGAGACGTTGATGGGACTCTGGGGAAGCTCAGAACCGCAGCGTATACTGCAGCACCGGCAACAGCGCCAGCTGGGGGACGTCCTTGATGGCATTGGTGCGCTTGTCGAAGTAGTAATACACGGGTGTGTCGGCGTTGAGCACATTCTGCACATCGGCCTTGAACTCGTGGCTCACCTTGGGCCGGCCTACGCGGTAGCTGGCCACGATGTCCACTTTGTGGATGGCGCCGGCCTTCTTGCTCCACGCCGGGCTGCCGTCCTGCTGGTCGCCGGTGGCGATGCTGGCCTGCAGGTCGATCGGCGTGTAGTATTGCCCGCCTTGCACCGAGTAGCGGAAGCCCGCCAGCAACGTGCGGTCCTTGCCTTCGGGCCCCAGCTTCCACTCCTTGCCCGCGAGCACATTGGCCACGGGCCCCACGTTGAAGCGTGAGTTGTGCCACTGGCCGTCCAGCGCCTTGTACTTCGATTCACTGTAAGAGGCCGTGACCATGTAGTGGTACCCCCGGGTGAAGAACTTCTCCACGCTCAGCTCCACGCCGCGGTTGTAACCGGTGCCTTCGTTCACCAAGGGCTTGTTGGTGAACCACTCCACCATGTTGTTGGCCGTGAACGCGCTGGCGGGATCGTTCTCCACGGGCAGGTCATAGAGGTATTGGTAGTACACTTCCCCCTTGAACTGCACGTCTTCCGCCAGGAGCTGCTCATAGCCTGCTACCAGATGCGCGGCGCGGGTGAAGCCGAGATTTTCATTGGGTGTGATGATGCGGCCGTTGGCGTCCACATCCTGCGCCAGGTAGGTCATCAGCGCTTCGGTCTTGGCGTGCAAACCGGCCCCCAGGGTGAAGGCGCGGTCCGGGCGTTGCTGGTAGCGCAGGGCCAGGCGCGGCTCCACGCTGGTGGCCTTGTTGAGGTCGTAATGCAGCGCGTGTACGCCGCTGGTGAGTGTCCATTGCTCGTTCCAGCGCCAACGCCAGCTGGTGAAGGCTTGCAGGGTGTTCCCGTGGCCGCTTCGGTCCAGGTTCACCACCATGCGGTCGCGGTCGGGGTCCCAGGAGTTGGAATACATGTTGAATTGTTCGGCGGAGACGATGATGCCCGAGCGCAGTTTGTGGTGCGCGTTGAGGCGGGTGTTCAAGGTGCTGGAGAGGCGCCAGGTCCACTTGGCGAGGTCGTCCTCATGGCGCAATTCCTGGCCGCTTTCACCGGGTGCGGGGCTTTCGGTGTAGTCCGTGCCGCTGCCGTTGCCGCTGAGGGATAGGTTGGTGTAGAGGAAGCTGTGCTCGCCCAAGGTCTTGGTGTGGCCCAGGCCCAGCACGCCCATCCTGGAACCCACGTCGGCGCGGGAGAAGAGCGTATCGCCGCCCGTGGTGCCACGGTCTTCGTCCACGATGCCGCTGCGGCCCCCGATGCCGTACAGTTCCATGGTGCCCAGCTGGGCCGAGGGGAGCTTGACCTTGAAGGCCGCATCGGTGTAGCGCGGTACGCCGCCGTAGTCCACGATGCCGGCGCCGTCCAACAGGGCCAGCGTGCTGTAGCGGTAGTTGGCCAGGTAGGAGCCGCCGTTGGTGCCGGGGATGGGGCCTTCGGCGGTGAGGTCGGTGCCGATGATGCCGGCCTTCAGGGTGTATTCGCGTTTCTGGTCGTTGCCGTCGCGCAGGCGCATATCGAATACGGCGCTGTACACGTTGCCGTATTCCGCGGGGAAGGCACCGGTGTAGAACTCGCTGTCGTCGATCATGTCGCTGTTGAGCACGTTGATGGGCCCGCCGGTGCTGCCATCGTCGCTGAAGTGGTTGGGGCTGGGGATCTCCACGCCTTCCAGGCGCCATTGCACGCCCTTGGGGCTGTTGCCGCGCACCACCACGGTGTTGTTGCCCGAGGGGTCGCCGGCCACGCCGGGGAAGGTGCCCACCATGCGGGCGGGATCATTGATGCCGCCGGCGATGCGCGAAGTTTCCTCCACACCGATGGTGCGCGCGCTGAGGAAGGCCATGTCGTTGCGCACTTGCTGGCGGTCCTTCTTGCCGGTGACCTCCGCCGCCTGCAATTGGGTGAGCGATTGCTGCATGCGGATGTTCAGCACCAGTTCCTTGGCGCTGTTCACCAGCTGGTTGGTGAGCCGCAGGTCATCGTAGCCCATCATGCGCACCTCCACATCGATGCGGCCCACGGGCACGTGGGCCAAGGTGAAGCGTCCATCGAGGTCGGTGGTGGCTGCGATGCGGGGCTCGGTGCCCGCCACGGCCACCACGGCGCCGATCAAGGTTTCGCGGGTGTCGGCATCGAGCACGGTGCCGCGCACGGTCTGGGTGTAGGATTGGGCGCTGGCGCTGGATGCGGACAAGAAGCACAGCAAAGCCACGGAAAGTGAGCGGAGATGGTTCATCGGTAAAGTGTTGCGTGATCGCTTCAGAAGCAGCCCACCTTGATGCTCACCCCGGCGTTGACGCCGTGCAGCGCGTCCTTGGGCGTTTCGGGCAGGTCCAGGTCGCTGGTGTAACGGTAGCTGGCGCCGATGCCGAGGCGCACCAAGCGGATCACGTTCAGTTCCAGCTCGATGCCCGGCTCCACCACGAAGAAGGCTTGTGCATCCCAGTCGCGGTCGTCCATGCGCTGCGGCACACCGGTGTGGTCGGCGGGATCATAGCCGTGGTTGTAGCCGTAGGTGACGCCACCGGCACCGATGAGGATGGGCAATGAGACGTGTACCGGCGAGCGGTAGGCAATGATCGGCTCGATGAAGAGGCCGCCATAGCCCATGTAGAGGCTGCTGTTGCGGCGCAGTTGAACGCCTTGGTCGATCAGGTGCTGGTCGTAGGCCTTGTTGGGCACATCGGTCACCAAGCCATGGCCGGCGAAGCCGATGGTGACGCGGTGGTCGATGAGCCAGCCGCCGCGTGCGCCCACCAGGAGTGCATCGTGATCAAGGATGCGGGTATAGTGCGCAGTGGGCGCGCCCCAGCCGCCGTTGTGTTGCTTCCGGCCGCTGCCCAACAGGGTGCGCAGGGGGGCATCCGTGGTGTCCTGCGCCATGGCGGGCACGGTGGCAAGGGCCAGAAGAAGCAGTGCGAAGAGGTTCCTGGAGGGCATGGTTGCGGGTTTGTTTCCGCTATGACAAGGCGGGGACGGAATACCCCTATTCGGGGGCGGGAAGTTTTTTTGGTCGCAGGGGCCCCTTCGGAAGGTTAGTTGTCGGTTGTCCGTTGTCCGTTGCCAGGCCCCGTATGGACAACAGCCAACTGAAGGCCACCCCTCAAAACCTCACCCCCACCCCGGCCTTCCAGCCGATCCAACCGTTGAGCTGCACCCCGCCAAGGTCATCGGCGAACAGCGGGTCTTGCGGGGGAAGCGTGCTGGCAAACGCGCCGGTGTCCGCATGGCGCAGCTCGCTGCAGAGCGCGTTCACCACCGGCCCGGCGGAGAGGATGAACCGATCGCCGAAGTACATGCCGGGGCTGATGCTGAAGCGGCCGAGGATGTTCACGGCATCCACCCATTGCGCCTGCTCCACCACCTGTTCGGCGGTGAGGTCGATGTTCAACACCCAACGCTGGCCTATGCGCGGTTCGCTGCCGAAGCCGTACAGAAAACCCCAGCGGCCATTGGGCGCGGTGGGCGCTGAAAAGCCGAGGATGTTGTGGAAACCACGGGTACCGGTGCGCACCTGGATGCCGATGGGCATCACATCGTTCACAGCAAGATCCACGCGGTGGTAGCCCGTGCGTGAAATGGTGAGCAGTCCCACGGCCCCGGCAGTGAGGGTATCGCTGAGGTTGAGGATGCCCACTTGCACGCCCAAGGCTTGCTTGGCAACATTGAGCACGCCCACTTGTCCGCCTTCGGCCGTGTCCGCCACCACATTGGCCCCAAAGGTGAATTGGCCGCCTTTCACCCGGTTCGCGTAGTTGAGGCCGAAGCCCACCTGCCCGCCTTCCGCCGTGCCCGGGACGATGTTCGCACCGAAACTGAACTGGCCGTTGGTGACATGGTGCGCATAGTTGAGGCCGAACGCCACCTGACCCGCTTCCACCTTGCCCGGAACGATGTTCGCACCAAAGCTGAATTGGCCCTTGGTGACGTGGTGCGCGTAGTTGAGGCCGAAGGCCACTTGGCCCCCACTCACCTCACCGGGCACCACGTTGGCCCCGAAGCTGAATTGCCCGCCGGTAACACGGTGCGCATAGTTGAGGCCGAAGCCCACCTGCCCGCCGCTCACCTCACCGGGCACCACGTTGGCCCCGAAGGAAACTTGCCCCCCGCTCACGGTCTGCGCATAGTTCGCACCGAAGCCCACCTGCCCGCCGCCCACTTCACCCAACGAGACGTTCACACCGGCGGAGACCTGTGCACCCTGAACGGTCCGCGCATAATTCAGCCCGCCGGCCACCTGTGACTTGCGCACCACGCCATGGGCCACGTTCATCCCGCCGGCCACCTGCACACCGTCCATATCACCGAGCGTGACGTTCACCGCGCCGGCCACTTGGGTGCCGGTCATGCCGCGCTTCACCACGTTCACGCCGCCGGCCACCTGCACGCCGCTGAGCGTGTCCCACACGGTGTTGGAGGCGCCCGCAAACTGCAGCCCCTGCACCGAACCCATGGTGTGGTTGATCGCGCCGGAAACCTGCACACCGCGCATGCGCCCGCCCACCAGATTGACCGCACCGCCCACCTGTGCCCCGGTCATATTCTCCGAAAGGATGTTGAACACCCCGCCGACCTCCGCGCCATCCACGCCGCGTGCATAGCCTCCGATCAGGTTCAACGAGGCATGGTTGACCACGGACCCCGCCAAGGGCCCGTTGGTGCCGACGGTGGGAAGCAAGGAGAACTGCGCCGCGCGCACCAAGCCGCCGCCCAGGTTGGCATTGAGGTCCAACTGGTCGTTCGGCACCAGGAGCTTGGCCACACCGAGGTCTTCCACGCCGCAGCGGTCGTAGAGGCAGATGGGCTCGATGTATTCCAGGCGCGTGAGCGGACTGAGGGCCACGCGTCCCGCATCGCTGTTGCGCTGCACGTATATCACCGTATCGCGGTAGCCTTGGCGCGCAATGCGCAACGGTGTGCGCTCCAGCTCACCGGAGATCTCCACGCTGAAATCGCCGCTGGGCCCGCTGCCCACCACGTTGCCGCGCTGCACCTCAAGAATGCTGGCCCGCGGAATGGGCGCGCCGCTGCTGGCATCCACCACGCGGCCGTTGCTGTTGAAGCGCTGCCGCGCCCCGGCTTCACCGGTGATGATGAGGTGCTGGCCGCTCATCTTCCATTTCGCGTGCTTGGGCAGCAGGCCGCGCAGCACGCGGTCCACGGGCTGATCCACCGCGTTGATGGAGACCACGCTGTCCATGGGCACCACGTCCGCGTTGTAGCTCAGCTTGAAGGCGGCGTCCTTGGCCACCAGTTCCAGGGCTTGGGAGAGGCGCACCTGCTCGGCGTGGATGGTGACGCGGCGGTCCAATGCGGGTTGGGCGATGGCGGAGGTGGTGAGGAGGGTGAAGAATGAGAGAGATGTAAATGTGAGAGAGGTAAGGGAGGTGAAGGAGGTAAGGGAGGT
>JAGPDT010000038.1 GCA_018057455.1 Flavobacteriales bacterium | reverse complement strand
TGAGCGGAACGCGGCGGTCGGGCGGGTTCTTGCCTTCACGGATGAGGCCGATCTTTTTGAACATCTCGGGAATTGGGGTGGCGAAAGTAGGGTTTGCCCGAGTTGTGTTCCTGCGGGAAGTCAGGGCCTCACCGGAGGCGTTCCCCCATGTACACCTGCGCTGCCGTATCTTTGGGCGGTTCTTTGAAAGCATTGGGGCCGACCTGGTTTTGACAGCGGCTTCGTGGTGCGTGTAAGCATGCAGAGCATCGGGGAACGGCTCTTTAATCCCATCTCCAAGCCTTAACCGGCAACACTGATTACGCACTTGCTGCCTAATAGCCCAAGGCTATGAAGCTTCGCCCGTGAAGTACAGTAACGGGGGCAAGTACTCCTCGGGGAGGCCCGCAACCCTCCTTCCCGGCCCAGGAGTATCGACCATGGGAGGCTGGCCAACGCAGTGGTCCGAAGCGTTGGCGAGAACACAGGACCTAAGCCGTTCCTAGGGTGCCTTTCCCCGGGGTGCGGTCGAAAACCAAGGACAGGATAAGCATGTAGAAAGCTCGTGGTACGGTCGTTTGGACGAGGGTTCGAATCCCTCCGGCTCCACCAGGAGACGAGCGGCCATCGCGAAAGCGGTGGCCGTTCTTCGTTTCGAAGAACAGGAGTGAGGTTCACCCCGGCGCTTGCCGGGGATTCCCTCCGGCTCCACCAGGAGAGGTTTGCCCCGGACCTTGCAGAAGGGAACCCCTCCGGGGCCCCACACGCGAAAGCCCGCCATTTGGCGGGCTTTCGCGTGTGGGGCGGGCGTCGGGCCTGCCCGGAAAAACGCCCGGTTCAAAACCCGATCCCCACGCCACCGCTGAGGATCGGCCCTTGGCCCACGTAATAGCTGTTGGGGTCTTGCAACACCTCGAAAAGCACTTGCAGGTAGAATGAGCTGCGCCCTCCGATCGGTTGTACATAGCCGGCACCCACCAACAGGTGCGGAACCCAGATGCGGCCGTGCTCAAAACCGTGGTTGAAGTACGGCTCCATGTTCATGTGCAGGAACTCGGCATGCAGGTACGCTTGTTCGATCGCGCGCCACCGGCTGAACAGCCGGTACCCGTAGGTGCTCATCTCAAAAGGGGGCGCAAACCGGTTGTCCTGCAGATAGGAGTAGCTGGGCCCCAGGCCCACGGACAATTTGCGGTTCTTCTCCAAGTAATAGCCCAGCACGGGATCGATCTGTACCACGGTCACCGTGCCGAAGCTCAGCCCGATGCCGCCGCCGAACCAGATCCGGTCCTTGAACGGGATGTTGGGTTCGGCTTTTTCCTGTTGCACATACGCGGTGCTGTCCTGGGCAACGGCCTTTGCGGACAGGAAGAGCAACAGGGCGATGAGCAGGTTCCTCATGGTTCCAAAGTTAGGTGGCCTGTGCTTCTTCATTCGCGTTCCATGGTGCCTGGAATCGCGGCTTTGTAGAGCTTCCACACGGGCGCGGCATCCTCCAGGTCGTAGGCCCTCATCAACCACGCTTTCCATGCGGGCTGGGCGCTGGCTACTTCGACCCATTGCACATCGGGGCAACGGGGATTGAAGGTTGCCGGACCACGCGCCACAAGAAGCTGCACCGCGCCCCGGGATTCCGCCACGGGAATGCAGGGAGAGTTGGTGGTCGTGTCGCTGGTGTTGTTGTGCAGGTAGAACCGCGGGATGCGGATGTCCCACACGTTGGTGCCATTGGCGAGGTAGTTGAGCCCCACTGGTCGGGCAGGGTAGTGGTCGTCCACATAGCCAGCAAGCCGTGTGCGACCGCTTCCGGCAGGCGTGAAGATCACGGCGCACAATGCGGCCAGATTGATGCCGGCCAACAGTACAACCACTGGTTTCCCCATCGGGCCTTGCAGCAGTCGGGCCATGCGCAGCCATTGTGCCGTGAAGAGCGGGTATGTGGTCACCATCAACAGCGGCACCAGGTCCGCCAAGGGGAAGAGAAAGCGCAGTTCTTTGTGCGGCAATACCATGTGCAGCAGGAGGAAGGGCACGATCACCCAGGTCAACAAGTGCCGCGGCTTGAACGCGCATAGCAGCCCGAAGGCCGACAGGATGAGCGCGCCGAACACGGGAATGCTGTATTTGAACACCCACGCATAGTAGTACCACCAGGGAAATTCCACGAATGGATGTTCGGTGCTGCCGGTGATGCCGAGCTTCAAATAGTTCCACGCGGTGAAGGTGAATTGGCCGTAGAACCAGGAGTCCAGCACGATTCCGGCGATCAACAGCGCCATGAACGCGGCGATCAAGTGCAGCAGGTGAAGGGTCCTTTCCCGCTTCACCCATCCCAACCAACCTATGATCCCGAGCGCTGCGGCAAGAACCGGCGGACGGCAAAGGAAGGCCAGGCCCAGCGCGATCCCGCATTGCAGGTAACGGCCTCTTCCGCCCTCCCCCGCATGCAGAAATGCCAACGCCAGCAACAGAAAAAGCCCGGACCAGGTTTCGCCGGTGAAGCGCACGTGGAGAAAGGGCAGGAACCACAGGAAGAAGGAGAGAAGCAGCAGCGGCCTGTACAGCTTGGTAGGCAAGGTTCGCCGGACTGACCGCACGAAATACAGAACGGAACCAAAGGCGAACAGGGCGGTAAGCAAACGGAGGAGGAAGGCCAGCACGCATGGATCATGCACCCCCGCCGCGCCCGCAAGGCCGAATACGGCGCAACAGATGGAAGGCAGAAAAGCGGAGCGGATCTGCGCCGCGTATTCCCACGGCAGTGTGCTCACCGCCATGTGCCCCAGTTTCGCCTCTGCGAAGGCGATCACTTGGTAATGCTCGTCCGCGCTTTGGAAACCGGAGCTGAACCAGGCGGCGATCAGCAGCACGGCAAAGGCCGCAAGGAGGATCCAACGGTCAGGAACGTTGCGCATGCAGCGCGAAGATGGGGAAGGTGGGCCGCACCTATTTCATCCCCCGCTCCAGGCCTTCGCGCAGCGCGGCCATAAAAGCCTCGCTGGTGAGGTACTGGTCCGGTGCAACGTTGTTGCCATGGATGCACACGGCGAGGTCCTTGGTCATTTTGCCCGCTTCCACGGTCTTGATGCAAACGGATTCCAGCTTGTGGGCGAAGTCCACCAAGGCGTGGTTGCCATCGAGCTTGCCGCGGAAGGCCAAGCCGCGCGTCCAGGCGAAGATGCTGGCGATGGGGTTGGTGCTGGTGGGCTTGCCCTGCTGGTGCTGGCGGAAGTGGCGGGTCACGGTGCCGTGGGCGGCTTCGGCCTCCATGGTCTTGCCATCAGGGGTGAGCAATACGCTGGTCATCAGGCCCAGTGAGCCGAAGCCCTGCGCCACGATGTCGCTCTGCACATCGCCGTCGTAGTTCTTGCAGGCCCAGATGAAGCCGCCGTTCCACTTGAGCGCACTGGCCACCATGTCGTCGATCAGGCGGTGTTCGTAGGTGATGCCGGCTTTCCCGAAATCAGCCTTGTAGTGCTTTTGGAAGAGGTCTTCGAAGATGTCCTTGAAGCGCCCGTCGTACTTCTTGAGGATGGTGTTCTTGGTGCTCATGTACAACGGCCACCGTTTTTCCAACGCCAATTGGAAGCAGCTGTGGGCGAAGCCCTCGATGCTTTCCTCGGTGTTGTACATGCTCAACGCCACGCCGTTGCCTTGGAAGTCGTACACGTTCCATGTGGTGGCCTCGCTGCCGTCCTCCGGGGTGAAGGTCATGGTGAGCTTGCCTTTGCCCTTGATCACCGCGTCGGTGGCGCGGTACTGGTCGCCGAAGGCATGGCGGCCGATGACGATGGGCTTGGTCCAGCCCGGCACCAGGCGCGGGATGTTGTTGATCACGATGGGCTCGCGGAACACGGTTCCCCCGAGGATGTTGCGGATGGTGCCGTTGGGGCTCTTCCACATCTGCTGGAGGCCGAACTCCTCCACGCGGGCCTCGTCAGGGGTGATGGTGGCGCACTTGATGCCCACCTGGTGCCGTTGGATGGCATGCGCCGCATCCACGGTCACCTGGTCCTGCGTGGCATCCCGGTGCTGGATGCCCAGGTCGTAGTAGTCCAGGGGCACGTCCACGTACGGCAGCACCAGTTCCTCCTTGATCCACTTCCAGATGATGCGGGTCATCTCGTCGCCATCGATCTCCACCACGGGGTTGGCCACCTTGATCTTCTGCATGTTTGAAGTATAGCTTGTTTGCGGGCCGCGAAGGTATCCCACCGGCTTGAACCGGCCATGCTGGATCAAGCCGGTGGGAATGGCCCGGCGGTCCTGGCCTTTTGGAAGGGTGGTGCCCGGAGGCTACTGCCCCAGGTCCAGGTCCAGGTCATCCCGCAACTTGAAGAGGGCGGGATTCTTTTCGGCCATGATCTTGAACCGGTCCTTGGGCGTGTAGCGCGGGCGGATGTTGGTGGCTTCCTGCTTCACCACGTCCAGTTCCAGTGCCGGAATGCCCAAGGTGCGCCGCAAGTGGCCCAACAACGTGGGCTTTTCCTCCCGCATGTAATTCTCCTGCACGGTGTTCACAATGGTGAAGCTGATGGAAGCAGGCCCGGTGATCTCCGGCTTGTTGGCCACCAGGGTGGCATGCAGGCTGCTCTTGCCTTGCTTGAGCAACGATTGGGCATGGTCGTTCCATACCTTCAGGAGCAGGGCCAGGTTGAGGTCGCGCCCCGGCACGCCGGTGGCTTGGCCGATGGGTTGCTCACCGGGTTGGTCCGCCCGGTGGGCAGGGGATTCCTTGGCGGGGGCCAGGTGTTGCAGGATGGAGACGGTGCCGGCCATGCGCTTGGTCGGCCGTGGGTCCGTGGGGGAGGGTGGTGCGGCGGTGGCAGGCCCGCTGCCGGGCAGGGCCCCGGCGGATGCCGGCACGGCGGTGGCCGCCGTCCGGGTCAGGCTTGCGTCAGGGCTTTTTTTTTCCACGGAGGCCGCTGCCGCCGGACCGGGGCTTCCAATGGCTGCGCCGGGGCCGTTGCCCAAGGCCAATTGCACCAAGGCCAGTTCCACCAGCAAGCGCGGTTCCCTGCTGCTCTTGAAGCGGGCATCCACATGGCCCAACTGGGCGAGCCCCGCTACCAGCAGGTCGCGCGGTACGGCCTTGGCTTGTTGGGCGTAGCGCTGGCCCAGTTCTTCGCTCACCTCCAACAAAGGGATGGTGCGCGGGTCCTGGCTTACCAGCAGGTCGCGGAAATGCCGGGCCAGGCCGGCCACGAACAGGTGGGCATCGAAACCCTCGAACAGGATGTCATTGAACGCCACCAGAGCGCCGGGGGCATCGCCGGCCAGCAGGTGGTCCGTGATGGCGAAGTAACGCTCCTGATCGAGCACATTGAGGTTTTTCAGTACGTCGGCCAAGGTGAGCCTGTTGCCCCCATAGCTTACCAGCTGGTCGAAGATGCTCAGGGCATCACGCAGGCCACCGTCGGCTTTCTGGGCAATGACGTGCAGGGCCCGGGGTTCGGCGTGGATGCCTTCCTGCTCGGCGATGCCGGCCAGGTGCGCGGCCATGTCCTTCACGGTGATGCGCCGGAAGTCGAACACCTGGCAGCGGCTCAGGATGGTGGGCAGGATCTTGTGCTTCTCCGTGGTGGCCAGGATGAAGATGGCATAGGCGGGAGGCTCCTCCAAGGTCTTCAGGAAGGCATTGAAGGCCGCTGCGCTCAGCATGTGCACCTCATCGATGATGTACACTTTCCGGGTGCCTATCTGCGGGGCGATCTGCACCTGCTGGATCAGGTTGCGGATGTCGTCCACGCTGTTGTTGCTGGCGGCGTCCAGCTCGAAGATGTTCAGCGAATGGCCTTCCTCGAAGGTCTTGCAGGAAGGGCAGGCACCGCAGGTGGTGAGGTCTTCGTTGCGGTTTTCGCAGTTGATCGTGCGGGCCAGGATCCGGGCACAGGTGGTCTTGCCCACGCCGCGCGGACCGGTGAAGAGGAAAGCCTGGGCCACATGGCCGGTGCGGATGGCGTTCATCAGCGTACCGGTGACATGTTCCTGGCCCACCACCGTGGCAAAGGTGGCGGGGCGGTATTTGCGGGCGCTGACCACGTATCGTTCCATCGGGGGCGAAGTTAGCCGCCGGCCATGAAGGAAAATCGAGCGCAGCGACGCAAAGTGGCCATGCCGCCCTGCCGCAATGAAGCCGGACGGGCGGAACCCCAGGACCTGGATCAGGCGGTTGGAATCCAACCCCCTGAAGGATCCCAACCAGCTCCGTGGATCGGAAAAAATCCTACATTTGCACCCCAAATTACCAAGAGGCACATGACCAACCGGTACGAGACCGTCTTCATTTTAACTCCCGTTTTGTCTGAGGACCAGGCAAAGGAGGCGGTCGGCAAGTTCAAAGACCTTCTCAAAGAAGGCCATGGAAAGATCCGCCATGAAGAGAACTGGGGGATGCGCAAGCTCGCCTATCCCATCCAGAAGAAGTCCTCGGGCTTCTACCACCTGATCGAGTTTGAGAGCGACCCCGCGTTGATCGCCAAGCTCGAGACCGAATACCGCCGCGATGAACGGGTGATCCGTTTCCTCACCGTGGCGATGGACAAGCACCACATGGCATTCGCCGAAAGCCGCCCTGCACGGGGTGGAAAAGAGGCGGGTGAAGGCGGTCGTGCGCCCCGTACCAAGAAAGTGAACGCCTGATCGCAACCAGATGAGCGAAGAAACGACGACCACCGCCACCACGGAAAGCACTCCGGCACGGCAGGGAGGGGGATCCAGCAACGAGATCCGCTACCTCACCCCGATCGCCATTGAGACCAAGAAGGACAAATACTGCCGCTTCAAGAAGCTCGGTATCACCTACATCGATTATAAGGACGCCGACTTCCTGTTGCGCCTGGTGAACGAGCAAGGCAAGATCCTGCCGCGCCGCATCACCGGCACCAGCCAAAAGTACCAGAAGCGCGTGGCCCAAGCCGTGAAGCGGGCCCGCCACCTGGCCTTGATGCCGTACGTGGCCGATATGCTCAAGTAAGAACGCAGCACCATGGAAGTGATCCTCAAACAAGACGTGGAGCATCTGGGTTTCGCCAATGACCTGGTAAAGGTGAAGGACGGCTATGCCCGGAATTTCCTGCTCCCCCGCAAGCTGGCCGTGGCCGCCACCCCCAGCGAGCGCAAGCAACTGGCCGAAACCCTCAAGCAGCGTGCCCACAAAGAGGCCCAGCTGCGACAGGTGGCCGAGAAGAACGCCGCCAAGCTCGTGGACCAAGTCGTGAAGATCGGTGCCAAAGTGGGCGAGAAAGGCCGCATCTTCGGCAGCGTCAACACCATCATGCTCAGCGATGCCTTCAAGGGCCTGGGCGTGGAAGTGGACCGCAAGCACATCAAGATCAAGGGCGAAGCCATCAAGACCATCGGTACCTACCAGGCCGATGTGACCTTCCACCGCGAAGTGGTCAAGACCATTTCCTTCGAGGTGATCGAGGAGTGAGCCCTTCGTAGGCAGCGCTGGAAAGGCCGTTCCGGAAGGAGCGGCCTTTCTGCGTGTGGAAGGTGCGGCGTTCACAGGGCGTTTTTCACCAGTCCGGTAGGCGGCCCCACCTCCTTCGGACCACGCCCCGCCAACCAGGCCACCGATAATTAGCTTCGCCGCCATGGCCCCGCCCGCAACAGACTCCCACACCCTGATGCGCTTTTTGGCCCGCTTGGGGCAGGCCGAATTGGCCGCCGGCAACGCGGTGGCCTTGGTGGAACGGGACCTGGGCCTCATCGCAAGGCGGTACGGGCGGGAGGACATCCTGGTATTCGCCCTGCCCACGGTGTTGATGGTACAGAGCGATGAAGGACAGGAGCACCGCGTGCAGATCACCCCCGGCCCCTACCGTTCAGGCGAACTCCGCTTCGACCAAATGGAGGGCGTGCTGGAGATCGCCCGCGAAGCCCGCAGCGGCAAACTTCCACCCCATGACGGCTTGCGCCGGTTGGATGCCGTGTGGCGCATGAAGCACCGCTACGGCGACGCCGGTTTTGTGCTGGGCTACTTGCTGGCCACCATCGGCATCGCCCTCATCTTGCGGCCCACGTGGGCCGGCCTGGGCTATGTGGCAGGGCTCGGACTGGCCTGTGCACTGCTGCTGGTGGCCGTGCGCCGCCAGCCTGTGTGGAACGCCGTGATGCCGGTGGTGGCGGCTTTTCTCCTGGCTTCCTCCGTGGCCATGCTCTACCGCTTCGGGGTGCAGGAGCCCGCCTTGCATCTGCTCATCCCGCCGTTGATCATCTTCCTTCCCGGCAGCACCCTCGCCGTGTCCGTGGTGGAACTGGCCTTCGCCAACATCGTCTCGGGTGCGGCCCGCTTCGTGGCCGGTGCCATGCAGCTCGTTCTGCTGGCCTTCGGCCTGTTGGGAGGATTCCGGGCTTTCGGCGGGGCATTTCCCGTGGCCGTGGAGGGGTCCTACCGGTTGGCCCCATGGCTGTCCTGGGCCGGTGTGCTGATCTTCGCCGTGGGCCTGCACCTGTTCAAGAGCAGCCGCCCGCGCTCGCTTCCGTGGATGATCGCCACCATGGCCATGGCTTTCCTGGGCCAAGTTGCTGCCGGCAAATTCCTGGACGGCTCCGCCACGGCGTTCGCCGGTGCGGTGGTGATGACCATTACGGCACTGGTGATCGAATACCGCTTGAAAGGCCCGCCCGCCTTGGTCTCCATCATCCCCGCCTTTTGGCTCCTGGCACCGGGTGCCTTCGGCTTGGCCAGCGTGGCCACCATGGCCTCCGGCGGACTGGATGCCGCCGGCAGCCTGCTCGACCTGCTCTTCATCCTCACGGCCATCGCCACCGGGTGCCTGATCGGTGCTTTCGTGTACAGCGGCCTGCTCCATGTACGCCGTGCGCGTTGGTGGCGGGGTGAACTCTTTGCGCGTGGTGGAACCGTTGCCGATGACCAACAGGAAGGCACCTTGTAGCCCGATCACCCCGGCAAGCCCCGTCCCCGATCGCGAACCTGTTACCTTTGCCGCCTCATTCAAGCTATCCGACCGCACATGGCCCACATCTTCGATCTCGATATGATCAAAGCGGTATATGACCGCTATCCCGCCCGCGTGGCCGCCGCCCGCAAAGCCTTGGGCAGGCCGCTCACCCTCACCGAGAAGATCCTCTATTCGCACCTCACCGAAGGCCCGGCGACCAAGGCATACAAGCGGGGCGCGGACTATGTGGATTTCGCCCCGGACCGGGTGACCATGCAGGATGCCACCGCCCAGATGGCCCTGCTCCAGTTCAGCACCACCGGCCGCAAACAGGTGGCCGTGCCCAGCACCGTGCACTGCGACCACCTGATCCAGGCCCGTGTGGGCGCCAAGCAGGACCTGCAGGAGGCCCTCTTGAAAGGCAACGAGGTGTACCAGTTCCTGGAGAGCATCAGCAACAAGTACGGCATCGGTTTCTGGAAGCCCGGCGCGGGCATCATCCACCAAGTGATGCTGGAGAACTACGCCTTTCCCGGTGGCATGATGATCGGTACAGACAGCCATACGCCCAACGGCGGAGGCCTGGGCATGCTGGCCATCGGCGTGGGCGGTGCCGATGCGTGCGACGTGATGAGCGGACTGCCGTGGGAACTGAAGCAGCCAAAGGTCATCGGTGTACACCTCACCGGCAAGCTCAGCGGCTGGGCCAGTGCCAAGGACGTGATCCTGGTGGTGGCCGGCATCCTTACGGTAAAAGGCGGCACGGGTGCCATTCTCGAATATTTCGGGCCCGGTGCCGAAAGCCTCAGCTGCACGGGCAAAGGCACCATCTGCAACATGGGCGCGGAGATCGGCGCCACCACCAGCACCTTCGGCTATGACGACAGCATGCGCCGATACCTGCAGGGAACCGGACGTGAAGAGGTGGTGAAGCTCGCCGACGCCGTGGCCGAACACCTCACCGGCGACCCCGACGTGTACGCCGACCCCAAGAAGTACTTCGACCAGGTGATCGAGATCGACCTCAGCAAGCTGGAGCCCTACATCAACGGGCCCTACACACCGGACCTGGCGTGGCCCATCAGCAAGTTCGCCGCCGCAGTGAAGGAGAACGGCTGGCCCGAAAAGCTGGAAGTGGGCTTGATCGGCAGCTGCACCAACAGCAGCTACGAAGACCTTACCCGCAGCGCTTCCGTGGCGCGCCAAGCCTTGAGCAAAGGCCTCAAGGCCACCAGCGAGTTCACCGTTACCCCAGGCAGCGAACTGGTGCGCTACACGGCCGAACGCGACGGCCTGCTGGCCACCTTCGAGGAAATGGGCGGCGTGGTGCTGGCCAATGCATGCGGCCCCTGCATCGGCCAATGGGCGCGCCACACCGATGATCCCGACCGGAAGAACTCCATCCTCACCTCCTACAACCGCAACTTCGCCAAGCGCAACGACGGCAACTCCAATACCCACGCCTTCGTGGCCAGCCCCGAACTGGTGACGGCCATGGCGCTCTCCGGCCACCTGTCCTTCAACCCCCTCACCGATACGCTCACCAACGCAAGGGGCGAGCAGGTGAAGCTGGATGAGCCCGTGGGCTTGGAAATGCCGCCCAAGGGCTTTGACGTGAAGGACCCCGGTTACAAGGAACCCGCCGCCGATGGCAGCACCGTGGACGTGGTGGTGAAGCCCGGAAGCGACCGCCTGCAACTGCTGGAACCTTTCCCGGCGTGGAACGGCAAGAACATCACCGATGCCGTGCTGTTGATCAAGGCCAAGGGCAAGTGCACCACGGACCACATCAGCATGGCAGGGCCTTGGCTGCGCTACCGCGGGCACCTGGACAACATCAGCAACAACACGCTGATCGGGGCCATCAACGCCTTCAACGGCGAGGCCAACAAGGTGAAGGACCAACGGACCGGTGAATACGGGGAGGTGCCCGCCACCCAACGCACCTACAAGGCCGCCGGCCTGCCCAGCGTGGTGGTGGCCGACCACAACTACGGCGAGGGCAGCAGCCGCGAACACGCCGCCATGCAACCACGCCACCTGGGCGTGCTGGCCGTGCTCGTGAAAAGTTTCGCCCGCATCCACGAGACCAACCTGAAGAAGCAGGGCATGCTGGGCATCACCTTCGACAAGGAGAGCGACTACGACAAGGTGATGGAGGACGATCGGTTCGACTTCATCGACCTGGCCGGCTTCGCACCGGGCAAGCAATTGACCCTGGTGCTGAAACACAAGGACGGCTCCTCGGACAGCATCAAGTGCAACCACACCTACAATGCCCAGCAGATCGAATGGTTCAGGGCCGGAAGCGCGCTCAACCTGATCCGCAAGCAGCAGAAGCACTGACCCGATACGGGTCCGGACCGCGTGAAAGCCCCGCCAACAGCGGGGTTTTTGCATTGCAAACAGGGGGCTATCCCCAAAATTAGGGATTGCAGGGGCCGGAAGGCCGGGATAGGTTTGGCCCAAATCACAACCGATGAAACAGCTGGCCACCATCCTGCTCGCCGTGGGTACTTGCGCCTTCCTTGCCAACTCCCTTTCAGCTCAAGTGCGGGTAGGTGGAAAGGTGGGGGCCAATTACCTGGCAGGCTCGCAGAAGATCCAACCCGACCCCAAGAACCCACCCACCAACCCCAACGGCCTGGGCATGCAGTTCGGGGCCTATGTGGAGGTGCCCTTCTCAGACCTTGTGGGCATCCGCCCCGAGCTCGCCTTCTCCTTCCGCCGGATGAAGAGCGAGACCTCCGTCACCACCAAGTATGCCCAAGCAGACAATGTGACCTATGGTGGGCTGCCTTTCGTCGGGGAAGAGACCATCCTCTCCGAAACGGACCAACGGCTCACCTATTTCCAAGTGAACGCACCGCTGACGATCAAACCGGCGGAAGGCCTGCGTGTGATGTTCGGGCCCAGTTTCAACTTCCTCATGGGCGGCAAACGGAACACGGACAATACCTCCACGGTGAAAGGCACCGTGACCAACCAAGGGCAGCAGCAGAACGTTGATGCCCAATCGTTCGAAACCTCCAAGCTCAAAGGCAGCGCGGCCATCCGCAACTTCAAGAAAACGGACGTGGCCGTCATGGCCGGCCTGGGCTATACACTGCCGGTGGGTTTCGACCTGGACCTGCGCTACCTGCGCGGCCTTACCACCACCTACGATGAATCCGCCGGCACCAGCCGCTACCGGATCTGGACCAACCTGGTGGAGTTCTCCTTGGGCTGGACCTTCGGCGGTGGGTAGCTCGGGCAGGGAGGGGCCAAGGGCGCGCAAGAAGCGGAAAATGGTTCCATTTTCCGCTTCTTGCGCGTTCTACGGTAAAGCCCGTAAATCGAGGGCAAGGTATTCCGGTCCCTCTATTTTCGCTCCACACCAAACAACAGCACATGTACAAGAAACTACTCGTTGCGGCGGTCGTGGCCGGTTCTGCGGGCATCCAGGCCAGTGCCCAGGTTTTTGAGGAAGGCGCCAAGTTCCTCCATGTAGGGGTAGGCTTCGGCAGCCCGTATGCCTACTCGGGTTCCAAAATGGGCGTGCCTCCCGTGCATGCTTCCTTCGAAATGGGCGTGTCCGACAAGATCGGTGTGGGCGGCCTGGTCGGTTACACCAGCTCAAAGTGGGACTACAACAGCTTCGGTTGGAGCAACCAGTACAACTACAACTGGAACTTCTCCTATCTGGTGATCGGTGCCCGTGGTGCCTACCACTTCGTGGATGATGACAAATGGGATGCGTACGGTGGCCTGATGTTGGGCTACAACGTGGCCAGCGCCAAATGGGAAACCGATGACCCGAACTACAACTCCGCCCTCCTGGTGGAGCCCAAAGTAGGAGGGGTCGCCTTCGGTGGCTTCCTCGGGGGGCGCATGGCCCTGGGTGAGAGCTCCGCGCTCTTCGCCGAGCTGGGATACAACATTGCATGGATCAGCGCGGGCTACTGTGCAAGGTTCTAATCCGCATTTCGACACGAGGCAAGGGCCGCCCCCCAGTGGGCGGCCCTTGCTGTTTTGTTGTGCCATGGCGCACACCGGCTGCTTTGGCACGGTCCTCGCAAATGCGCTCCGGCGGTCAACTGGCAGCTTGCTTAACTTGCCCCCGTCATCCGCTTCCAGCACATCACTCACTTGTATCCCATGCACACCCGGACCCTACTGTTCGCCGCCGCCGCCACCTTCACCACCTTCCTTTCCGCCCAACAGGTGCCCGATTCATTGAACATGGTGCCCAATGGCAGTTTTGAAGAGATCGAAGGCAAATTGCGCAGGTTGGGCGGCATCGACATGGCCAAGGGCTGGGGGAGCCCCACCATGGCCAAGGCCGACCTCTTCAGCGAATCGGTATCGTCCGAATCACCTGCCTCGGCCCCGAAGAACGCACAAGGCTTCCAGAGCGCCCTCAGCGGCACCAACTACGCCGGCCTGGTGTGGTACAGCTACATGGACAAGCACCCGCGGAGCTACCTGCAGGTGAAGTTCAAGAAGATGCTCAAGAAAGGCCAGAAGTACTGCATCAGCTACTACGTGAGCCTGGGCGACCTGAGCAAGTTCTCCAGCGACCAGCTTACGGCATACGTGAGCCGCATCGTGGTGAACAAGAAAGAGGAGGCCAGCCTGACCTACGAGGCCCAAGTGCCAGCGCTCAAAACCAAGGTGTATGACGACATGAACGGGTGGCAGGGCGTGTGCGGCGTATATGAGGCCAACGGCGACGAGCAGTACCTGATCATCGGCAACTTCGCCGCCACCGACAAGGTGACCGCAGGCAAGGCCAAGCGCCAGCGCGGCGAAACACGCCCACAGGCCGCCATTGCCTACTTCTACATCGATGATGTGAGCGTGAAACCCATCAAGTACGTCAGCGAGTGCGCCTGTGAACAGATCGGCAAGGACAAGAGCGAGTTCATCTATGGGCGCCGCGTGACCAGCGACCCTACGCTCACCCCGGCCCAACGCGTGGACCGCGCCGCCGTCTACTTCAAGCAGTACAACAAGGAAATCGATCCCTCCATGAAAGCCCAGATGGACACCTTGGTCACCGTGCTCAAGGCCAACACCGCCATCCGGGTACAGCTCACCGGCCACACCGACCTCCAGGAGGAGGACCGCGTGCGCATGCGCCCGGACCTCACCGAGCTGGGCAAGGACCGTGCGGAGCAGGTCAAGGACTACATGGTGCAAGCGGGCATCGAAGCCTCCCGTATCCAGGTTGCCGGCCGCAAAGCGGACCAACCGGCATCCGAAGGCGATGATGAAGTGACCTTGAGCCAGAACCGCCGCGTGGAGGTGGACGTGGTGAAATAGGGCAACCCTGAACTGCCGCGCCAGCATTGCTCCCATGCAGAAGGGTGAGCCCCGCATCATCCGTGCATGGACCATGTACGACTGGGCCAACTCGGCCTACTCGCTCACCATCACCTCGGCCATCTTCCCCATCTACTACATCGCCATCACCTCCGTGGATGGCGTGGACCAGGTGATGGCCAACTACGGGTTGCCGGCCACTTCGCTCCAATCCTACACGCTATCCGCGGGGTTCCTGCTGGTGGCGGCCATTGCACCGCTGCTCTCCGGCATCGCCGACCACCGGGGCAACAAGAAGAACTACCTCAAGTTCTTCTGCTACCTGGGCGCGGCATGCTGCGCGGGGCTGTATTTCTTCACCTTCCAGTGGCTGTGGGCCGGCCTGGTGCTGTTCATGCTGGCCTGCGTGGGCTTCAGCGGAAGCCTGATCTTCTATGATGCCTACCTGCCGGAGATCGCCGAGCCCGAGGACCACGATCGCGTGAGCGCCCGCGGCTATGCCATGGGCTACATCGGCAGCGTGATCCTGCTGCTGATCAACCTGGCCATGGTGATGAAGCCGGCGTTGTTCGGCTTGCCGGACCGCGATGGCATCCCAGCACGGATCAGCTTCCTTACCGTGGGCCTCTGGTGGGCGGGGTGGGCACAGGTCACCTTCCGGAACCTGCCCAACACCCAGGTCCCGGCGGAGGCCCGCAGGAACCCGCTCACGGCCGGCTACCGGGAGCTTCGCAAGGTGTGGCGGGAAATGATGCAGATCAAGCAGCTGCGCCGGTTCCTGGTGGCCTTCTTCGTGCTGAACATGGGCGTGCAAACGGTGATGTACCTGGCCGTTACCTACGCCAAGCAGGAGATCAAGGAACCCGATGGATCCCCCATTCCGGACAGCGGCCTGATCACCAGCATCCTGTTGATCCAGCTGGTGGCCGCCTTGGGGGCCTTGCTGTTCGTCCGCCTCAGCCGGCGCTTCGGGAACATCGCCGCGCTCATCATCGGCCTGGTGGTATGGACGGGCATTTGCCTGGCGGCCTGGAGCATCGTATCCACCAATGCCTTTTACGTGCTGGCTGCCTGCGTGGGCCTGGTGATGGGCGGCACCCAGGCGCTTTCGCGCAGCACTTACGCCAAGCTCCTGCCCGAGACCGCGGACCATGCCTCCTACTTTTCATTCTATGACGTGAGCTTCTACCTGGCCACGGTGCTGGGCACCCTGGCCTTCGGCGTGGTGAACCAGCTCACCGGCGACCTGCGCAACACCATCATCGCCATCGGTACGTTCTTCGTGCTGGGCGCGGTGTTGCTCTTGCGCGTACCACGCGGTGAACGCATTGCACCATCGGCGGGCGCGGCGCGGTAAATTCGCGGCCGCCTATCAACGGCATGGCTATGGTGCAAACTTGGGACGTGGTGATCGTGGGAGGAGGGATCGTGGGTGCGGCCACCCTGTACAAACTGCAATCCCGGTTCCCGGCCAAGCACATCCTGCTGTTGGAAAAGGAGGAACTGCTCAGCGAGCACCAAACGGGCCGTAACAGCGGGGTGATCCACAGCGGCATCTACTACAAGCCCGGCAGCAAGAAGGCCATCACCTGCGCCAAGGGGCGCCGGGAACTGGTGGCCTTTGCCCAGGCACACGGCGTGAAACACGATGTTTGCGGCAAGATCGTGGTGGCCGTGGACGAAAGTGAGCTGCCACAGCTGGAGAAGATCCATGAGCGCGGCATCGCCAACGGGATCGAGGGCCTGCGGCGCATCTCGGCCCAGGAGATCAAGCAGATCGAACCCCATTGCACCGGCATTGCCGGCCTGTGGGTGGGTTGCACAGGCATCATCGACTTCCGTGGGGCCACCAACAAGATGGCCGAGCTGGCCCGTGCGCTCAATGCCGGCACGCAAGTGCGTACCGGTGAAGAGGCGCTGGACACCGTGGCGGAGGGTGGGATCACCGTGGTGAGGACCAACAAGGGCAGCCACCGCACCCGATGCGTCATCTTCTGCGCCGGGCTCCAAAGCGATCGCATGGCCCGCGCCGACGGCGTACCGGTGAAGGAACAGATCGTGGGCTTCCGCGGGGATTACTACGAGCTCTCCGCCAAGGGAAAACACAAGGTGAAGAACCTGATCTATCCTGTGCCCGACCCGCGCTTCCCCTTCCTGGGCGTCCACTTCACCCGGATGACCGACGGCAGCACCGAGTGCGGGCCCAACGCCGTGTTCACCTTCAAGCGGGAAGGCTACGGCAAGACCGATTTCAGCTGGGCAGACACCTGGGATGCGCTCAACTACGGAGGCACCTGGAAGCTCTTCCTCAAGAACATGTCGTACGGGATCAATGAATACCGCCGCGCGTTCAGCAAGAAGTTGTTCCTGAAAACCCTTCGCCGCCTGGTGCCCAGCCTGGAGATGGACGACATTGAGCCTGGCCGTTCCGGGGTGCGCGCCATGTTGTTGGGAACGGACGGTGAAATGGTGGACGACTTCCGCATTGAGCGCAAGGGCAACCACATCCATGTGCTCAATGCACCATCACCAGCGGCCACGGCCTGCCTGGCGATCGGTGAGCAGATCGTGGACCTGTGCGTGGCCGAAGGGGTGCTGGGAGCGGTGTAGGGCCGCTATTGGCAGCAGGCCGGCTGCCCTGTTGCCGGCCGGGTGGGATGGAAGCGGGGGGCTGCGCGCTGGGGCACACTTCAGCCGCCGGCGTGCAATAGGATGGGCTTGTAGCGCCGGTCAATGGCCCCGGCAAAGCATTGGGCCGCGCCCGGTCACGCCGTCACTTTCAGGTCTTCCAGCAGTTCAGCCCAATCCCACAGGCAGTAATGCATCAGTTTGTTGATGCGTGCCAGTACGATGGGGTTGGGGGCCTTGAGGTCGCGGAAGTAGGGGTCCTGGTTGCGGAACAGGTCGTACTTGTGGAAGACGGCCTTGCTCATGGCATACACCGTTTGCTTGCTCGGGTGGTTGATCCGGGCCATGAAGTGCTGCATGGCGATGGTCTCTGTTTCGATCTCCGCGGCCGTGGTGTCCATCAAGGGTGCGAACTTCGAGTAGGCGTGTTGGGCCAGCCGTTGGTCCATGCCACCGGGCAGGTGTTTGGGTGCCTCCATCAGATTGCCCGCAAAGAGGATCTGGGCGAAGAGGTCGTCATCACCGGGGCCGAACACCGGGCGGATCACGAACTCGTTGGATTCCTGCAGTTCCGCCACGATGGCGGGATACCCCTGTTCGGTAAGCCGCAGGACGGCGTTCACGAACACGTTCGCGAACTTGTCCTCGCTGATCTTCCGTTTGCCGAAAATTGATCCGATCATGGCCAAACCCTTTTTCGGAGGCGAAAAGTACCAGTGCCCGGCCGGCGTAATACGGTGGAGATCGTGCTTATTTTCAACACCGTTATCCACCCCTTCCAAGAATGAAGCACCTGGTCCATCAGTTCGCGGCCTATGATCTATGGGCCAATACACGCGTGGTGGAGCGGTTGCAGCGCGAGCCGGAGGCTGTGCTGGACCGCTACGTGAAGAGCAGCTTCCCCTCGCTGCGCAAGACGATCATGCACATCCGTGATGCGGACCACGTGTGGTACACCCGGATCTTCGGGGAGCCCGACCTGGCCATGGATCCGGGCATCGGCAGTTTGCTGCACATCAGCGCGGCCTTGCATGACAAGGTGCTTCCGCTGGACGGTCCGCAGCTCAACAGGCAGGTGGACTATGCCAACACCAAGGGCCAACGGTTCGTGCAGCCCTGTTGGCAACTGCTGACGCATTGCTTCAACCACGCCAGTTACCACCGGGGGCAGCTCATCACGCTGTTGCACCAACTTGATCTGGGCGAGGTGCCGAACACGGACCTGGTGGCGTACCAGCGCTTGTTGTTGCCGGGGAAGTGAGGAGACGTTCGTTGCTCAGGCCGCACGTGCCATGGCTGCCAGGACCAAGGCCCGGCCCTGCTACGCGCCCAGCAGGTCCACGCCCAGGTAATTCGCCGGGGTGAGGGCGTGCAAGCGGACCTTCACGCGGTCCTCCACGTCCAATGCGTCGATGAATGCGGCGATATCCTCCCGGCCGACTTTCTCCTTGCCGCGCGTCAGGGACTTGAGCAATTCATACGGCTCGGGATAGCCTTCCCGCCGCAGGATGGTCTGGATCCCCTCGGCCACCACGGCCCATTGGGCATCGAGGTCGCGGGCGATGGCCTGTTCGTTCAAGAGGAGCTTGTCCAAGCCTTGCATGATGGCGGCCAAGGCAATGGTGGTGTGGGCCATGGGCACGCCGATGTTGCGCGTCACCGTGCTGTCGGTGAGGTCCCGTTGGAGGCGGCTCACGGGCAACTTCTCGCTCAGGTGGCCGAAGAGGGCGTTGGCCAGGCCCAAGTTGCCCTCGGCGTTCTCGAAGTCGATGGGGTTCACTTTGTGGGGCATGGCCGAAGACCCCACTTCACCGGCCTTCACCCGCTGGCGGAACCAGTCCATGCTGATGTAGGTCCAGATATCGCGGCAAAAATCGAGGAGGATGGTGTTGATGCGGCGCATGGCATCGAAGAGCGCCGCCATGGAGTCGTAGTGTTCGATCTGCGTGGTGAACCGCTGCCGCTTCAAGCCCAGCTTCCCGGAGGTGAACCGGTCGGCCAGCCGTACCCAGTCCAGCTCGGGGTAGGCGGCCAGGTGGGCGTTGAAGTTGCCGGTGGCCCCGCCGAACTTGCAGGTGAAGGGTACCTGGCGCAACAACTCCAGTTGGGCGTTGAGGCGCTCGGTGAACACCTCCAGTTCCTTGCCCAAGCGCGTGGGTGAGGCGGGCTGGCCGTGCGTGCGGGCCAACATGGGCACCTGGGCCCAATCCAGGGCCAGCCCATGGATGCGGTTCCGCAGAGCTTCCACGGCGGGCACGTAGTGCTGTTCGGTGAAGTCCTTCAGCAGCCAGGGCAGGGCGGTGTTGTTCACATCCTGCGAAGTGAGGCCGAAATGCACGAATTCCTTGGCGGTGGTGAAGCCCAGCTCCTGCAAGCGTTCCTTGAGCCAATACTCCACGGCTTTCACATCATGGTTGGTGGTCCGTTCGATGGCCTTCACCGCTTGGGCGTCGTCCTCGGAAAGCGCCTGGACGCGCGTGGCCAGGTCCGCCAGCGCATGGGTGTCCGTGCCTTTGAGCTCCGGCAGGGGCGTTTCGCAGAGGAACCGGAACCAGTGCAGTTCCACCATCAGCCGGTAGCGGATCAGGGCGAGTTCGGAGAACCAGGAGGCCAAGGGGGCGGTGCGCCCGCGGTAACGCCCGTCGATGGGGGAGATGGCAGTGAGCGGTCGGAGATCCATGGGGCGGCAAAAGTAGGCCATGCCTTGCCCGGTGAAGTGCAGTTCGGCATGGTCTTGGCCAATGGCCCGCAGCGCTACCTTCGCCACCATGCAACTGCCCAGCCTCTTCTTCGCCACGCTGCTCCTCACCGCCGGTGCCGGGTGCAAGGGCAAACAGGAATTGCCCGATGCCCTGGCGCCGAGCGCCACTTCACCGGCAGCCGGGCATGCCGATGGCGGGCAGGAGCCGCAAGCCGCGGTGCCGGCGCCGGAACCCGGCCAGGACACCACGCCGCTGCCCAAGCTCGGTGGTGACAACGTGTTCTTCGCCATGGAGCGCACCCCCTGCTTCGGCACCTGCCCGGCGTACAAGTTGATCATCCGCCCGGATGGCTCGGCCACCTACGAGGGCCGGCGTTTCGCAGTGCGTGAGGGCAGTTACACCGGGCAGGTGGATGCCGCCACCATGAACACGTTGAAAGCGGAGATCGAGTCCATTGGTTTCTATGCCTTGAACGATGTTTATGACCAACCGGTGACCGACCTGCCGAGCTTGATCATGCGGCTGCGCACCGATGGCCATGACAAGCAGGTGCTGGGCCGGGTAGGCGCGCCCAAGGCCTTCAAGGACCTGGCCATCCGGGTGGAAGAGCTGCTGGCCGGTGTGGAGTGGATGCCTGTGGAAGGCGATCGCTGAACCAACGGGCCACCTGTATCACCGTTCATCCCTTTCGGCCTGGTGGTGCAGGCAGGGCAAACAGCTGACATGGGTTAAATTCGCGGCCTCCGGGCGCCGGCGGCCCAATTGATCCCTTTCCCAAACCCCTTGAACGATCGTGATATGAAGAAGGTCCTTTCCTTGGCCCTCGTGGCCATCCTGGCGGTCAGCAGCGCCTTTGCCGGTGAAGGCATGTGGCTGCTGAACAAGCTTAAACAGGTGAACGAGGCACAAATGCGCGCCTTGGGCTTCAAGCTTACCGCGGACGACATCTACAACCTGAACAAGGCCAGCATCAAAGATGCCGTGGCGCGCCTGGGCGGTGGCTTCTGCAGCGGCGAAGTGGTCAGTGCCGACGGCCTGATGCTCACCAACCACCACTGCGGTTATGATGCCATCCAAAGCCTGAGCACGGTGGAGGACGACATCCTCACCAACGGCTTCTGGGCCATGACCCGCGACCAGGAGAAGCCCGCCGGATTCTCGGTGAGCTTCCTGCAATACATCACCGACGTGTCCGACACGGTGCTGTCCGCCATGAACGACGGGATGACCGAGGCCCAGCGCGACTCGGTGATCCAAGTGATGGCCGGCGCGCTGGAAGCCAAGGCCACCGGAGGCAGGCCCCACATCGAGGCCGACTTCAAAGTGATGTTCGAGGGCAACGAATTCTACCTCTTCGTATACAAAACCTACCCCGATGTGCGCTTGGTGGGCACGCCGCCCAATGCCATCGGCAAGTTCGGCGGGGATACCGACAACTGGCAATGGCCGCGCCACACGGGCGACTTCAGCATGTTCCGCATCTACACGGGAGCAGACGGTGAGCCGGCCGAGTACGCTGCGGCCAACATCCCCTTGAAGCCCAAGTGGCACTTCCCCGTGAGCCTCGACGGGGTGAAGGACGGTGACTTCAGCATGATCATGGGCTTTCCCGGCAGCACCGACCGCTTCCTCAACAGCGACGGCGTGAAACTGGCCTTGGACATTGAGCAGCCCGCCCGCGTGAAGATCCGCGGGGAGAAGCTGGACATCATGAAGGAGCACATGGACGCCAACAACGCCGTGCGCCTGAAATACGCCTCCAAGGACGCCCAGATCGCCAACTACTGGAAGTACTTCATCGGCCAGCAGAAGGGCTTGAAGCGCCAGCATGTGTCCGAACGCAAGCAGGACCAGGAGGCGGCGCTGATGGCCTGGGTGAACGCGGACCCCGCGCGCCAATCGAAGTATGGTGAACTGGCGAAGGACCTGGACGAAGGCTACGCTGAGCGTGCCAAGTATGAGAAGGCCTCCACCTACCTGCAGGAAGCCGCCTTCGGCAGTGAGGCCGTGGTGTTCGGCTTCCGCCTCTATGGCCTGATGCGCCAACTGGAGAAGGACCCCAAGGAAACCGCACGCATCACCGCCATGGCCGACATGGCCCGCAAGTCGGCCCGCGATTTCTGGAAGGATTACGACCCCGCCACGGACCAGGAAGTGACCGCCGCCATGTTCTCCATGATCTTCCGCGATGTGGACCCCGCCCAACAGCCGGACATGATGGCCGCGGTGAGCAAGAAGTACAAAGGCGACTTCGACAAGTGGGCCGAGGCCATGTTCAAGACCAGCATCATCACGGACAGCACGCGTCTGATGGCCTTCTTGGCCAAACCCCAGTTGAAGGTGCTCCAGAAGGACCTCGCGATGCAAGCCACGCAAAGCTGCCTGAACCAGTACCGCAACGTGCTGGGCCCGGCCATTGATGAGGCCCAGACCCAGATCAACCGCGGCTACCGCCTGATGGTGGCGGCCATGCGCGAGATGGAGCCGGGAAAGATGTGGTACCCCAACGCCAACAGCACCCTGCGCCTGACCTACGGCAAGGTGAACGACTACATCCCTGCGGACGCGGTGCACTACAACTACTACACCACCGAGCAGGGCATCCTGCAGAAGGAGGATCCCACCAGCGATGAATTCACCGTGCCTGCCCGCGAAAAGGAATTGCTGCTGGCCAAGGATTTCGGCCGTTACGCCAATGCGGACGGCAGCCTGCCGGTGTGCTTCATCAGTGAGAACGACATCACGGGCGGCAACAGCGGCAGCCCGGTGATCAACGGCAACGGTGAACTCATCGGCATCGCCTTCGACGGCAACTGGGAGGCCATGAGCGGCGACATCTCCTACGAACCCGAGCTGCAGCGCACCATCAGCGTGGACATCCGCTACGTGCTGTGGGTGATCGACAAGTTTGCCGGTGCCAAGCACCTGGTGGACGAAATGACGCTGGTGACCGCGCCCAAGGTGGTGGCGCCGGCACCCGTGGAAGCGGCCCCCACACAGACCAGCGCGCCCACAAAGCCCGCCAAGAAGGCCTGATCAAAGCCTTCCAACAGCCAGGAGCAGGCCGTCCCAACAAGGACGGCCTGCTTTGCTTTCCTGTTGCAGCAGCACGTGGGTCAACGGGGCTGAAGCACCAGGTCGATCCGCATTTGGGGCAGGCCCTCAGGGATCACTTCAACGGATGTGTGCAGGTCGCGGTAGCCGTTCTCCTGTTCAATGCGCAACTCGAACGGCGAATGGGGCGGTATGAACAAGGCAAACTGGCCATCGCTGTTCACGGGGGTCACCATGCGGCGCTCACCGCGCTGGTCATAGTAGCCCACGAGGCAGTCGTAAACAGGCTTGCCCGTGAGGCTGTCCGTGACCGTGCCGATCAGTTGGATGCGGCTGCCGGACAGGTCCAGGGCTGGCGTTCCGGCCCTTTGTTGGGCCACCATGGCGAAGGGTACAAGCAAGCAGGGAAGGAGCAGCCACCGGCGCATGGCCTTGGAACGCGCAGGTGCGGTTGAAGGTTCAGCGCCGCACACGGTCCATGGCGAGCACGGCCCCCACGCTGCCCAGCAACGGGGCGGTGACGAGCCCCAGTAACGGCACCTTCATCAGCAGGTTGAAGGCGATGCCGTTGGCCAGCACCATGCCTTGCCGGTTGCGGGCCGACCGTACGCTGGCCCTGATGCCCAGGCCTTGCCGTTCGTGGATGTAGTCGAACATGGAGAAGCCATAGAACCAGCAGGACACCAGCCAGAGGCCCACGGCGGTGAGCGGGGCCATCACGGGCACGAAGAGGGTGAGGACCCAAGCCACCACGTTGATGCCTACCTCCAATACGCCGTTCCGCAGGGCCATCAGGATTCCGCGCAGTACTTCCTTCAACCAGCGGACCACCAGGAAGGGTGTTCCCGTGCCGGTGAGCACCTCCGCGGTGCGCTCGCTCGCGTAGGCCATCAGGGGCGACAGCAGGATCAGCACCACGTACTTGCCCACCAAGGCCACCAAGGCGAAGATCGCCAGTTTGAGCGCGATCCACACGACCACGTCACGGGCCCCGTTGAGGAAGGCCTTCACATCGTCCCAAAACCCGGACCATCCGGCGCGGTCTCCCGGCGGCAAGGAAAGGTCCAGGTATTGGGCAGCCCATGCCTCGGCGGTGCCGGAGATGGCCGATCCCACCTGGAAGAGGCCCAAGGTGAAGAGGATCCACAGCAGCACCGGTGCGGCGAACATCCAGCCCATGCCATTGCGCAGCATGAAGCCGAACGCGTTGAAGAATCCCGCAAAACCGCGTGAAAGGTCGTTCATGTGCCACCGGCGTGGTGCGGCCGGGGGGCACAAGTTAGCGGCGCTTGCGGCCTTGTTGCTGCTGGCGCTGGATCTCCTCCATGCGCAGCTGCCACTTGCTCTTCTTGCGCGGCATCTTCATGTTGGCCAGCAGTTGGGCGCGCACCTTTTCCTCGTCGATGAACCAGCGGCTGATCATGGTCATCTGCAGGATGCTGATCACGTTGGCCAGCAGGTAGTAGTAGCTCAGTCCGGAGGGGAGGGAGTTCATGAAGAACAGCATCATCACCGGGAAGAGGTACATCATCACCTTCATGTTGGGCATGCCCTGCTGCTGGGGCATCTGCTTGCTGTTCACCAAGGTGTAGATGATGGTGCTGGCGGCCATCAGCAAGGTGAAAAGGCTTACGTGGCTGCCGTAGGCCGGGATGGTGAAGGGCAGCTGCAGGATGCTGTCGTAGCTGCTCAGGTCATCGGCCCAGAGGAAGGATTGCTGGCGCAGCTCAATGCTGCTGGGAAAGAAGCGGAACATGGCGTAGAGCACGGGCAGCTGCAGCAGCATGGGCACGCACCCGGCCACGGGGCTCACCCCGGCCTTGCGGTAGAGGTCCATGGTGGCCTGCTGCTTCTTCATCAGGTCGTCCTTGCCGTATTTGGCGCTGATCGCCTCGATCTCCGGCTTGAGGGCGCGCATGCGCAGGCTGCTCTTCTGGTTCTTGAAGGCAATGGGCAGCAGCAGCAGCTTGATGGCCACGGTGAGCACCAGGATGATGATGCCGTAGCTGAGGTTGAAATGGCTGAGGAAGTTGAAGATGGGGATCACCAGGAAGCGGTTCATCCAGCCGAAGATGCCCCAGCCCAGGTCGATGATGCGGCTGAATTCGGGGATGCCGGTCTGGCGCAAGGTGTTGTACTGGTTGGGGCCCAGGTACAGCTGCATGGCCAAGTTGGCGTGGTCGCCGGGTTCCTGGCTGAAGAAGAGTTTGGCCTCGTAGCGCTTGGAATGGAGGGTGTCGTCGGGCAGCGTGGTGATGGCGATCTCAGAGCCGCTGCTGGAGAAGCCTTCGGGGTTCACCATGGCCACGGTGAAGAAGTCCTGTTTGAAGGCCACCCAGTTGGTGCGGGCCTCCAGTTTCAGGGCATCATCCTTGGTCTCGCTCAGGTAGTTGCGGTCGTCGTTGAGGTATTTGTAGTAGACCGAGCTGTACTGGAGCTCCGTGGGCCGGTGCTTTTCATTGTGGAAACCGGTGAGGTTCCAGTGGAACATCACGTTGCGCGGGTCCACTTCGGGCAGTCCCACCAGTTCGGCGTTCACCTGCATGAGCCAACCGGCGCTGTCCAGTTGGTAGGTGATCTGGAGGTATTTCGCGGGGTCGGTGGTGGGCGCCATGAGCTTCACCCCCGTGGTGCCGAGCTTTTCGGCGGTGAAGTTCATGTCCTTGGTGCTTAGCCGCAAATTGCCCAGGAAGAAGTTGTACTCGTACACGCCGGTGTCAGGTACGGCCAGCAACAGGGGTTTGCCGCCGTGGTAGGTCTTGTAGTCCTTGAGGCGGATCACGTTGGGCCGGGCGCCGAAGGTGTTGATGGCCACCTGCAGGTGCTGGTTCTCGATCACCACCACTTCGTTGGAACCTTGGGCCGCGGGGGCGAAGAGGCCCATGCGCCCGTGCAGATGCACGGCCTGCAGGCTGTCGGCATGGAGGCGGTCGGTGGCGTTGGTGTCGCCGGGGGCGGCCAGGGCCTGGTCGGCAACGGCCTGTTGCTTTTGGGCCAATGCGGCCTCGGCTTTGCGTGCCTGCTCCTGGATGGCCACTTGGGCAATGCTGTCCTGCTCCTGCTGCATGCGGGCGCGTTCTTCGGCGCTGGGCATGGTGAGGTATTGGTAGCCGAAGAGGATGGCCACGATGAGGAGGATGCCGATGATCGAATTACGGTCCATGCTGTGCCGCACAAGCGTAGGGTGGGATGGGAAGGGCGCGAAGATAGACCCGCGCGCCTTGCCAGGCCCGTGTTTTTACACGGGCGGAAGAGCCCTGGGCCGGTGCGGTGGTCAGGTGTTGGCGGCCACTGCGGGGCGGGCCAATGACTTTTGCACCAAGGCGGCCTGCACGAAACGGGTGAAGAGCGGGTGCGGATTGGCCACGGTGCTCTTGTATTCCGGGTGGTACTGCACGCCCACGAACCACGGGTGGTCCTTGATCTCCACCACCTCCACCAGCTTGGTCTGGGGGTTCACCCCGGCGGCGATCATGCCGGCGTTGCGGTATTCGTCCAGGTAGGCGTTGTTGAATTCATAGCGGTGGCGGTGGCGCTCCTTGATCTGGGTCTTGCCGTAGGCCTGCGCGGCATGGGTGCCTTCACTGAGCTTGCAGGGGTAGGACCCCAGGCGCATGGTGCCGCCCAGGTCCACCAAGGCTTTCTGCTCTTCCATCATGGAGATCACCGGCTGCGGGGTGTTGGCATCCATCTCGGTGCTGTTGGCCAGGGCATGGCCCAGTACGTTGCGGGCAAATTCGATCACGGCGCATTGCATGCCCAGGCAGATGCCCAGGAAAGGCACCTTGTTCTCGCGGGCATAGCGCACCGCGTCAAATTTGCCTTCAATGCCCCGGTTGCCGAAGCCGGGCGCCACCAGGATGGCGCTGAGCCCGCCCAGTTGCTTGGCCAGGTTTTTGGCATGGAGCTTCTCGCTGTGCACCCAGCGGACCACCACCTTGGTCTCGTTCGCCGCCCCGGCGTGGTCCAGCGCTTCCTTGATGCTTTTGTAGGCATCATGCAGTTCCACGTACTTGCCCACCAGGCCGATCTCCACGGTGTGCTTGGGTTCCTTGTGCCGCCGCAGGAAATCGCGCCATTGGTCCAGGTTGGCCTCGGGGAATTGGGTGATGCCCAGTTTCTCCAAGACCACCACGTCCAGTTCTTCCTGCTGCATCAACAGGGGCACGTCGTAGATGGTGGCGGCATCGGCGCTTTCGATCACCGCGCGCTTGTCCACGTTGCAGAAGAGCGCGATCTTTTCCTTCATGCCCTTGTGCATGGCATGCTCGGTGCGGCACACCAGGATGTCCGGCTGCACGCCCAGGCTCAGCAGTTCCTTCACGCTGTGCTGGGTGGGCTTGGTCTTCAGTTCGCCGCTGGTGCTCAGGTAGGGCAGCAGGGTGAGGTGGATGGAGAGTGCGTCGCGGCCTTTCTCCCATTTGAGCTGGCGGATGGCTTCCACGTACGGCAGGCTCTCGATGTCGCCCACGGTGCCGCCCACTTCGGTGATCACGAAGTCGTAGATGCCCTTGCGGCCCAAGGCTTGCACGTGCCGCTTGATCTCGTCTGTGATATGGGGGATCACCTGAACGGTCTTGCCCAGGTATTCGCCCCGGCGCTCCTTGTTGATCACCGATTGGTAGATGCGCCCGGTGGTGACGTTGTTGGCCTGTGAGGTGGGCGTGTCCAGGAAGCGTTCGTAGTGGCCCAGGTCCAGGTCGGTCTCGGCGCCATCCTCGGTGACGTAACACTCCCCGTGCTCGTATGGGTTGAGCGTGCCGGGGTCGATGTTGATGTACGGGTCGAGCTTCTGGATGGTGACGGTGAAGCCGCGCGCTTGCAGCAGCTTGGCCAGCGAGGCGCTTACAATGCCTTTGCCCAGGCTGGAGGTGACCCCTCCGGTCACGAAAATGTACTTGGTGGAACCCGTCATCACGCGCTGATCCCACCCTGAATGGGCTTGGTGATCACGGGGCGTAAAGGTAGGGTGGGAAAGGGTATGGGCCGCCCAAAAGTGGTGGCACCGCCCCGAAAACATGCCGAGGACTGGAAACCTGTGGCCAGGTGGGTGCCGGGAAGGTGCCGTGCTTGCAGGTGGATGGTCCGTGGTCCGCAGGGCGCGGTTGGCGGGTTCGGCCGCTGCCCGTTCAGGGCACGGCCACACCTGGGGCCTGCACACTACCTACTTCGCACGACAGGCTAGAACGTATAGGTCACCCCTACGCTGGGCAGCACGGGCAGCTGGTACACCTCGTTGCCGGTGATGCGGTCGCGGTAGAAGATGTTCTGGCGGTCGTAGGTGTTGGTCACGCTCAGGTCCACTTCCAGCTCCTGGTGCTCGTCCAGTTTCCAGGTCTTGGTGGCGCCCAGGTCCATGCGGTGGTAGTCGGTGAGGCGGCCGCCGTTGAGCGGGCCGTAGATCACGGCGAGGTCGCCGTTGGCGGAGTTGATGTCGCTGTAGATACCGCCGGTGAATGGCAGGCGCTCATAGAAGCCTTGGTTCTGGGTGAAGGGGAAGCCGGAGCCGTAATTCCAGCGGGCGTTCACCTTCCAGCTGTCGTGTTTTCCAAAGGTGTAGCTGGCCACCAGGTTCACGTTGTGGCGGCGGTCCCAGATGGGGTTGTAGGTGCGCTTGCCATCGAAGCGGTCCACGAAGTTCAGCGAGTACACCATCCACAGGTAGAGTCCTTTGTCCTCGTATTTCAGCAGCATGTCCGCGCCGTAGGCCTTGCCGCTTTCCACGATGAAGTCCTTCTTCAGCTCGTCGGGTTTGCTGATGAATTCAGGGGTGTCGTTGTAGAGCTTCTCGCGGTTGAGGTTGGTCACCTGGTTGAAGTCCTTCAGATAGCCTTCGATGTTGAGGCTGGTCTTGTTGTTGATGTCGTACTCGAAGCCGCCCACCAGGTGGTTGGCGCGCTGCAAGGGGTCTTTGATGTCGCGCACGTCGCCGTTGGCCAGGGTCATGGTCTTGGGCAGGTCGTCCGGGGCGGTGATGAAGCCGTAGAAGAGGTTCACCACGTCGCGGTCGTTGTTGGTGGCGATGAGGTTCTGGGAGTACATGCCGGCGGCGCCTTTGAAGCGGAAGCGGTCGCTGATGTTCCACTTGAAGCCCAAGCGCGGCTCGGGGCTCGCCACGGCCAGGGTGGCATAATACTGGAAGCGGATGCCGGGGTCGAAGACCCAATCACCGGTGCGCACCTTGTAGTTCAGGTAGCCGCTGAGCTCGGTGCTCACCTTGTCCAGCTGCAGGTTGTAGCCCAGGGAGTTGAAGTAGCTCAGGTCGGTGTTCACGCCGGTGACGTCGATGCCGTAGCGGATCTCGTTCTGCCCCAGGAAGTATTTGAAGTTGAGCCCCGCATTGAAGTTGCTGATGCCGCTGCTGCGTGGCGGCAGGCTGCCCTCGAGCAACTCCACGTCGTAATTGCTCATGGCGAATACGCCTTCGATCAGTACGGCGCTGCCCGAGGGGACCAGTACGAAGTTGGTGCCCGCGCCCCAGTTGTTCCAGCTCAGGTCGCTCACGCCGCGGTACTGGGCGGCGTCGCTGAAGTTGAAGCCGAAGAAATTCACCTTGCTGCCGTTGGCCGCGTTGATGGACACCTTGCCGTAGAGGTCGGTGAAGGCGAAGGGGATGCCGTTGGAATCCGCGTAGGTGTACAGGGACTTGCTGCTTTGGTCCAGGTAGCTGTGCTTGAAGTTGAGCAGGAAGGAACTGCTGCCCTTGCCCGGGGCGGTCTGTTTTTTCAGGGGGCCTTCCAGCAGGGCCTTCGCCGCGAAGGTGCTGGCGCTCACCTTGCCGCCGAAACGGGTCTTGTTGCCGTCGCGCGTGGTGATGTCCATCACGCTGCTGATGCGCCCGCCGTATTCGGC
>JAGPDT010000101.1 GCA_018057455.1 Flavobacteriales bacterium | reverse complement strand
CCCCACGGCCTGCACCTGCTGGACAAGAACTCCGCGATCGACCTCTTCTCCACCATCGGCCTGCTGTACATCATGTTCATCGCCGGCCTGGAGCTGGACCTCAATGAATTCAAGGCCCACCGCAACAAGAGCCTCGTGTTCGGCCTGTTCACCTTCGCCATTCCGCTGGCCGTGGGCTTCCCGGTGTGCCACTACCTGCTGGGCTACGACTTCAACGCCTCGTTCCTTACGGCCAGCATGTTCGCCACGCACACCCTGGTGGCCTACCCCATCGTAAGCCGCCTGGGCGTTGCCAAGAACCAGGCCGTGGCCATCACCGTGGGCGGCACCATCCTCACCGATACCGCGGTGCTGATCATCCTGGCGGTGATCATCGGCAACAGCCACGGCACGCTGGACCTGGACTTCTGGATCAAGCTGGTGGTCTCCCTCGTGCTCTTCTCGGCCATCATGTTCCTGGTGATCCCACGCATCGCCAAATGGTTCTTCCGCAAGCTGGAGAACGAGAAACACTCGCATTACATCTTCGTGCTCACCGTGGTGTTCTTCGCCGCCTTCCTGGCCGAGCTCGCCGGGGTGGAGGCCATCATCGGCGCATTCGTGGCCGGGCTCGCGCTCAACAAGTTGATCCCGCACTCCTCCGCGCTGATGAACCGGGTGGAGTTCATCGGCAACTCGCTCTTCATCCCCTTCTTCCTGATCAGCGTGGGCATGCTGGTGGACACCGGCGTGCTGCTCCACGGCCCCACGGCCCTGATCGTGGCCGGCACCCTCACCGTGGTGGCCGTGTTGGGCAAGTGGCTCGCCGCCTGGCTCACCCAGCAGGTGTTCCACTATTCCAAGGCCCAGCGTGGCCTCATCTTCGGCCTCAGCGGCGCGCATGCCGCAGCTACCCTGGCGGTGATCCTGGTGGGCTACCGCGAAGGCATCCTGGACGACAGCATCCTCAACGGAACCATCCTGCTGATCCTGGTCACCTGCATGGTGGCTTCCTTCGCCACCGAAAAAGCCGCCAAACGCATCGTGGTGGAAACCCCCGACGATGGCAGCGACCTGCTGCCCACCAACCACCAGGTGGCCGAGCATATCCTGGTGCCCAGCCCCACCAAGGCCAGCTCGGACAAGCTGCTGGAATTCGCCATCTACATCAAGGACAAGCGCTCGACCAGCCCCATCACGGTGCTCACCGTGGTCTCCAACGACGATGAAGCGGAGCTGAACATCCTGCGTGCCCGCAAGAAACTGGACCAGTACGTGCACCAGGCCGCCGCTTCGGAAACCAAGCTCAAGGTGGTGACCACCATTGACCACAACGTGGCCGGCGGCATCGTCCGCATGTCCCGCGAGGTGATGGCCGACATCATCGTGCTGGGCTGGCCCCGGAAGTCCGGCTTCTTCGACCGTTTCCTCGGCGACAAATTGCCGGTGATCCTGCAGAACGTGGACAAGACCGTGTTCGTGGGCCACTTCGAACAACCCCTGGTGGCCCACAAACGCGTGGTGTGCGCGGTGCCGCCGCTGGCCGAGTTTGAGAAAGGCTTCGACCTGTGGGTGACCAAGGTGGCCCAGTTGGCCCAGGAACTCACCGTGCCCCTGGTGGTGCACTGCAATGCCGCCACCGGCAAGGCCGTGATGAAGACCGTCGGCAACCTGAAGTCGTCCGCGCCGCTCTCCATCGTGCCCTTCGATGAGTGGGAGGACTTCCTGATCCTGGCGCGGAGCGTGCGCGAGACCGACGTCTTCATCCTGGTGTCCGCACGCAAGGGCGCAGCCTCCTACATCAACGAGCTGGACAAGGTGCCCACCAAGATGGAGAAGTACTTCGCCACCAACAACCGCATGGTGATCTACCCCCAGCAGCACAGCGGGCACCAAGGCATCGAGGACTACTCCGACTTCAACGCCGAGCCGCTCCACATCGGCATCGATGCCGTGCACAAACTGGGCAAGACCATCGGCAGCATCTTCAAACGGGAAGAGGCCGAAGGCACCGGAAAGGATAAACGCCCATGATCCATACCGGCCGCACACAGGAACTGGTCATCCTGCGCCACACCGGCGTGGGCCTCTTCCTGGGCGACAGCGAAGGCAACGATGTGCTGCTCCCCAACAAGTACGTGCCCACCACCTTTGCCGAAGGCGACCAGCTGCAAGTGTTCGTATACCGCGACTCTGAGGACCGCCAGGTGGCCACCACGCTGGAACCCAAGATCCTCCTCGATGGATTCGCCTCCCTGCGCATCAGCCAGGTGGGGCACTTGGGTGCCTTTGCGGATTGGGGCATGGAAAAGGACCTGCTCATTCCCTTCAAGGAACAGCAGAAGAAGCTCGAGGAAGGCCGCTGGTACGTGGTGCGCATGGCCCTGGACGAGGAAACCGACCGGCTCTACGGCAGTACGCGCATCGAACGCTTCCTGGACAACACCGAACTCAGCGTGGCCGAAAGGGACCAAGTGGACCTGCTCGTGTTCGGCCGCAGCGACCTGGGCTGGTCCGTGATCGTGAACGGCAAACACGCCGGCCTGGTGCACGCCAGCGAGGCCTTCAGGCCCATCGCCATCGGCGACCGCATCACCGGCCATGTGAAGCACATCCGGGCGGACAACAAGTTGGACCTGACCCTGCAACCCATCGGCTACCGCCAGTACAACGACGCCAATGCGGAACTGCTCATCAAGCGGTTGAAACAGCACGAAGGCTTTCTTCCCTTCACCGACAAGAGCACGCCCGAGGACATCCAGCGGATGTTCGGAATCAGCAAAAAGGCGTTCAAGCAGGCCTTGGGCGCCCTGTACAAGGCCCGCCAAGTACGCATTGAGGAGCAGGGCATCGTGTGGGTGGGCGGCCACACCGGGGGCCACCACCACGGGTCGTAGGCGTGGAGCGCCATCCCGTGCGCATCTTCGCACCATGGCCACACCCGTGATGCCCGAGATCAAGAACCGCCGCGCCGCGTTCGACTATGCCTTTCTGGACACCTTCGTGTGCGGCATCGTACTGGTGGGCAGCGAGGTGAAAAGCCTGCGCCTGGGCGATGCCAGCATCACCGAGGCCTTCTGCACCTTCATCGGCGGCGAGCTCTACTTGCGCAACATGCGCATACAGCCGTACGAAAAGGCCAAGAACTACGGGCATGAACCCATCCGCGACCGCAAGTTGCTGCTGCAGCGCAAAGAGCTGGTCAAACTCGAGCGCAAGCTCAAGGACCAGGGCGTCACCGTGATCCCCGTGCGCGCCTTCTTCGCCGGGAACGGCAAACTGAAGGTGGAGATCGCCCTGGCCAAGGGCAAGAAAACCTACGACAAGCGGGAAAGCCTGAAGGCCAAGGACGTGAAACGCGACATGGATCGGGGGCGATGAACGATACGCACTGGCGTGAACACCTCAAGGAAGCGGCGGCGCAACCACTTCCCGGCACGGCCGCACAACGGGCCGTGCTGCTCGGCCTGTTCCTGCTGGCCTTGGTGCTGCGCCTGTGGAACCTGCCCCACATCCCGTACACCCACGATGAGATCAGCGCACTGCTGCGCGTCTTCCCCGGCTTCTGGGAGACCATCCAAAAAGGCGTGGCCGTGGATGCCCACCCGCCCGGCGTACAGGTGTTCCTATGGGCCTGGACCCGGCTCTTCGGCATGCAGGAGGCGGTGGTCAAGCTGCCCTTCATCCTGCTGTCCTTGCTGGCGATCCTGCTGTTGTACCGGTTTGCCTTTGCCTGGTGCGGTGGAACGGTGGCGCTGGCCATCACTGCCCTGCTGGCCGCCCTGCAATACACCGTGCTCTACGGCCAGACCGCACGGCCCTATGCCGCCGGTTTCTTCACCACGGCCCTGCTCGCCGATCAGCTTACGCGGTATTTGGGCACCGGTACCCGGAAGGCGCTGGTGGGCGTGGTGGCCGGCGCCGTGCTCTCCGCCTATGTCCACCACTTCGCCCTGATGGTGGCCGGGTTGATGCTGGCCACGGGCTTGTTCCTGGTGGCCGCGGAGGCACGGAAGACCTACCTGCTCGCCTGCACCGGGGTGCTCCTGGCCTATTTGCCCAACATTCCCTTGTTCCTGCGGCAACTCGGCTATGAAGGCTTGGGCACCTGGCTGGCCCCGCCCGGCCCAGGGTGGATCCCCGACTACCTGTGGTGGCTGGCGCATTGTTGCTGGCTGTTCGCGGCCACGTGGGCCGTGTTGCTCATCGGTTCAGCCGCACTGCGCATCCGCCACCGCGGTACCATCAGGCCGGTATGGGCCATAGCCCTGGTGTGGGGCCTGGCGCCCCTGCTGATCGGCTATGCCTATTCGCTGTGGCGGGCGCCCGTGCTGCAGTATTCCGTGCTGCTCTTCTCCTTCCCGTACCTGTTGCTGGGCCTGCTGGCCGGCCTGCGCCACTTGCGCAGCAGCCGGGCCGTGCCGGTGGCGCTGGCCACTGCCGCCGTGGCCGCGTTCACGCTGGTATCCACCCGCAAGCACTACCAGGTCTTCTACCACTCCCCGTATGTGGAGGCCATCAAGGGCATCCAAGCCGCTGCGGAACATCCCCACCGGCTGGCGTTGGTGGACGCCCCGCCGGAAAAAGTGGCCTTCTACATGCGCCATTGGAACCTGGACACCACCGCCCTGCATTTCCACAACGTGCGGAACATGCCGGTGCCCGACGTGGCCGCGCTATTGCGCTCACCTGGCACGGCCTCGGTCTTTCTGGGCCTCACCGCCGGCTCCACCCCGGAGCTTCCAGCGCTGGTGCAATCCACCTTCCCGTTCCTGGCGGAACGGCACGATCTGGAGGAAGGGCAGGCCTTCCTCTTCCATGGCACACCCGTGCAATCCAAACTGGACGACCACCTTTGGTCGCGGCTGGTCACCCCCGAAGCGTTGGGCAGCGCGGATTGGCACGTGGACGCGGACCTGCCTACCGTGCGCGACTCCACCGCGGCAGGCAGCATGGCACCACGCCGTTGGGACTTCTCCGGCCGTGAATGGGGCATCCTCCTGGACCTGCCCGTGTACCAAGTGGCCAAAGGCGACAATGACGTGATTGAAGCCCGGTTGGACGCTGCCATGGGGCCGGGCAAGGGCTTGAAGCTGGTGACCGAGCTGATGCAGGGCGAGGCAAGCACCTTCTACCGCAGCCAAGCCTTCCCCACCCCCAATGGCCAAGGCAGCATCGTCTCCGCCATACCGTTGGCTGACGTGGCCGGGCATGGCCAGGGCCAGCGCTTGCGCGTGTACGTATGGAACGAAGGCGGCAACCCGGCCTGGGTCTCCTCCGTGGAAGTACGCGTGCGCCAAGGCAACCCGTGGCTCTATGGCCTGTTCCAGCCGCTGAAGGGGCCGCTCCATTTCCCCTAAGCCCCGCTTCCCTGGGCAGCCGCAAGTGGCGGACCACCAAGCCGGGGAATGCACAACGCCGCACCATGCAAGCGGCCCCAGGCTGCTGGCCCATCCGCACCGGGGCCTGCCACCCCGTGTTCCGGACTGGGACGCAAACCACCCGGAAACAGGCACTACCCGATCTGCTCCACACCAGAAATACCGGTTTCCAGGTATTTTTCGCGGGTAGGCCGATCCCAACCTTTGGCCGCAACAACCCCCATGGCCATGACACTCCTGCTTGTGGATGACCAGTCGATCATCCTGGACGGCTTGGAAGCCCTGCTCGAACACGACCCGGCCGTGCGGGTGGTGGGCCGTGCGACCAACGGGCACGAGGCCGTGGAACAGGCAAAGGCACTGCAGCCCGATGTGGTGCTCATGGACATCAACATGCCCGGGATGGACGGCATTTTGGCCACCAAGGCCCTGCTCCAGAACTGCAAGGACACGCGCGTGCTGGTGCTCAGCATGTACGACCACCCGGACCTGGTGCGCGAGATCCTGGAGACCGGTGCCGACGGCTATGTCTTGAAGAATGTGGGCAAAGAGGAACTCAGCTTGGCCTTGCGCACGGTTGCCGTGGGCGACCGCTACCTGGGCCGGGAAGTACAGGACGCCATGGCGCGCGACCAGCGCTTCCAGGACCGGGCCGGCTCCACCGGCAGCAACGTGCTCACCAAACGCGAGCAGGAAGTGGTGAAGATGATCTGCCGGGAATGGAGCACCCCGGAGATCGCCGCCGCCCTCTTCGTCAGCCCCCAAACCGTGGAAACCCACCGCAGGAACATCATGCAGAAGCTCGCCGTGAAGAACAGCACCGGCCTGGTGAAGTACGCCATGGAACGCGGATGGTGCTGACTCCCGCCCACATGAAACGCACCAACACCCCCACCAACATGCCCTCCATGGACCTGCTCCCGCTGCCGGTGCTGTACAACACCATGCAGGATGTGACCGGCGTGGATTGGAACGGCTTCCCCTCCGCGATGAAACACCGGCCGTTCCTGTACGTCGCCAGGGAACCGGGGCGCCGTGCAAGCATCGCCGTGCTTTCCCCCCATGGTGCCGCTTCGTTCTATGCGCTCACCGGCACCGACTTCCAGAACGACCCCTTGCGGGTGGGCCACACCAAGACCAATGCCCTCAACGGCCCGGGCTGCATGATCCACACCTTCCGCGATGTCCTTCGCGAGCCCACCGGCGTGGAAGCCACCGTGTCCAACAACGGTTCCTCCGCGGACGAGGTGGTGCGCACCACCCATGCCGATGACGCATCCGAGCCCCCCGGTATGTCCGTCTTCCAGGGCCCCGCACCCATCTGCAACGTGGAATTCAGCGGCCCGCAGGCCGTGGTCCATTGCATGCTGTACATGGAAGGCTCCGGTTTCCAGCTCGATCGGGCCGCCGCCGCCCAAGCCGTGTGGACGAGGCAGGTGGACGGGCAAGGCCAGCTCGTGGAATGGCGGCTGATGGTCCCGGTCAAACCCGGCAGCCAATTCAAGCTCCAGTATGCCACCTTCGACGTGGCCGGTTCCATCGGCATCGGCCAGGGGGAGGTGGTCCGCCTGAAGATGGCTTCCCTCCCCGGAAGCAACGGCACCGGCCGGTCCTTTGCGTTCCAATGGCCCTGAGCCACCTTGTTCGATCCACCACCTGATGAACCCTTCTCCACTCCTTGCCCTTTACCAGGGGGCCGCCCGGCTGATCGCGGCAGCTTCCGTGGTCGTGCTCATGGCCCACACCGGAGCGCATGCCCAGCTTGGTAATGAAGCCCGGTTGGATTCCTTGTGCCGCAGCAGTTGGTCACTGAAGGATGCCGAGCCGGCCAGGGCCTTGGGATTGGCACGGGAGGCCCTTGCACTCGCCGGCCGCATGGGGGATGCCAAAGGCCAAGGGCGGGCGTTGCAGTGCATGTCCGCAGCCCACCGCAACCTGAACGAATCCGACAGCGCGGAGATGGCCCTGCAGGAAGCCTTGCGCATCAATGAGCGGCTCCACTTTTTACCGGGCGTGCTCAGCTGCCTGCAAAAGCTGGCCACGCTCCACACCGAGCAAGGGGAAGTGACCGAGGCCATGGCCCTGCTGACCAAGGCCGAGCTCCTTGCCTTGCAGCTCAAGAACGACGAGGAGCAGGCCCGCACCCTCAACCTCAAAGGTGCCGCCCTGGAAACAGCGGGCCGTTATGAGGAGGCCATTGCACCCTACTTCGCCAGCATCAACATACGCAAGCGTACCGGCTCCGCCGCACTGGCCAAGTCGTACCAGAACCTCGCCTCACTCTACTTGCGCATGGACCGGGTGCGGGAGGCCTCCGGGATCTATGGCAACATGGTGGCCGCCGGCCATGCGCTGCATGACACGGTCCTGATGGCCGAGGGTTTCCTGAACCTCTCGGGTGCCTTGGCCAAGCACGGCCAGTACGACCAAGCCCGCGCTTACGCCGATTCCGCACTGGCCCTCTACCGGTCCACCGGGAACACCCGCCTGATGATCGAAGCCTGGATGAACCGCTCAGTGGCATTGGGCGGTGCCGGGCGGTACGGCCTGGCCCGCGCCGACCTGGACTCGGCCAAGGCCCTCCAACTACGGGCCAATGACCGGGAAGGCTTGGCTTCGGCGTGCGCCATTGCGGCCAGGCAAAGCCTGATGCAACACCAGGCCGATAGCGCATTGGCCTTTTGCGAACGGGGCATTGAACTCGCCCAAAGCCTCGGCCTTTCCGCTTTGCGTGCCCAGCTGATGGGCCTGCAAGCCGAGGCCTACCAGGCGCTGGGCCGCTATGATGCGGCCGTGGCCGTGCTCAATGCCTATCTGGTGCTCAAGGACAGCCTGCTGGGGGAACAGGCCACGCAACAACTGGCCACCGCCGAGATGCGTGAGAAATACGACGCCGTGGAACGCTTGGCCCAAGTGGAAAAGCTCCGTTCGGAGAAGCAGCAGGAATCCGCGTTGCGCGGCCAGCGCACCACCGAGCGCAACATCCTGGTGGTGGCCGCGGTGCTGCTTGCCTTGCTTTCCGCGCTTCTCTACCGCAACCTCCAGCACCGCCGCAAACTGGCCCGCCAGGAACAGCAGATCCATGACACGCGGGTGAATGAACTGCTGCGTGAAAACGAGGTGAACGTACTGAACGCCGTGGTGAACGGGCAGGAGGCCGAACGTCAACGCGTGGCCAAGGACCTGCATGACCGCCTGGGCAGCATGCTCAGCGCCTTGAAACACCAGTTCGGAGCGCTTGAGTCACGCTTGGATGCCCTGCACAAGGAGCAAAAGAGTGCCTATGCCAAAGTCTATTCCCTCCTGGACGACGCAGTGCAGGAGGTGCGCAACATTTCCCACGACATGATCAGCGGGGCCTTGGAGGAATTCGGCCTGGCGGCGGCTTTGCAAGGCCT
>JAGPDT010000037.1 GCA_018057455.1 Flavobacteriales bacterium | reverse complement strand
GATGGAGAAGGTGGCTTCCGCCCACCTGAGGTATTTGCAACGGACCCCGGAAGCCGTCCTTGGCTTCTTCAAAAAGGACACCACCAGATATGCCGCCTGATGTCAACAATTAGTGGCCGACTCAATATTATACCAAATTCCATTTTGTGAAGGAACTTCCCGGGGGCGACCTACTGGCAGGTTTCGACCTGGATGGTACAGGGGCATCGCTCATGCGCCTGGACGCTAACGGCAATATCCTTTGGAGCAAATGCTATTTCGGCGCCGGCAGCAGCATGCACGATGCCGTTATCGAGTCGGATAGCTCGTTCGTTACGGTGGGCAAGGTGAGTGTCGCGGGCCAATTGTTCATGATGAAGGTGGACGGCAACGGCACCGTGCAATGGTGCAAGGGGTATACCGGTTCTAATTGGTGGGCATCCCCGCCACGCATCCAAAAGGCATTGGACAGCAACTACGTAGTACTCTCCAGCACGGGGGTGTCAATAACGGGGACAGGCCGGGCGGTCTTGTTCAAAACGGATATCAACGGGGATACGCTGTGGGTGCGCAGGTATGGGGTCAATGGGGTGGGGTACAGTGCGTTCAATTTGCTGGTGTGTGCTGATGGGGGTTATGTCTTTAACGGTGACGGCTATCCCCAGGGGCCCTATCTCTTTAAGGCCGATTCATTGGGCCATGTGCCATGCAGCAACGCACCTCCTGCAGCGTTCAGCATTTCGAACCTCTTCCCGGTGGACAGCACCATTACGCTTTCGTCCGTTGACGGGGCCACGACCCACAACGCCTACATTACGGATACCCCGTGCCAGCCCTTCACTGTATATGATGGTTGCACCATTACGGGCATTTCGCCCATCGCACACTCCATGAACAAGCCGCGCATCCGCCCCAACCCCAACACGGGCCGCTTCACGGTGGAGTTCACCGATCCACTCACGGTGGACAGCTTCTACTCGGTGTATGATGCCGTGGGCAAGCTGCTTTTCCAGCGCCCGCTGGCCAAGGGCAGGGAGAGCGAGGAGATCGATCTTTCGCGCTTTGGCAAGGGCACCTACTTGGTGCGCATCACCGGCAAGGGCGGGGTGGGCAATGAGCGGGTGGTGGTGCAATGAAGCTGGTGACCTGGCGGGCCAGTGGACGATGGGGACAAGCCCTCAACCCTCCGTCACCGAGAACGAATACTTCTCCATCACCAAATTCGCCAGCAACTTCTTGCAGGCTTCCTCCACCTTGGCTTCGGCGGCCTGCTGATCGGCGGCCTGCACCTGCAGGGTAATGTGCTTGCCGATGCGCACGTTGGTGATTTCGGGCAGGCCCAGGTTGCCCATGCTGCCGCTCACCGCCTTGCCTTGCGGGTCCAGCAGGTTGTCATGCGGCATTACATCGATGGAGGCGAGGAAGGTCTTCATGGTGTTTGGAAGATCCGGCCCCAAAGGGGGCTCAGCACGTACAGGATCAGCAGCAAAGGAACGGCAAGCAACCCGAACAACAAGGCCAGGACCGCTCCGGCGCCGATCAGCAGGAAAATGGGCTCGTTGCCATTCCAGCCCCCGTGTTTGAACTTCAGGCTCGGCAACGGCAGTTCGGAAAGCATGACCAGGCCCAGCACCAGCGCAACGGCGAACATGATCACCGGCGTTTTGAACGTGGCGGCCAAACCGGTGCCCATGGCGAGGGCCCATGGGGTGGAGGGCAGGCCCTGGCCCAGGGCGATCAGCACCACACTGGCCCAGAACAGGCCGTTGGCCGGCGTGGGCAGCCCCAGGAACCCGGTGCTCTGCCGCGTGTCCACATTGAACTTGGCCAGCCGCCACGCGGAGGCGATGCAGATCCACACCGCCGCCGCCACCGCCCACCAGAGCCCCTCGGGGTGGATGGAAAGTGAAACGGTGCATACAGCGAACGCTGGTGCCACACCGAAGCTCACCATGTCCGCCATGCTGTCCAACTGCGCGCCCAACGGTGACCCCCCGCCCATGGCCCGCGCCGCCATGCCATCGAACACGTCGAACACCGCCGCCAGGAACAGCAACCAACAGGCGATCGTCAATTGCCCCTGTGAAGTGAGCAGCACCGATAACGCGCCGCACACTAGGTTCGCGGTGGTCAACAGATCGGGTAAACGGACGGTTCGTGGCAAAGCGGGCCGAAGTTGGCTAATTTCGGGCAATAATCCGGGCCTCCAACTGTTAGAAGGTGCGTCCAACAGAAACAACATGACAGCAGTGGGAGGGATGGTGCGGAGTTTGGCGGTGGCAGGTGTGGCGATGTTGGCGTTCCACGCGGCGCAAGCCCAGGATGCCCCCAAGTACAGCAACGAATTCCTGGCCATCGGGGTGGGGGCGCGCTCCCTGGGCATGGGCTATGCACAGGTGGCTGCCGTGGGCGACGTCACCTCCGGCTACTGGAACCCCGCGGGCCTGCTGGGCGTGCGCGGCGACCTGCAGGTGGGCGCCATGCACAGCGAGTACTTCGCCGGCATCGCCAAGTACGACTACCTCGCCGTGGCCAAGCCCATCGATTCAGCCAGCGTCATCGGTTTCTCCTACCTGCGCTTCGGGGTGGACAACATCCCCAACACCACGGAGCTGATCGACAACAACGGCAACGTGGACTACAACCGCATCACCACCTTCTCGGCCACGGACAATGCCTTCCTCCTCAGCTATGCCCGCCGCATGAAGGTGCCCGGCCTGCGCCTGGGGGCCAATGCCAAGGTGATCTACCGCAACGTGGGCCCCTTCGCCAAAGCTTGGGGCTTCGGCCTGGATGCCGGCCTGCAATACGACCGGGGCCACTGGCGCTTTGCCGCCGTGGGCCGCGACATCACCGGCACCTTCAATGCCTGGAGCTACACCTTGGACCAGCGCACCAAGGACGTATTTGCACAAACCGGCAACGAGCTGCCGGTGAACGGGGTGGAGGCCACCTTGCCGCGCCTGGTGCTGGGTGTGGCCCGTGGGTTCCAGATCGGCAGCAAAGTGGACCTGCTGGTGGAGGCCGACCTGGAGAACACCTTCGACGGCAAGCGCAATACCGTGATCGCCTCCGATACCTGGAGCAGCGATCCCCGCCTGGGGCTTGAAGTGGGCTATGCCAAAGTGGTCTACGTGCGCGCCGGAGTGAATAATTTCCAATACGTCACCGACATCAACGACAAGCGCGCGCTCAACTTCCAGCCCAACATCGGCGTGGGCCTGAAGATCAAGAGCGTGGCGTTGGACTACGCCCTCACCGACATCGGTGACAACAGCGTGGCGCTCTATTCCAACGTGTTCTCCCTGCGCTTCGACCTCTTCAAGCATCCGGGTTCATGAGGTGCGTCCTGCTCGTTGCCGCAGCCCTCACCACCGGCGCAATGGCCCGGGCGCAGAACTACGGCAACGAGTGGGTCCACTACGATCGGCAGTACTGGACGTTTCAAATTTGGCAGGACGGCCTGCGCCGCATCGACTCCGCCGCGTTGGCCAATGCGGGCTTCCCGTTGGAAACCGTGGACCCGCGCGCCCTTCAGCTTTTCGCCCGTGGCAGGCAGGTGCCCATCCATGTGGAAGGGGAGGCCGATGGCGTGTTCAATGCGGCCGATTTCATCGAGTTCCACGGCGCCATGAATGATGCTTGGCTGGACAGCGCCCTCTGGGATGATCCCGCCCACATCAACAACCCCTATTACTCGCTCTATAACGACACCATCCGCTATTTCCTTACATGGGGCCCGCAGTCCGAAGCCTTGCGCACCATCCCCTCGGGCAGCGGCAATTGGGCGGCCTACACGCCGTTGCCCTGGTGCTGGAACACCACGCTGATCACCTACCCCAATGCCTACCAGACCGGCAAGCGCACTTCGCTTGGGGCTTCGATCTGTGCGATCAATGAGGCCGAAGGTTATTTCCACAACCAAACGGTGGCGAGCGACGGGACGGACATGACCCGCTCCTATGCCCTGTCCATCCCCCAGTTGTACACCGGTACCGATCCCCCACCTTCCACCTACCGCTTGGTGTTGGCCAGCTTGAACAATCCGGGCGGCACCCAGTGCACGGACCACCATGTGCGCGTGGAGCACGGCGGCACAGTGCTCGCCGATACCGTCTTCCAAGGCTACAGGCTGTTGAAGTATGCCTTCGAGCTGCCGCCCGCATCCGTCGCCGGCAGCAGCACCACGGTGAACGTCTCCGCCATCCATGATCTCTCCTGTCCGTCTTTGGCACCGGACTACCTGGATGCCTCGGCACCGGCTTGGCAAAGCATTCGCTACCCGCGCAGTTTCACGTTCACCAGCCCGGTCACCGTGGACTTGCCCGGCCAGACCGGCGCCGATAGCCTGATGATCTCCTTCACGGGCTTGACCGCTCCGGTGATCCATGTATGGGGGGCGGGTGGCATACACCGCGTGCAGGCCGTGCAGGACGGTCCGGCCTTCAAGGCGGTGGTCCCGGCAAGCAGCCAGGACCTGCGCATGGTGGCGGCGAATGCTTCGGGCATCCTGCCCATTACTTCCTTGCAGAAGGTGTATGGCACCGGCTTCTTCTCCGATCCGGGAAGCAGTCTGCCCGACTCGGCCCTGGTGATCATCACCCATCCCAAGCTGATGGCCGCCGCCGTGCAATATGCCAACTACCGGCAGACCAACCCGACCAACCGCTACAATGCCGTTGTGGCCAACGTGGAACAGCTCTATGACCAGTTCGCCGCCGGTGTGCGGCAGCACCCGTTGGCCATCCGCAACTACCTGCGCTTTGTCTACGATCATGCACCCTCGCGGCCGCAAGCCTTGTTCATCATCGGCAAAAGCGTGAAAGCCCCCGCCACCGGCGGCCTGGCCTACCAGAAGGGCTACCGGAAAGATCCGCTGGCGGCGGCGGCTTGCCTGGTGCCCACCATGGGTTGGCCTTCCAGCGACGTGGCATTCGGCCTCAACCTCACCGGCGATCAGCCGGCCTACCTCTCGGTGCCCGTGGGGCGCTTGGCGGCCAGCACGCCCGATCAAGTACTGCACTACCTGGCCAAGGTGGATTCGGTGGAAAGCCAACCACCCGCCGCGTGGATGAAGAACATCCTGCACTTCCGCGGCGGCAATGATGCCTTTGAATGGACCCAGTTCGACAATGCCCTCAACAGCTTCGAGGTGTTGGCAGAGGACACCTCCTTCTTCGGCCATGTCACCAAGTTCGTGAAGAATGGCGGGGCCGTGATTGAACAGGCAGCGGCCGACAGCGTTACGGACATGATCGCCAACGGCGTTACCCTCATGACCTTCTTCGCCCACGCCTTCGGCGGCGGGTTCGACATCACCACAGACGTGCCCACCAACTACCAATGGAACGGCAAGTTCCCCACCGTGCTGGGCAACTCCTGTTACACGGGCGACATCCACCTCTATGACCCCTCCAGCAGCAGCGAGCAGTTCGTGCTGCCGGAGAATGCCGGCGCCGTGGCCTTCCTTTCCTCCGTGGACGTGGGCCTCTCCAATTGGCTCACGCACTATTCGCAGGAGTTCTACCGGAGCTTCAGCCAGCTCAACTATGGCAAGAGCATCGGCACGCACATGCGCCATTCCGTGTTCGGCCAGATCGGCAACGGTGGCATTGAAGCGCTGAACAGCGCCGGGACCATGACCCTGCACGGCGACCCCACCCTGGTGATGAACTCACCCCGCATGCCCGACCTGCAGATCACCGCGGACGATGTTTCCACCATTCCCGAACAGGTCACCGCCGAACTGGATTCCTTCCAGGTGCGGGTGGTCTTCCGCAACATCGGCCAGGGCACGCACCAGTCCTTCACCGTGGCCGTGGAACGAAGCGTGGTCGCTGAGGGCGTCACTTTGCCCACCGTGCTCCAGCAGGTGAACATGGACGCCTACCAGGATACCGTGACCTTCACCTTGCCCGTTCAGGTGGGCCAAATTGGCTTGGGGGTGAATGATCTGCACGTGCGGTTGGACCTGGACCCGGACCTCCTTGCCGAACTGGACGACCTGGGCAACAACCAAGTGGTCAAGCGCATCACCATCACCGCCGGGGACCTGTTGCCGGTGGACCCCTACAACTTCGCCATCACTCCGGACCCCGCCCCCGTGCTCAAGGCCAGCACCGGCGATCCCTTCGCGCCCCCACGGTCCTACATCTTCCAGATAGACACCACCGACCAGTACAACAGCCCCGTGCTGGAGCAGCACACCTTTACGGCGCCTGGTGGGGTGGTGGAGTGGCAGCCTGCCTCCATCTATGCCCTCAACGGCCAGCAGGACAGCGTGGTGTACTACTGGCGCTGCTCCTTGGACAGCGCCGGCCAAGGGGTGTACAACTGGCACGAGTTCTCCTTCCAGCACCTCACAGGCCGCACCGGCTGGGGCCAATCGCACTTCTTCCAGTTCAAGGACGACGGCTTCAACCTCGTGGAGCATGTGCGGCCCGAGCGCAAGTTCAAGTTCAGCGGCGGCGACCACCAGATCAGCTGCGAAGTGCGCGGCGAGAGCTTTGTGCAGGCATACTGGACCAAGGACCTGGAGATGCAGGAAGCGCAAGGTTGCGGGCCGTTCGCCTCCATGAGCGTGGGCGTGGTGGACCCCTTCGACTTCACCACCTGGCTCACCAAGTACGGTGGCGTGGGGCGCTACTACGGCAACGTGAACAACGAAGGCGCCTGCTACCGGCAGCGCCAGGAAAAGCAATTCGTGTTCTGGTACCACGCACCGGCCCAGATGGACAGCATGGCCAACATGCTTACCAACCACATCCCCGACGGGCACTACGTGCTGGTGTACACCTACCTGCGCCTGATGCGCACTTCCTTGGAGAGTTCCAACGCCATGGCCGCGTTGGCCGCCTTGGGCGCCACCAACCTGGCCAACGGCACCGTGCCCGACAGCGTACCCTACATCTTCTTCTGCAAAAAAGGCGATCCCACCTCCGTGCAGGAAGTATGGGGTGATGTACCGGACGACTTGATCAACCTGGTGGCCTCCATGAGCCTCAATGCCCGAAGCGGTTCGGTACAGGCTCCCCGCTCCAGCCAGTCCTTGGCCTGGCAGGGCCTCAACTGGCGCCTGCAGCCCATTCAACCTGGCGACAGCACCCGGGTGCAATTGGCCGGTGTATCTCCCCAAGGCGTGGAACTTCCCTTGTTGGACCTGTCCGGCTACACCGGCAACGTGGACCTGGAGAGCATGCCTGCCGCGCAACAGTACCCCCAGCTCCGGTTGAAGGGCTTGCTTTGGAATGATTCGGCCGTAACGCCCTTGCCGGCACAGCTCAAGCGCTGGCAGCTGCTGGGCGTCCCCGCGCCCGAATGCGCCATCGACCCGCCTTCCGGCCTGTACGTGCACGTGGACAGCCTCTTCCAAGGGCAGGACGCCGCCGTGATGGTGGCCGTGCGCAACATCGGCCAGGTGCCCATGGACAGCCTGCTGATGACCGCGTGGATCACCGACGCCGGCAACCAGGCCCGCCGTGTGCACTACACCTATAACGCGCCCCTGCCCGTAGGCGCCGTGCTGCGCGATACCATCACCTTCAGCACGCAGCTCTTCCCCGGGCCCAACACCATGCGCATCGAGGCCAACCCGGTGGACACCCTGACGCAGCTCTACGACCAGCCCGAGCAATACCACTTCAACAACATCGCCGAGCTGCGTTTCCTGGTGCAGCAAGACCTGGAGAACCCCATCCTGGACATCACCTTCGACGGCATGCACATCCTGGACGGCGACATCGTGAGCGCACGACCGGAGATCCAAGTGACGCTCAAAGACGAGAACCAGACCCTGCTGGTGGACGAACCCGGCGATACCGCCCTGTTCAAGGTATTCCTCACCGACCCATCGGGCACCACCAAGCGCATCTACTTCCGCGCAGGCCCACAGGAGGTGATGCAGTTCGTGCCCGCCACCGGCACCGACAACCTCAGCAAGGTGTTCTACCGGCCCAACTTCCTGGTGGACGGCAAGTACCGCATCACCGTGCAGGCCACCGACAAGAGCCGCAACAACAGCGGCAACAGGGACAACAGCGTGGACTTCGAGGTGATCAACCGGCCCACCATCACCGAGGTGCTCAACTACCCCAATCCCTTCACCACCAGCACCCGCTTCGTGTTCACCCTCACCGGCCGCGAAACGCCCACGGCCATGCGCATCCAGATCATGACCATCTCAGGCCGTGTGGTGCGCGAAGTGTCCATGGCCGAACTGGGGCCGCTCCACGTGGGCCGCAACATCACCCCGTTTGCCTGGGACGGCACCGACCAGTTCGGCGACCGCCTCGCGCGCGGCGTCTACCTCTACCGCGTCATCGCACAGCTCCATGGGCAGGACATTGAATACCGCGATGGTGGGGCGGGCTCCTTGTTCACCAAGGGCTTCGGCAAGATGTACCTGCTGCGGTGACCCCGGCCCTGCACCCTACTTTCGGCCGCATGCGGAACCGGTCCTTCTATTTGCGCTGCGCGCTGTTTTCGGGGGTGCTGCTGGCCTTGGCCTGGCCCGCCGTGGGCGGCATCACCCCATTGGTCTTCGTGGCCTGGGTGCCCCTGTTGTGGGCCGAAGAACGCTACGCACAACGTGCGAAAGGGGAGCGGCCCCGCCACTTCATGCCCTATGTGTTGCTGGCCTTGCTGGTGTGGAACGCCGCCACCACCTGGTGGCTGTTCAACGTCAGCGAGCACCTGGCCACGCGGCTCTTCACCCTCATCGGCCCCAACATCGGCAACGTGCTGGTGATGTCCCTGCCATGGCTGCTCTTCCGCATCGTGCGCCGAACGCTTGGTGGCACCTGGGCCCGCTGGGCGCTGGTGGTGTTCTGGCTGGCCTTCGAACGGTTCCACATGCACTGGGACCTCAGCTGGCCGTGGCTCACCCTGGGCAATGTCTTCGCCGGTGACACCCAATGGGTGCAGTGGTACGAGGTCACCGGCCACTTGGGCGGCACCCTCTGGGCATGGGCCGCCAACATCGCCGTGCTGCACCTCGCTTTGAGGCGTTCACCGGGGGTGCGTGGTTTGATCACCCACCAGGCGTTGGTGGCCACAGCCGTGATCGCGCTGCCATGGGCCGCTTCCCTCATTCGTTACGCCACGTTCGAACAGGCCGGTGAACCGGCCGAAGTGGTGGTGGTGCAGCCCAACATCGACCCGTACAAGGAGAAGTTCGGCGCCATCGACCCCATGGAACAGCTGGAACGCATGCTCCGGCAAGCCACGCCCCTGATGGACAGCGCCACGGCCTTGGTGGTGATGCCCGAAACGGCCCTGCAGGAACCCACCACCTTGTCCGATGATCGTGGCAGGTTGGTCTTCCATGGGCTGTGGGAGAATGACATGAGCGGCAGCCGCAGTGTGGCCCGCATCCGGAGCTTTCTGCAACCATGGCCCCGGGCGGCGGTGATCGCGGGCATGTCCGCCGCCAGGCTGTATCCCACGGGCGCCGATCATCCCATTTCAGCCCGTGTGCTCGATGGCATGGATCGCGCTTTCGATGCCTACAACGCCGCCTTGCTGGTTCGCGCCGACGGCAGCCATGAGGACTATAACAAATCCAAGCTGGTGCCCGGAGTGGAACTGATGCCGTTCGAGAACGTGCTGGGGCCCCTGGGCGGCCTGGCCTTGGACCTCGGGGGCACCACCGGTAGCCTGGGCACACAGGCCGGTCGTGAAGTGGTGTATACTTCCGGTCAGCGCCTGGGCCTGGCGCCGATCATCTGCTATGAAAGCATCTATGGCGACCACGTGGCCGCCCACGTGCGCAACGGCGCCGATCTGTTGGTGATCATGACCAATGACGGCTGGTGGGGCAATACCCCCGGCTACCACCAGCACCTGCTTTACGGCAAGCTGCGCGCCGTGGAAACCCGCCGCGATGTGGCCCGCAGCGCAAACACCGGCATCTCCTGCTTCATCGACCAGCGGGGGGATATGCACCAGCCCACCGGCTGGTGGGTGCCGGCCGCCATCAAGGGCACGGTGCGTGCACGCCGCGACCTTACCTTCTACGTGCGCCATGGCGACTACATCGGCAAGGGCGCCTACGGCACTTCGGTGATCGTACTGCTGTTGGCTGCGGCCATGGCCTTCAAAAGGAGATAGGCCGTGCGTCAAATGCACGGTCACGGACCGCAACAGGGCACCCCGCCTGCTGTGCCGCCAACCCGGGCATGGCCCCGAAAGATGGAACAACCCCCCCCAAGCAAAGCAGCCAGCCTGGTGAACTGAAGGAACAACGCCTGCGGATCATCCCCAACCCGGTGGCCGAGCTCACCACCTTGGAGTACCATGTGCCCACGGCGGGCCGGGTGAGCCTCGTGGTAAGCAGCAGCGACGGCAAGCCCCTGGGCACGTTGCGCGAGGAACAGGCTGAGGCCGGTATGTACAGCTACACCTGGAACACCACGCAGTTGGCGGCGGGCACCTATTTCTGCACGCTTGTGGTGGACGGCAACGTGGTGGTGCAGCGCGCGGTAAAGGTGCGGTGAAGCGGAACGCACGCCGTTCGGGCGTGGCGCGGTGAAGAGCGTTGCGCGCACAGGGAGGAAACAGCGAGGCCGCCTGTTTCGGGCGGCCTCGTCCATCTGTGCCAAGGTCGTGGTCGGCTCATTCCAAATGCACCCGTCGGCTCATGCTGTTGGCATTGTTGTACAACTGCACCATGTAGATGCCGGTGGCGATGTGTTGCGTATCCATGCGCAACGTGGTGGTGCCGTTGGCGATCACTTGTGATGTGCGGGTGGCCATCACCTTGCCTTGGGCGTCCATCAGCACCAGGTCGTAAAGGCCTTCAGCGGTGGAGGAGACCACCAGGTTGAGGTGTCCGCCGTCGTCCCAGGCATTCACGATGGCCGTGCCGCTTCCCGGGCCGCACCCGACCGCAATGGTGTGGCTCACCGTGGTGGTGCCGTTGATGTCGGTTTGGCGCAAGCGGTAGTAGGCGAGGTTTTGGGCGTCCCTGTCGGCGAAGGCGTACCCGGTCAGGCTGCTGCTGTTGCCCGCCCCGGGCACAGTGCCGATCGCGGACCAGTCCTGGGCATCGCGGCTCTTCTCAATGGTGAAGAAGGCGTTGTCCTGCTCGGTGGCCGTGGTCCACTTCAACTCAACAACACCTCCATGGCATTTCCCTCCCCATGCCACCAGTTGCACTGGCAACGGCAGGTTCTTGTTGGAGAGGGTCCAGCTCCGCAGGAGATCGCCTGCGGTGGGCGGTACCACACCGGCCACGGTGTTGCCGCTTTGTGCGCCCATGGGCAGAATGTCGTACCAAAGGCCCGATCCCGAATTGAACCGCTGGGCCACCAGATTGTTGTTGCTGGCGAGCAGGCCAGCGGCGTTGCCCCCGTTGGCATTGGTCTCGCGCGGGTCGAAGCCGAAGGTGATGTCCACCTCCGGCGGGGTGGTGTAGGCATAGCTGCCCTCGCCGGCATCGATGATCCAGAACCGGTCGATGGCGTTGCTTGAGTTGTTCGCGCTCCCCGTGGGCTGATCGTTCATATGAGTCACGTCCGAAGGGCGGTAGTTGTTATTGTTCCAACCGCTGGCCACCGGAGCTCCCGTGGTCTTGCCCAAGCTGTTGTACGTGGAGAAGACCAAGGACGGATCGCTCCCCCCGGCGCCGGCCGTGGTGATCTCCACGGTGAGTGGCATGGCCGCGTCCGGCGCCCAGCCACCGGTGGAATAGGGAATCATATAAATCCCTGTGGCCGTGCCCGTGGCCCAGCGGATCTTGTTCTGTTCCGTTTCACTTTTGATGATCGGCGTGTTGCTGGTGAGTGCCCCTTGGTAGGAAATGCCGTCGGCGTTCGGGTTGGCGATCACCAGGTAGGCGCCGGGGTTCGTGGCCGGGTTGGGGTCCGGGTTGAACACCCAATAGGGGTGCTGGCCTGCCCCAGCGCCACTACCGTTGAACACCAAGCGGGCAGCTTGGCTGAAACAAAGGGTGGAGTATAAAATCAACAAGGCGAGGGGAAGTGCTCTGAACATGGGGTGTTGCATCCGTCTTGTTCAAATCTAACCAGAAATGGATCGCGCATGAAATAATTCCGCCCAGATCGCGGTATCGGCTGGAAGGTGGAACGGGGTTGTTACGCTCATGGCCCGTGCTTCAAGGTGTCCTGCCGCCGTGGTGGAGGAACCTCGGCTCCGGCGCACATGCGCTAAGCCCCGGGAAGGAAGCGTAATCTTGCCCTCCGCGCAGCAGGCTCATGGAACTCCCGTGGACAGGAACGATCAACTGGCAGGCGTTGCAACCGTTCGAACACCTGCTGGCCAAACGCTCCGCGGACCGAGGCGAATGGGTCATCGGCGTAGGACAGGCCACTGCTCCCACGGGCCCGTGGGCGGTGAATGAGGAGCCATGGGGCGGAGAACGGGCTTGCTTCGGCTATGCTGGGTACGACCTGAAGAACCGGTTCGAGGATCTCCACAGCAGGCATCCGCCACGAGACGGCTTTGCGGAATCGGCCTGGTGGTGCCCCGCCTTCATCTTCCGCCTGGGGGCGGGGAGCGCGGAGCTGATCGCCGGGGAGGACCGGCCCCGGGGCCATGCGCTGCTGCGGGCACTGATCGCGGCCCCGGGGCCGGTGCCTGCCATGGCTTTTGCCCGATGGACCCGTACCACCGGCAAGCAGCGCTACATGGCGGCGGTGGCCACCCTGTTGAGGCACATCCACCGGGGAGACATCTACGAAGTGAACTATTGTACGCAGCGCGTGGCGGTGCTTCCGCGCTTCGAACCCTTGTCGGCTTTCGCCCGCCTGTTGGCATTCTCCGATGCGCCCCATGCGGCGTACCTGCGCCATGGCAACCACCATGCCCTGTGCGCCAGTCCCGAGCGGTTCCTGCGCCTGCACGGCGAGCAGGTGGTCACCCAGCCCATGAAAGGTACCCGCCCACGCGGCCGAAACGAGGCGGAAGACCTTGCTTTGGCCCTTGAGCTGGTTCGCGACCCCAAGGAACGCAGCGAGAACATCATGGCGTTGGACGTGGCCCGCAACGACCTCAGCCGCATAGCCACGCCAGGCTCCGTGCACGTGGATGAACTTTGCACCGTGAAAAGCTACCCCAACGTGCACCAGCTGGTGAGCACCGCCAGCGCCCGCTTGCGGCCGGGCACCACCCCGATGGACCTGTTGCGGGCCACCTTTCCCATGGCCAGCATGACCGGCGCACCCAAGGTGCGCGCCATGCAGCTCATCGATGAGGTGGAGGACATGCGGCGCGGGCTCTTCAGCGGCACCATCGGGCATTTCCTGCCCGATGGTACCGCTGACCTCAACGTGGTGATCCGCACCATCACTTGGGATGCCGCTACCGGACGGGCCGCGTTGATCTCCGGCGGGGCCATCACCGCGGCAAGCACGCCCGAGCAGGAGTGGGCCGAATGTGAGCACAAGGCCCACACCGTACTGAACGCTTTCGGCCATGCTTGCTGAGGTGCGCCGCTGGATCCGCCGTGAAGGCCTGTTGCAACCGGCCGAGCCCTTGTGGGTGGCCGTGAGTGGCGGCGTGGACAGCATGGTGCTGCTGCATGTGCTGCGGTCCTTGGGCCACCCCTGCCAAGTGGCCCACGTGGACCATGGCCTGCGCGGTGCCGAAAGCGACGGGGACCGGCGGTTCGTGGAGCAAGCGGCCCTACGCCTGGGCTTGCCCTTCCGATCGGTGAACGTGGACGTGCAGGACGCGAAGGACGGGCGTTCCTTGCAGATGGCGGCCCGCGACCTGCGCTATGCGTGGTTCAAGGAACTGTTGAATGAAGGTCCCGACACGATGGCCTTGGGCCACCACCGCGATGATGCCGTGGAGACCTTGCTGCTGAACCTCCTGCGCGGGATCGGCGCCCATGGCTGGGGCGGGATCCCCCCGGTGACCACCGTTGCCGAAGGACGCTTGGTGAGGCCCTTGCTGGGCGTGGGCAGGGATGCGATCCTGGCTTACGCCGTGCAACACGGGATCCTCTTCCGGGAGGATGCCAGCAATGCCGATCCCAAGTACTTGCGCAACCGCGTGCGGGGCGAGCTGCTGCCGCTGATGGAAGACCTGCGGACCGGGGCGCGATCCACCTTGGCTCGGGCCTCCGGCCTGTTGCGCGAGCTTCATGGCGCAGCACGGATGCACTTGGTGCGCGAAGCCCAAGACCTGATGCCGGACGGCGACGGGGTCCTGCGCATTCCCTTGGCCCGCGTGGCCAACAGCCCCGCACCGCGCTTGTTCTTGCTGCACCTCCTCCAGCCGGCACAACCTCATCCGGACCTCTTGGAGCAGCTCCTGGAAGCCGTGGAACAGGAGGCTACAGGGGTAGGATTCCAAGTGGATGGATACCAGTGGACCGTGGAAAGGGGAATGCTGGCCCGAAGACAACTACCAAGAAGCCTTCCTGCGTTCCCCATTGTCCTGGATCAAACGGTCAGTGGTTCGGCCGGGCCATTCACCTGGCGGCAGTGCACGCCCGACCAAGTGGATTTGGGCCAAGGCATGAACACCGCCTGGCTGGACTTGGGCAAGTTGAAAGCCCCGCTGGAATTGCGCCCTTGGCGCCATGGCGATCGGATGAGGCCCATTGGGTTGGGGGGCGGTAAACTGGTCAGCGATATCCTTATCGATGACCACACCCCTTCAAGCCGCAAGGCCGCTACCTACGTGCTCACCAGCGGGCAAGCGGTGGTGTGGGTGGTGGGGCATCGAATGGCTGAAGGCTATTCACCAACGGCCGCCACAAGGCAGGTAATCTGTGTGACCCGGGCTCCTTGGTGACAAGGATCACCATCTTCGGCGCATTCCGAATCTGTTTTTCCGGCCCCGGTGGGGTAGTTTTGGACCATGCGCCTCTTTGCCAACCACCGGTTCCTGCTGTTGCTGCCCGCATGGGGCTGCATCCTGCAGGCTTGGGCCGGAGGGCCGGTAACCTGGTCCTTCTCCTCCGTGCCCGGCGGAGGTGATACCCTGCAAGTAAGGTTGACCGCGACTTGTGAACCGGGTTGGCACATCTACGCCCTCGAACTGCCGAGCGACCAGGGACCTTTGCCCAGCGAAGTGGAGTGGACACCCACCCCGGCCTACCGGCTGCTGGGGGCAACCACGGAGCCGAAACCCATCGAAAAGGACGACCCCAACTTCGGGGTGGCCGTCCGTTACCATCCCGGGGTGGTCAGCTTCATCCAACGGGTGGTGCGCAACACCGAAAGGCCATTTGCCATCACCGGTGCAGTGGCATACATGGCCTGCAACGACAAGACCTGCCTGCCCCCGCGCAGGGTGCCCTTCGCTGTGAACGTGCCTTCCACCATTGAACAGTTATGAAATCGCTTGCCCTTGTATCCCTGGCCCTCGCCACGCTTCCCCTTGCCGCGCAGCAGAACGCCACGCCCGCCCCCCTGGACCCGGTGAAGTGGACCATTTCGGCCACACCGCAAGGCCCCGACGGGTGGGACATCGTGTTCACCGCCAAGGCTGAAACCGGCTGGTATGTGTACTCCCAACAGCACTTTGGCGATGCCGGGCCCATGCCCACCACCTTCGCCTTCGATACCCTGCCCACCTTCACCTTGGATGGAAAGACCTCCGAGAGCGGTGCCCACCTGAAAGAAGGCGTGGACCCGGTTTTCGAGATGAAAGTGAAGAAGTTCGCCGAAGAGGTCCGCTTCACGCAGCGCATCCGCACCACGTCGCCCAACAGCCCCGTCACGGGCCGGTTCGACTTCATGACCTGTAACGACGAGGCCTGCATCTTCCCCGATCCCGTGTACTTCAGCGTGGTGCCTGCCACCGGAACGGCCACCATGGCCAGCACCCCGATCAAGGAGCCTGCCACGGCCGGCCAACAGCCGGACGGCTTGTTGGAGCCGGTGAAATGGACGGTTACCGCCAGCGACCTGGGCGGTGGCAAGTGGCGTGTGGACCTCAAAGCCACCATTGATGATCCCTGGGGGGTGTACTCCCAGGAAGCATTTGGCGAAGGTCCCATTCCCACCACGGTCCGCTTCGATACCACCGGCGCCGCCATGCCCTTGGGCCGAACCGTGGAAAGCGGACCCCACATGCAGGAGGGCATGGATGACCTCTTCGGCATCGTGGTGCGCAAGTTCTACAAGGAGGTGACTTACAGCCGCGAGCTGCAGGTCACCGACCCGCAGGAACCCATCAAGGGGACCATCGACTTCATGGCCTGCGACAACACGCGCTGCGTGTTCCCCGATCCGCTGCCCTTCAGCATCATCCCCGCCACGGGCGCCGCCATGATCGGCGGCCAAAGCGGCACCACCGCCGCCAACGGGGAAGGTTGTGACCTGAAGCTGGCCAAAGTAGACCTGGACGCCCCCGTCCTGCGCGGCGATGTGGAGACCATTGATACCCAGGTGCGCAAGGACGGATCGCTCTGGAACATCTTCTTCCTGGGCTTCATCGGCGGCCTCATCGCCCTGCTCACCCCCTGCGTGTTCCCCATGATCCCGCTCACGGTGAGCTTCTTCACCAAAGGCAGCGAGGACAAGGCCAAAGGCATGCGCAACGCCATCACCTACGGGGCGTTCATCCTGGTGATCTACCTGTTGTTCAGCCTGCCTTTCCACCTGCTGGGCTCGGTGAACCCGGAGATCTTCAACGAGATCAGCACCAACCCTTGGCTCAACATCTTCTTCTTCGTGATCTTCCTGGTGTTCGCCGTATCGTTCTTCGGCTACTTCGAGATCACCTTGCCGGCCAGCTGGGTGAACAAGATGGACAGCAACGCCAGCCGGTTCGGTGGTGCCATCGGCATCTTCTTCATGGCACTCACCCTGGCGCTGGTCTCTTTCTCCTGCACGGGCCCCATCCTGGGCTCCTTGTTGGCAGGGGCCCTCACCGGCGATGGCGGTGCCTGGCAGCTCACCGTGGGCATGGGCGCCTTCGGCCTGGCCTTGGCCTTGCCGTTCGCCCTCTTCGCCATGTTCCCCGGGTGGCTCAATTCGCTGCCCAAGTCCGGAAGTTGGCTCAACAGCGTTAAGGTGGTGCTGGGCTTCGCCGAAGTGGCCCTGGCTTTCAAGTTCCTGAGCAACGCCGACCTGGTGAAGGGCTGGCAGATCGTGCCCTATGAACTGTTCATGGCCGTGTGGGTGCTCTGTGCCCTGGGCGTTACCCTGTACATGCTGGGCAAGCTGCGATTCCCGCACGACAGTCCCTTGCGGAAGATTTCTCCCCTGCGCTGGGGCTTCGCCGCCGTCTTCCTGGCCTTTACCATCTACTTGGTCTCGGGCTTCAGAGTGGACAAGACCAACAACACCTTCACCACCCTGAAGCTGATGAGCGGCCTGGCGCCACCGGTGGGCTACAGCTGGATCATGCCCAAGGAATGCCCCAGTGGATTCGATTGCTACCACGACCTGGAGGCAGGTCTGGCACAGGCCAAGGCCACGGGCAAACCCCTGCTGTTGGATTTCACCGGGTATGCCTGCGTGAACTGCCGCAAGATGGAAGAGCATGTGTGGCCCGTGAAAGGCGTGCACGGCCAAATCGACCAGGAGTATGTGCTGGTCTCCCTCTATGTTGACGACAAGACCCCGCTGCCCGCCGGGGAGCAACGCGACTATACCACCTGCAACGGGAAACAGAAGCGCCTGGTGACCGTGGGCAACAAGTGGAGCACCCTGCAGACCGAGACCTTCATCAACAACAGCCAACCGTACTATGCCCTGCTGAGCCCGGACGGTGTACTGCTCACGGATCCCGTGGGCTATACACCGGATGCCACCGAATACGGTGCCTTCCTGAAGCGGGGCTTGGAGGCCATGAAACAGCTGGAGCTCCAAGCGAGCCGGTAGGCGGGTTGCATGGTGGGTGCTTGGGCCATGGGCAATTTGCTTCAAGCCGCCGGCCTCCACCTGCACGCTTTATTGGTGTTGACCACTAATTTCCCCGGCTGATTCCTTCTGGCATCCATGGCAAGCGACCGCATCAGCGCACATTTCTCCGAAGCAGCCTCCCTACTCGAGCGGTTCCGCAGCGATCCCACGAACATCCATGCCGTGCAGCAGGCGGCTGAGCGCATGGTGGAGGCATTGAAGGCCGGGGGCAAGGTGATCAGCTGCGGCAATGGGGGAAGCATGTGCGATGCCATGCACTTCGCCGAGGAACTCACCGGCAAGTTCCGCGACGACCGGGCTCCCATCGCGGCCATGAGCATCAGCGACCCTTCGCACCTCAGCTGCGTGGGCAACGACCATGGTTTCGAGCAGGTCTTCGCGCGCTTTGTGCAGGCCCACGGCAAGCCGGGCGATGTGCTGCTGGCCATCAGCACCAGCGGCAACAGCCCCAACGTGCTGCGCGCCGCCGAGGCCGCCAAGCGCCAAGGAGTGGCCGTGGTGGGGCTTACCGGCAAGGACGGCGGCCTGCTGGCCGCGCTCTGCGACGTGGAGGTGCGTGTGCCCCACCACGGCTACGCCGACCGCGTGCAGGAGGTGCACATCAAGGTGATCCACGCCCTGATCGACCACATCGAGCGCGACATGGCCTGAGCCGGCCGCAGCTTACCTTCCCGGCCGATGATCGTCAAGAATTTCGGCTGCGCGGTGTTCGGGGTGGAGGCCACCATCATCACCGTGGAAACGAACATCGTTGCCGGCGGGCTCTTCTTCATGGTGGGCCTGCCGGACAATGCGGTGAAGGAGAGCCACCAACGCGTGAGCGCCGCCATCAAGAACATCGGCCTGCACATGCCGCGCGGGCGCGAGATCACCATCAACCTGGCCCCCGCCGACCTGCGCAAGGAAGGTACCGCCTATGACCTGCCCATTGCCTTGGGCATCCTTGGTGCAAGTGAACAGCTGGACACCTCACGCTTCCCCGGCCTGGTGGTCATGGGCGAACTCTCCCTGGACGGCGAGGTACGGCCCATCAAGGGCGCATTGCCCATCGCCCTGGAGGCCCGCAAGAAGGGCTTCCGGGGCGTGGTGGTGCCCATGGCCAACGCGCGTGAAGCGGCCATCGTGCAGGGGATCGAGGTGTATGGCGTGGACCACCTCCGGCAAGTGGTGGACTTCATGGAGGGACGTGCGGAGGTGAAGCGCGTCACCGTCGATATCGATGCCGAGTTCAACGCGCACAGCAGCACCTATCCTTTCGACCTCAGCGACGTGAAAGGCCAGGAAAACATCAAACGGGCCTTCGAGATCGCCGCAGCCGGCGGGCACAATGTGATCCTCATCGGGCCGCCTGGCGCGGGCAAGACCATGATCGCCAAGCGCCTGCCCACCATCCTGCCGCCCCTCAACATCGATGAAGCCCTCGAAACCACCAAGATCCACAGTGTGGCCGGTAAGCTGGGCAAGGAAGATGCCCTGCTCAGCACGCGGCCCTTCCGCGCCCCGCACCACACCATCAGTGATGTGGCCTTGGTGGGCGGTGGGTCCTACCCCCAACCGGGCGAGATCAGCATGGCGCATAACGGCGTGCTCTTCCTGGACGAACTGCCCGAGTTCAAGCGGACCGTGCTTGAGGTGATGCGCCAGCCGCTGGAAGAGCGCGTGGTCACCATCAGCCGCGCGAAGTTCACCGTGGCCTACCCGGCCAGCTTCATGCTGGTGGCCGCCATGAACCCCTGCCCGTGCGGCTTCCACAACCACCCCGAACGCGAATGCGTATGCCCGCCCGGGGTCGTGCAGAAGTACCTCAACAGGATCAGCGGCCCGCTGTTGGACCGCATCGATATCCACGTGGAAGTGACCCCCGTGGCCTTCAGCGAACTGGCCAGCGAAAGGGAATCGGAGAAGAGCGTCGCGGTACGCGAGCGCGTGGTGGCCGCACGCCACCTGCAGGAACAACGCTACAAGGGCACCGGCCTCTACTGCAATGCCCAGATCAGCACGCGCCAGCTGCGTACCTGGTGCCGTGTGGACGCCAATGGACAGGCCTTGCTGCAAAAAGCCATGGAGCGATTGGGGCTCAGCGCCCGGGCATACGACCGGATACTCAAGGTGGCCCGCACCATTGCCGACCTGGCCGGGAGCAACCACATCGGCAATGACCACTTGGCCGAGGCCATCCAGTACCGCAGCTTGGACCGCGACGGTTGGGCGGGTTGAGCGTCACCGGGCCCCAGCGGCACGGCTTGGCCGGGGTGTTTGTCCGCTTTGATCGAAACCTTGGGGAAACCGGTTGCGTTGCAAGCTCCAGCATGTCCTTGTACCCCGCAAGATCCATCCCGTTGCTCTTGGCCTCGATCCTGTCGCTGAGCCTGGTGGCCGAGCCTGCCAAGGCGCAGTGGATCTATTTGGATGCGGTAATGGGGCATACCTCCAAAGCCGCGGCAGCCTACTATTTGGAACCCGGTGGTGCCGATGACCTGGGGCGCTTCACGGCGCGGATCTTCACCATGGACGGCGCACTGAAGGCCATGGGCAGCTATTCCGACGATACCTACCGCCTGGCCGATGGCCATTTCGTTTTCTACCACCCCAATGGCCTGTTGGAAAGCGAGGGCATCTACCGCCTGGGCCGCAAGGACGGTGTGTGGGCCCGCAGGGACGCGAACGGCCACGCGCTGGCCGAACGGGTCTACGACGCATCTCCCTTGCGGGATCTGGTGTACACCCTGGCGCAGACCATGCCCCGCTTCCCGGGAGGAGAAAAGGCCATGGTGCGCCATATCGAGGAGAAGGTGGGCAAAGCCCATGGCCAAGTGCTGGCCACCTTCATCGTTGAGAAGGACGGGCAGATCTCCGGATTGGAGGTGCTCGGGGCGAAGGCCCCCCAAGAGGCCGAGCAGATCGCCTCCGCCATCAGCACGGCGCCCCGTTGGGAAGCCGGCATGCAGGATGGCCAACCGGTGCGCGTTCAGATGCGCGTGCCCATTGAATAAGAACCAGCCGACATACACCAATGCGGGGAGCCTCGGGAAACCGGGGCTTTCCGCTGTTCAGCGGCCGGGGTCAGGCCGCCCCGTGGCAGTTCTTGAATTTCTTGCCGCTGCCGCAAGGGCAGGGGTCGTTGCGGCCCGCCTTCTTCTCCACGCGCACGGGCTGCACGGGTTGTGGCCGCGGACCCGGCGGCGGCATGCGCTGCCCACCGGTGGGAGCGCCTTGTGGTGCCCTTTGTGGAGCACCGCTGGAGGCTCCTCCAGCATACTCGGGCACCTCGGTGCGGCTGGTGCGCATCTGTTGTTCTTCCCGCGGAACCCGGCGTTCCGGAGCCTGCTGCACGGCCGGCTCTGCCGTGGGTAGCCCGGCGCGTACCAGGAACTCCACCACTTCACCGCTGATGCGGTCGATCATGGCATCGAACAGCTTGAAGGATTCCAGCTTGTAGATCAACAGCGGGTCCTTCTGCTCGATGCTGGCGTTCTGCACGTCGCGCCGCAGGTCGTCCATCTCGCGCAGGTGTTCCTTCCACTCGTTGTCGATGATGGCCAGGGTGATGTATTTCTCAATGCTGTCCACCAGGTCGCGTGCCTCGGTCTTGTACGCCTTCTCCAAGTTGGTCACCACCTGCATGGTCTTCACCCCGTTGGAAATGGGCACCACGATGTTCTCGTACTGCTTGCCTTGGTTGAGGAACACGTCGCTGATCACAGGCAAGGCCTGGGCCGCGGTCTGCTGGCCGCGGCGCACGTACGCGGAGTAGGCCGCTTCGAACACCTTGTCCGCAAGGTCTTCGCTTCTGCCGCCCTTGAAGGTGGCTTCATCCAGCGGCGACTCGATGGACAACTGGCGGAAGAGGTCCAGCTGGAAGCCCTCGAAGTCCCCTTCAGGCTGGTACTGCCCGGTGATGTTCACGGCCACGTCGTGGAACATGTTCAGCACGTCCAGCTTCAGGCGGTCGCCGAAGAGGGCGTTGCGGCGGCGCTTGTAGATCACCTGCCGCTGCTTGTTCATCACGTCATCGTACTCCAGCAGGCGCTTGCGGATGCCGAAGTTGTTCTCTTCCACTTTCTTCTGGGCCCGTTCAATGCTGGCGGTGACCATGCTGTGCTGGATCACTTCGCCTTCCTTGAGGCCCATGCGGTCCATCAGCTTGGCGATGCGCTCGCTGCCGAACATGCGCATCAGGTCGTCCTCCAGGGAGATGTAGAACTGCGAAGTGCCCGGATCGCCTTGGCGGCCCGCACGGCCGCGCAATTGGCGGTCCACCCGGCGGCTCTCATGCTTCTCGGTGCCTACAATGGCCAGGCCGCCCGCCGCTTTCACGCCCTCGCCCAGTTTGATGTCAGTGCCCCGGCCGGCCATGTTGGTGGCGATGGTCACCGTGCCTGCCTTGCCGGCATGCGCCACGATGTCCGCCTCGCGGGCGTGCTGCTTGGCGTTCAACACGTCGTGCTGGATGCCGCGCATTTTCAGCATCTTGGCCATCAGTTCGCTCACCTCCACGTTGGTGGTGCCCACCAGCACGGGGCGGCCCGCTTCCTGCAGCTTCACGATCTCGTCGATCACCGCGTTGTATTTCTCCCGCTTGGTCTTGTATACCAGGTCCTCATGGTCCTTGCGGGAAATGGTGCGGTTGGTGGGGATGGTCATCACATCCAGCTTGTAGATGTCCCACAATTCCTGCGCCTCGGTCTCCGCCGTGCCCGTCATGCCCGCCAGCTTGTGGTACATGCGGAAGTAGTTCTGCAGGGTCACCGTGGCGTAGGTCTGCGTGGCGGCTTCCACTTTCACTTTCTCCTTGCTCTCGATGGCCTGGTGCAGCCCGTCGCTGTAGCGGCGCCCTTCCATGATGCGCCCGGTCTGCTCGTCCACGATCATCACCTTGCCGTTCATCACCACGTATTCCACGTCCTTCTCGTACAAGGCATAGGCGCGGATCAGCTGGTTCACCGTGTGCACCCGCTCACTCTTGATGCTGAAGGCGCGCATCACCTCATCCTTGCGCTTGGCCTTGTCGGCCGCGGCCACACCGCTCTTCTCGATCTCCGCCACGGCGCTGCCCACATCGTCGAGGATGAAGAACTTGGGGTCCTCCACGTCGCCGCTGATCAGGTCGATGCCCTTTTCAGTGAGCTGGATGCTGTGCAATTTCTCGTCGATGGTGAAGTACAGCTCCTGGTCGATGAAGGGCATCTCCTTCTCCTGGTCCTGCAGGTAGCGGCTTTCTGTCTTTTGCAGCAGGGTGCGCACGCCGGATTCGCTGAGGAATTTGATCAGGGCATTGTTCTTGGGCAGGCCGCGGTGGCAGCGCAGCAGGGCGATGCCGGCTTTTTCGTTCTGCTCTTTCGAGGCGCCGTCCTTGAGCAGGTCCTTGGCCTCGGCCAGCAGCTTGGTCACCAGTTGGCGCTGTGCGTTGTACAGCCGCTCCACACGGGGTTTGTACGCATCGAACTGCTGGTCGTCGCCCTTGGGGGTGGGGCCGCTGATGATCAGGGGCGTGCGCGCATCGTCGATCAGCACGCTGTCCACCTCATCAACGATGGCGTAGTTGTGCTTGCGCTGCACAAGGGCCGTGGGCGCATGCGCCATGTTGTCGCGCAGGTAGTCGAAGCCGAATTCATTGTTGGTGCCGAAGGTGATGTCGGCCAGGTAGGCTTGGCGGCGGGCCGGGCTGTTGGGCTCGTGCTTGTCGATGCAGTCCACGCGCAGGCCGTGGAACTCATACAAGGGGCCCATCCATTCGCTGTCACGCTTGGCCAGGTAGTCGTTCACCGTTACCAGGTGGACGCCACGGCCGGCCAAGGCGTTGAGGTAAACGGGAAGCGTGGCCACCAAGGTCTTGCCCTCGCCGGTCATCATTTCGGCGATCTTGCCTTTGTGCAGCGCGATCCCACCGATGAGCTGCACGTCGTAGTGCACCATTTCCCAGGTGATGGGCACGCCCGCGGCCGGCCAGGTGTTCAGCCACACGGCCTTGTCGCCTTCGATCCGTACGCCTTCGCGTTTGGCGGCCAGCTCGCGGTCCAGGTCATTCGCCGTAACGGTGATCTCCTTGGCCTCCGTGAACCGCCGGGCGGTTTCCTTCATCACGGCAAAGGCTTCGGGGAGGATCTCCAGGAGCACCTCCTCGATCTCCTTCACGGCCTGTTCCTCCAACTTGTCGATCTCCTCGTAGTGCTTTTCCCGGTCGCTGATGGACATTTTCTGGTCCGCGTCGATCTCGTTGCGCAACTGGTCGATACGTCCTTGTTCATCCGCGATCTTCCCGGCGATGCGCTGCTTGAAGCCGGTGGTCTTGCCGCGCAGCTCGTCGTTGCTGATGCCTTCCAGCTTGGCGTACTCCGCTTTGATCAGTTCCACAAGGGGCTGTACTTCCTTGAGGTCGCGGGTGGCTTTGTCTCCGAAGACTTTCTTGATGATGGTGCCGAGCATGGCGGTACGGGATCGGTTGTAAGGCGGCGCATCCCTCTGATGGGGCAGGCGCTGCGGAAAGGGTGCAAAGGTAACCGGCAGGCTCCGTCAAGTGGTGTGCCGGACCAAGGGGAATGCCGCATTGTCAGTTGCGCGGCCACCAACGAAAAGCCCCGCCTTCCGGCAGGGCTTTCATCCGGTCCTTGGCGGGCCGTTCAGTATTCGTCTTCGTTGAAGAAGAAGTCTTCCTTGCTCGGGTAGTCCGGCCAGATGTCCTCAATGGTCTCGAAGACCTCCTCATCATCCTCGATGGCCTGCAGGTTCTCCACCACCTCCAACGGCGCACCCGTGCGCATGGCGAAGTCGATCAGTTCGTCCTTGGTGGCAGGCCAAGGGGCGTCTTCCAAGTAGGAGGCAAGTTCAAGGGTCCAGTACATAGCTGCCGCGTTAGCCGGTTTTTGAAATCGGCCGCAAATATAACCGGATAGCGTTCGGGTGCGCCGACCCATGTTCCGGATCGGGACGGCAGGCCGTAAACCTCGGGCCGGTCGTGGCGTTGGGGTCAACCCCGGGGCGCCCACTGGGATTCAGCTACCTGCAGGCGCCATGCGGTCCACCGCGCCAGCATGAAGAAGAGGTCGCTGAGGCGGTTGAGGTAGCGTACCGCGATCTCCGGCACGGCTTCCTCCGCCGCCAAGCGGATGGCCAGGCGCTCCGCACGTCGGCATACCGTGCGGCAGACATGGGCCTGCGAAATGGCCTGATGGCCGCCGGGCAAGATGAAGTGGCGCATGGGCGGCAGGTCCGCATCCATGGTGTCCATGGCCTGTTCCAAGGCCTGTACGTCCGTTTCTTCCACTTGCGGCACATGGAAACGTTCAACCGTGGCGGTGTCACCGGCCGAGAGGGTGGAGCCCAGGTCGAACAGCCGCATCTGCACGGCGGTGAGCAATTCGTTGTTGTGCCCTTCCAAGAGGTCGCGCAGCAGGCCGGTGTGGCTGTTCAGCTCATCGATGGTGCCGTAGGTCTCTATGCGCAGGCTGTCCTTGGGCACGCGCTTGCCGTTGAGCAGGGAGGTTTGGCCCTGGTCACCGGTACGGGTGTAGATTTTCATGTGCCGCGAAGGTAGCGTGGTGCTCCCGCGTCAATACCGCAGCCTGAAGTGTTCGCGTGGTTGCTCTCGGCGCAGGAAGGCCAGCCCGAAGTGGAACAGGTCGATGGTGACGCTTACCCGCGGATGGGCTTGTATCGCCGACCAGGCCTGTTCCATGCCCGCACTCCAGTGGATGTCATCAATAACGAAGACGCTGTCGTTATGCGCCTTCCCCAGGCACTGCTCAAAGTAGTCCAGCGTAGGAGATGCGGCATGGTGGCCGTCGATGTAGGCGAAGTCGAGCCGGTCCACCGCGGCGAGCACCTGCGGAAGCTGCTCCTTGAAGGGACCGAGGTGGAGGGTGATGTTCCCCGTGCCGGCTTGGTTGAAGTGATCTTGGGCCAAGGCGGCCGTTGCGGGGCAGCCTTCCATGGTGTACACCCGCGCATCGGGCACTGCCCGGGCCAGGTACAGTGTGGTGAGGCCCAGGCTGGTGCCCAGTTCCACGATCGTGCGTGGTTTGAAATGGCGCGCGATGCGGGCCAGTTGTTCCGCCTGGTGGCGTGGCTTCAGGGCGGTGCGCGCGATTTGGCCTACGCGGCGCACCGGCCCTCTGTTTCGGCGTGGGCCGGCGCCCAGGTCGGCCACCGTGATCGTGTCCGTGCGCCGCTGCAGGATCGCCCGCAGGCGTTCGATGGGAGCGCATCCTTCCTCGGGCGGTTGCTTGCGCAGGGCTTGCATCACCAAGGCGAACACGAAGGGCGAATGCACGTGGTGCCGGTTGCCTGCGGTGAACAAGTGCTTCAAATAGGCGCGTGCAGGGTGGGAGAGGAGCGGCATGCCGGTGGGCGAAGGTACCCGCCGGAGGCGGCCGCACACTGGTCCGCATGCGCCGATCGGGCGCCGGCCAGGGGCTTCCGGCCCTCAACAGGAGCGCGTGCTCCTCAGCCGATGACCACGGCCTGCGGATACTTCTGCTTCCAGAATTCCAGTGCCTTCTCGCTGGCGAGGGTGATCACCGTGCGGGCATCCAAGCGTACTTTGAAGGTGGCGATCCCTTCGCGCACCGGTTGGGCAAGGATGGGTTGGCGCTTCTTACGTGGCATGAAAGTTCGTTTTACTGGGTGGTTCGTGTTACGGGGCGTTTCAACGTGCGGAATACCGCGCGTTACTTGTGCAACGGACAACTGTACGCCATAGTTTGTCCCCGATCCTTGGAAGGCCGTCGATTAACATTCGTTAACCGGGGTTGCCGGGTTTAAGCCAACAGGCCCATCAGGCGGTGGCGGGCTTGGTGGATGCGGCTTTTCACGGTGCCCACCGGGATGGACAGGCGGTCCGCGATCTCGTCATATTTGTAGCCTTTGTTGTGCAGCTCGAACGGCGTGCGGAAGATTTCGTCCAGTTGGCCCATGGCACCTTGGATCTCTCCCATCCGCACCCGGCTTTCCGCGGTGGCCGGGGTCTGCACCAAGCTGGCCTGCAAGCGCACCCGCTCCACATGCTCCATCACACGCCCGGTGCGCTTGCTGCGCCGGTGCGCATTGATGAAGGTGTTCTTCATGATGGTGTAGACCCATGCCTTGAAGTCCGTGTTTTCCCTGAATTTGTCCAGGTAGGTCAACGCGCGGAGCATGCTTTCCTGCAGCAGGTCCATGGCGTCGTCGCGGTCATGGGTGAGGCTGAGGGCGAAGTAGTACAATTGATGGCGGAGGCCGACAAGTTGGCTTTGGAGTTCGTTGGTGTGCATGGCCATTTCGGGATATGGCCTTGGGAACGCAAAGCCCGTTCCTTCTGCTTGCGCACGGGGCCTGGGCGTGCCCCGCAGTCGGCTTCCCCATGCCTACCGTATGTTTCCGCCGGTGGCCGCCCCTCTCCGCCAAGCCAGGAGGGCAACGCCCATCAGGAGAATATTCCCCATTCCGAGCACACCCCACCCCATGAGCCGGTCTTCCAGTGCGCTGCCCCAGAGGTCGGAACTGCGGGTGGCGTAGAGCAACATGGCAAGCAGGAACAGGGCCAGGACCATGGGGTCGCGCCGGGTGAACAGGTGGGCCAGGATGAACAGCACCAAGGGCAGGGCGAACATGAAGTGCTGCTGGTCCGTGATCACCAGGTTGGGCACCAGGGCCATGGCCAGCCATAGCTCAAAGGCGCGATCGCGCAGCGGTCCGTTTCCCACCGCCTCCCGCCGGGTGTTCCGCCAGGTCAACGCACAGAGCAGCAGCCCCGCCACCGCTATGATACCGGCGTCCATCAACGTGGAGGAGGCCATGCCCGTATAGGAGCTGAGCATGGCGCCCAGGTGGTCTGGGCTGAACATGACCTGTGTGTGGTATTGCATGGAGCCCACCCAGGTGCGGGTGAGCGCCCAGCCGGTGGAAGGTCCCTGCACAAGCACAGGCAGGGCCAGACCGATGGCCAGGCTGATCGCGGCCGTGCGCAAAACCTGCCCTTCGCGCCGCACCACCAAGGGCACGATCATCAGCAGCAGGTAGGGCTTCACCAACCACACCACGCCCCAGAGGAACCCCGCCGTGCGCCGGTTCCCGGCGAGCAGCCGCTCCACGCCCGCCGCCGCCAACAGGATCAGCCCTGCGTTGATGTTGCCCAAGTGCAGTTCGCGCGCCAGCAGCACCACAATGCACAACAGGCCCAGGAAGGCCCGTGGGCCTGTGCGTGGCAGGCCGGGCACAATGCGTTGAAGGCTCCTCTCCACCACTACGAAACAAACTGTGAGCAAAACGCCGATCACCAGGCAGTGGATGGCGCCGGCCACTTCAAAGGGCAGGTAGGTGTATGGCAGGAAGAAGTACAGCACCACGGGCGCGTATTTGTACAACCCGGTGTCCTCGCCGAAAACCTCGTTGTACACCGGCAGCCCGTGCCGCAGGTGGTCCGCCGCCATGTAGTACACGCGGAAGTCGTTCAGCCAGAGGCGACCGTTGAGGTGGTCCAGCAGCAAGCTGGCCACTGCCAGCAGCACCACCACAAGGGCAAAGGCACGGAACGGGCGGAGGTCCTGCATGGCCGATGGCAAAGGTCAGCTTTTGGTGCCGATCGATGGGCCGCCCGGCCCTGGGGCGGCCGGAAGCTCAGGGTTTGCGCTGGTACAAAACGGCATCCTGGTGGGGTGAGGTGGCCAGCGTATCGCCTTGTTCGCGGAGCTGCCGCCGCACGTCGGTCCAGCAGCTGTCCGGGGTGGCTGCGCTCATTTTCCAGGTAGCCACTTCGGTGATGCCCGGCGGGGCCTGCTCCCCGTAGCCCGCAAGGCGCACGCACGGGTGGTTGCTGGTGGCGAAGGTGCCCACGCTCCCATGTGCCAGCATGCCCGGGTTCCATTGGGCCGGATTGAACGGGGCCAGCGCCGTGAAGTGGTCCAGCACCACCACCCGGGCGGTGCCTGTGCCCAGGTAGTTGGAGAGGTTGCTGTGCATCCAATTGCCCGACCAGTTCAAGGGCAACAGCACCGACCGGTCCTCCACCGCGGGTTGCACGGCCATCAGTTCGGCACATTCCCGCCCAAGCGAAACGGCGGATCCATGTTGCAGGCGCACATGGTACACGTCTGCCACCACCACCAGCGCCACGATGAGCTGCAAGGCCCGCAAGGGGAGTTCGGTGCCGGCCAGCGCAACGGCCAGGAAGAGCATGCCCAGGAGGTGCAGGCGCGGGGATACGCTGCTGCCACCGCCCACCACGTCCGGCAGAAGGAAATAGGACGCCAGTGTCCCAAGTGCCAGCAGCGGCCAGAAGTCGTCCGGCTGGAAGCGGAATTTCCCGCGCCCGGCGCGAAACAGCAGGGCCAGTGCACCGCCCAGGAGCAGGGGCACGGCGGTGAGCGTGCACGCCAACTGTTCGCCCGCCACCCCCAGCGCGTTCCAGCATCGGCCTTCCAGCAGCCAGTTCCAAAGCAGGACCATGTCCACGTGCATTGTTCCCGGCTGTTCGGGCCTGTGCGTGGCGAAGTAGCCGATGGTGAGCACCAACGGAAGGGCCATGGAGATCAGTACCGGCCTCAGGCTGCCCCGTGCTTGCAGCGCCATGCCGGGCAGGTGGGCCCAGACCAGCATCGCCGCGATGGCCCCCACGCCCACGGCAAAGGTGAACAGGTGGGTGAAGTACAAAAGCAGCAGCACTGGCAGCAACACCGCTGTCCTTGTTCTTCCATGCACCAAACCGTGCCATACTTCGGCCACGGCCAGCAACAGGACGGTAAGGCTGAGGCTGAAGTTGAGGAAACCCATGCGCACGGCATAGTGCAGCAGGAACGGCATCACCAGCAGGGCGGCCCATGGTCGATCGGGTGCCACGCCACGGAGGAAGCGCCGGAAGGCCCACGCCAGGCCCACCACAGCGGTGCTCCACAGCAACTTTTCCACCAGCCAGGCCGGAAGCACGGTGAGCAGTACGGCCATGGCCGCGTGGCCGGTCCAGTATGGTTCGGGGTAGGTGGAAAGGTGGAAGAACCGGCTGAAGAAGGGGTCGCCCAGCAACAGGTCGCGCACGATGCGGGCGTTGTACAGGTGGGAGGGACCGTCGAGCGTCACGAACCACTTGGCGGCCCAAATGGGAAGCAAATGCAACGCCACCAGCAAGCGGTAGAGCCAGGGCTCCAGCTTCGTCCACGTATTGCCCGCTGCCTGCACCCTGCAAATGAAACCCCTTTTGGCCAGTGCGAGCAGGGCTGGTGGGGAGGATGCGAACGGACGGAATGAAATTTCGTTCCGGTTCAGGCCGACCAGTGTATATTCGCGGCCCGTTCTTGGGGAGCATAGCTCAGCTGGTTCAGAGCATCTGCCTTACAAGCAGAGGGTCACTGGTTCGAATCCGGTTGCTCCCACGTTGAAGTTTTGGGATCTTAGCTCAGTTGGTTCAGAGCGCATGCTTCACACGCATGAGGTCACTGGTTCGAATCCAGTAGGTCCCACGTTGAAAAGCCCTTCGGCCTGTGCCGGGGGCTTTGTTCTTTACAGGAGATCCACGCCCCTATGGAAAAGCCCCCCGAAC
>JAGPDT010000100.1:1652-8808 GCA_018057455.1 Flavobacteriales bacterium | reverse complement strand
CCATGAGGCTGAACTGCAGCGTGCGCGGGATCGGTGTGGCGGTGAGTGTGAGCGTGTCCACCGTGGCGCGTAGGGTCTTCAATTTGTCCTTCACGTTCACGCCGAACTTCTGCTCTTCGTCGATGATCAGCAGGCCGAGGTCCTTGTACTTCACGTCCTTGCTCACCAAGCGGTGCGTGCCGATGAGGATGTCGATCTTGCCTTCCTTGAGGTCGGCGAGGATCTGCTTTTGCTCGGCGCTGCTGCGGAAGCGGTTGATGTAGTCCACGCGCACGGGCAGGCCCTTCATGCGTTCCTTGAAGCTCTTGGCGTGTTGCAGCGCGAGGATGGTGGTGGGCACCAGCACGGCCACTTGCTTGCCATCGGTGGCGGCCTTGAACGCGGCGCGAATGGCGACTTCCGTTTTGCCGAAGCCCACGTCGCCGCACACGAGCCGGTCCATGGGCGTGCTCTTTTCCATGTCGTGCTTCACGTCGGCCGTGGCCTTCTCCTGGTCGGGCGTGTCCTCGTAGATGAAGCTGGCCTCGAGCTCGTGCTGCAGGTAGGTGTCCGGCAGGAAGGCGAAACCTGGTTTGCTCTTGCGTTGCGCGTAGAGTTGGATCAAGTTGAAGGCGAGCACCTTCACCTTGGCCTTGGTTTTTTCCTTCAGGTTTTTCCACGCGGGGCTGCCGAGCTTGCTCACGTTGGGCGCCTTGCCGCCTTCCTCGCCACTGAATTTACTGACGCGGTGCAGGCTGTGGATGCCCACGTAGAGGATGTCGTTGTCGCGGTATTTCAGGCGGATGGCCTCTTGGCGGACGGGCGGTTCACCGGGGCCGCGCGGCGTTTCGATGGTCTCCAAGCCGCTGAACACGCCGATGCCGTGGTCGATATGCACCACCAGGTCGCCGGGTTTCAGTTGCGTAAGTTCCTTCAGCGTGAGCGCCTGTGCATTCTTCCGAAAACCTTCCTTGAGGCGGTAGCGGTGGTAGCGCTCGAAGATCTGGTGGTCGGTGTAGAGCGCCAGTTTCAGCTCGGGGTCCACGAAGCCTTCATGCAGGTCGAGCATGAGCGGCGTGAAGGCCACGTCATGTTCCATGTCCTGGAAGATGGCGTAGAGGCGTTCGCTCTGCTTGGCGCTGTTGCAGGCGATGAGGTTGGTGTAGCCGGCGTTGCGCTTGTTGTGCAGGTCGCCGCTGAGCACCTTGAATTCCTTGGCGAAGGAGGGTTGGGGACGGAGGTGGAAATCGATTTGTTGATCAGATGATGGGTCGATCAGATGATCAGAAGATTGACCGCGTTTCTCATTATCTGATCGTCTGATCATCTGATCGCCTGATCCCCAGAACACCTTCCGGAACCCCAGCAATCCCTTGATCAACGCGCTGTCCGTGGCTAACAGCGTTTCCGGCGCGGGGTGCTTTTCCTTTTCCGGCGAGCGCTCGTAGGCTTCGGTGAGCAGCTTCAGGCGTTGCTTGGCGGCGTCGCCGATGGCCTGCATGTTGCCGAGCCAGATCACGGCATCGGCGGGCAGTTGGTCGAAGAACAATTGGCTGCTGTCGGCCTCATCGTCCTGGAGGTCCGGTACGATCACCGCCTCCGCCAAGCGCTCCACGGTGAGCTGGTCCTGCGGATCGAAGCGGCGCACGCTTTCCACGGTATCGCCATAGAGTTCGATGCGGAAGGGCTTGTCGCTGCCGTAGCTGAAGATGTCCACGATGCCGCCGCGGATGCTGAACTGCCCCGGCTCGTACACGAATTCCACGCGCTGGAAGCCGGTTTCGTGCATCCATTCCTCCAACGTGTCGATGGGCAGTTCCTCGCCGCGTTTGATGGTGAGGGTGTTCTTCGCCATCGTTTCCTTGGCCACCACGAGGGGGACGAGGGCTTCGGGGTAGGTGACGATGGTGAGGGATGGAGGTGATGGAGGTGAGGGAAGAGAGGGAGGAGATGGAGGTTGGACCGCGGTGCGTTGCATCAAAACCTCAAGCACCTCGGTTCTGGTAACTCGCTCGCCATCATGGTGGCCATCCGGGTCGTAGGGGGTTCGCGAAGGCGATGGAAAGAAGAACGCCCTCACCCCCGGCCCCTCTCCCGGGGAGAGGGGGGCGCGCAGCGCCTCCAGATCATTCACGAAATACGCCGCCTCTTCGCGGTCGTTCAGCACGAAGACGTGTACGCCGGGCGTGTGGGCCATCACGGCGTTGGCGATCAGTGCCTGCGCGGAACCTACGGTGCCAGCGATCTGCACACGCGCGTTTTTTTCGTGCAGGCTTTCCGCGATGCGGGCTACGCGGGGATCGGCGTGGTAGAGGGCGAGAAGGTCGGGCAGCTGTTGGACAGCAGCGGTGCTTACGGAAGTGGTGGCAGATGGCATGGAACCCAAAATGCCCGAAACCCGGTCTGCCGTACGGCGGATCGGGTTCGGGGATGCAAAGGTAGAAGGAGGGGCCGTCACCCGATGCTGTCCACCAGAGCCTGTAGCTCCTTGGTGCTCAAGCTGGCCTGATCGCCCTTGTCATAGATCGTCAACAGATAGACCTTTCCCTTCACCAGTCTCACATAGGTAATGACCCTTGCACCACCTGATTTCCCACCGCTTTTGGAAGCGATGGTCAAGCGGATCTTGTAGCAGTCTTTGCCCGGCGGAGTGCCTTGCATGGGCTGCTCTTCGAGGGAACTGATCAGACCAAGAACATCCTGCTCCAGTGATCGGTGCCGCTTCGCCAAACGCTTATATCGACGCTTGAAGGCCGCCGTGACGGCAACCTCAGCCATGCTTCATGAAGTCGCGGGCGCTTTGCAACTTCCGCTCACCACGAGCTTCGGCCTTTACTTCCAAGAGCGCTTCCGTCAGGTCGTTCGCGAATGCCACTTTGCGTCCATCGCGGATCACGCTGGTCACCTTCACGAAGTCCAGCTCCCCCAAGAGTTCCAGGAGCAAACGGCGCTTGCGTGAGTTCTTTAGCTGGAGGACGATCTGTTCCATGATGATTCAAAGGTACGGAGAGCAGGGAAGGGCCTGTTCTGGGAAGCCCGAAACCCGGTGCCAGCAATTTCGGGCATCGGGTTCGGGAGTGGTGCAAAGTTACGATGAGGGCTGTCGGCTGGAATACTACCTCGTGATGGAAAGAACCACTGCCAACGCGACTTGGATTTGCTCCAATGTTCGGGGATCGATCATTCCGATCCGTTTTACGAAGCGAGCTTCGCTGATGGATCGTACCTGAGAACAATCGGCTGCAGAGGGCTTGGTCAATTGGTTCCTTCTATTCGGCAGCAGTTCCACCATCCAAGGCGCTTGTGCATAGTGCGACTTCCAGTCGGTCAGCGGCACAATGATCTTCAGAGGAAGCCGACCGACTGCATTGTCATTGACGATGATCGCTGGCCGTGTCTTGCAGATCTCAGCACCTTGTGTCGGGTCAAGGTTCACGGACCAGATCTCACCTTGCTTCACAGAAGCGATCCAGGTCGATGGCCGTGAACGCGGTCAGGTCGCCGCCTTCCCGATAGTCCTTTTCCAGCTGCTTGGCGGCAAGCTCCATCGCCGATCGTCCGTGATCACCACCTGTGTTGATGTCGTTCCGCACCGCATCCGCCCCGTACCGCAAACAGGCTTGGATATCCGCCATGGTCAGTTGCGGATAGCCTTCCAGCAAGTCCTGCATGGATTGCCCGGCAGCCAGCTTGTCCAAGATCAAGTCCACCGGAATACGCGTGCCTTTGATGCACGGTTTGCCATACATGACCTCCGGTTCGGAAACGATATGATCGTTGCCATGCGGGCATCTTTCAAGATGTAGCGATTGTCCCGGTATCCGGGTCACCGGAAGAACATTCTCGGCCAAACATCAGGAATTCGCGGGCATCTTGTTCCGTCATTCGCCGCGCCAGTGCAGACCTCTTCGTTCCACCCGGTTGTCAGCGCATACCACCGGTCAACGGCCAACCAAGGCCATGCAGCCGGGTCAAGATCGAACGTAAGACCATGTGGTTCGTATGCCGAACTATATTTGCCCCGTCGGAACACCGAACCACCAACCCATCAACCCAATGCCCATGAAGACCCTGCTCACCTCCTTGGCCCTCCTGGCCGCCACCTATGCCAACGCCTGCGACCGTTGCGGCAACTACGACAACACCGATTTCAAGATCACCCGGGTGAACGTGCAGCATGATGCGCGCATCGGTGCCACCATCTGGGAGATCACCGTGGAAGGTGCCGCCGGCAAGACCGTGCCCACCAAGGCCGGCCAGCTGAACGGCGCACCGGTGCTGGGCTACGTGTTCCCCACCAGCCTGGCTTCCACCGATGTGGGCTTCGGTGCCACGGAAGGCATCGTGGCGTTGGCGCTCACCTCGCATCCCGACTTCGACGACTCGCCGCTGTGGGACGAGAACAACGACAAGGACTACGGCAACGATGGCGTAGTGTGGCATCCGCATTGGGTGGTGCTCAACGAGGACAAGCGCGTGGCCGGCGGCCTGGCCGTGAAGCAGTTCGCCGAGGGCGACAAGAGCGTGAAACTGCCGCCCACCGCGCCCGGCATGCCCATGTACATGGATTCGCCCGGTTACCAGGTGGTCACCGAAGGCAACACCATCCGCGTGATCGTGCCGGACTACCGCATCAACAACCGCCGCGATTTCAAGTACGATGGCGTGGCCTGCTACATGGAAGTGAACACCGGCGATGCGGCCAATGGCCATGGCGGTGGCGACAAGCCCATGCTCGGGGTGTACAAGGTGTATTCCGTGGCCAGCAAAGACCTCTCGTTGCCCTATACCGTGAAGTGACCGCAGCAACCCGAACAAACCATTCACCCCTAAAACCAACACCCATGAACAAAGCAGTTTTCTACCATGCCGGATGCACCGTTTGCGTGAACGCCGAAAACAGGATCGCCGAACTGGTGGACCGGGGCCGATACGATGTGGAAGTGGTACACCTCGGTGAGCAGCGCGGCCGGATCGCCGAGGCGGAAGCCGCCGGCGTGAAGAGCGTGCCCGCGCTGGTGCTCGGCAGCGACGTGCTGCACATCAACTACGGCGCCAGCATGGCCGATGTGAAAGGTTGATACCCGTACTTTCGTGATGCGGGACCCGGGCGTGCCGGGTCCCGCTTTTCACCTTCCAGCACTACCGCCCCATGCACCGCAGCACCGATGAACACCTGGCCCAAGTGCTGGAACGCCTCGGCGAAGTGGCGCGCTCCATGCGCTGGAAGCAGGCCACCGATGCGGGCCTCAGTGCATTGCAGCTGCGCATCCTCGGGGTGATCGCCGCACACCCGGAACGCGCGGCGGGCGTGGCCACGCTGGCCGCTGAACTGCAAGTGGGCAAGGCCACGGTGAGCGAAAGCGTAAAAGCCTTGGTGGACCAGAAGTTCCTGCACCGCAAGGCCGACAGCATCGACGGGCGCAGCCATGCATTGCATTTGCGCGCCGCCGCCCGCAAGCATGTGCAGGCCGTGCCGCCGCTGAGCGAAGCCGTGGCCGCGCTGCCCGATGAGCGCAAGAACGCATTGCTCTTGGCCTCCATGCAGTTGTTGGCAGCGCTGGTGGACAGCGGCGAGGTGCAGGTGCAGCGCATGTGCTGGACCTGCGCCCACTACCGCGGCGATCGCGACAAGCGTCACCATTGTGCCCTGCTGAAAAAGAAGCTGGCCGTGCAGGAGCTGCGCACCGATTGCGCGGAGCATGAACGGGCCGCGTGAGGGGATGCTTTCAATCAGTTTTATTTTGAAATTCCACTGGATATGAACCCTATCGGGTATAGTATGGCTATTTGAATAGTATTTTGGCAGAATCGAACCCGCACGGGTACGATTATGTAAAAATCGGTTGAATCGACCGTATATTGCACCCTAAAGGGTATTTGATGAATAACGAAATTCTGGCTTCCTTCGTGGCATCCAAGCGCAGATCGCTCAAGCTCACCCAACCCCAACTGGCGGACAAGGCGGGCGTGGGCCTGCGTTTCCTGCGGGAACTGGAAGCCGGGAAAGCCACCCTGCGCATGGACAAGGTGAATGATGTGCTCGGCCTCTTCGGGCATGAACTTGGGCCGGTGCCGAAGGTCCGCAATACGGCAAGTCCCCGCAAGCGGGATGAGACAGATGCGAACGGCTAAGGTCTTGCTGCACGATCAGTGGGTCGGCATCCTTTGGGAAGAGGATCGCGAGTTTGTGTTCACCTATCGGCCCAACTATGTCAACAAAGAGGATGCTGAACCGGTGAGCCTTACCCTGCCGTTGCAGGAAACGCCGTTCCGCGATCAGGTGCTCTTCCCCTTCTTCGATGGCCTGATCCCCGAAGGCTGGATGCTAAGCATAGCGGAAAAGAGTTGGAAGGTACATCCACGTGACCGCATGGGCCTGTTACTAGCCTGTTGCCGGGATTGCATAGGCGCAGTAAGCATCGAACCGATGGACAACCCGCAAGCCGATGCCTAACGCACAGTGCCTCGGTTGTTACAGGCCGCTCGATGTTCCGGATCAGCGCTATCATGCGCGTTGCAGCCGCAAACTCTTCGGCACGCCCGGGCCGCCCGTGGTGCCGTTCACGGAAGCGGATATCCTGGGGCTGGCCGAGCAAAGCGTGTTGCGCAGTGCCACGGTTGCCGGCGTGCAAACGAAGTTGTCGCTCAGCCTCATGCACGGCAAGTCATCCGACTCGCCCGACCGGTTCACGATCCTTGGCGCGTGGGGCAGCCACATCCTGAAGCCACCCACGCCGAACTACCCGCACATGGTGGAGCTGGAGGACCTCACCATGCACCTCGCGGAACTGAGCGGCATACGCACCGTTCCGCATGGCCTGCTGCCCATGCAGGATGGAACGCTCGCGTATATCACGCGCCGCGTGGATCGCCTTGGCAAGCCTGGTAGCGGCAAGGTGCAAAAGCTGCACATGGAGGACATGTGCCAGCTCACTGAACGCCAAACCGAACACAAGTACAGGGGTTCGCATGAGCAGATCGTGAAGGCCATTGCGCGCCATGCAACGAACTTCCAGCTGGACATCATCACGTTCTACGAGCAAGTGCTCTTCAGCTTCCTCACCGGCAACGCCGACATGCATCTGAAGAACTTCTCCTTGCTCCATGGCAGCGACGGATCGATTCACCTCAGCCCCGCCTACGACCTGGTGCCGTCCGCCCTGCTGATCAACGA
>JAGPDT010000100.1:0-1552 GCA_018057455.1 Flavobacteriales bacterium | reverse complement strand
ATGCGTGCCGGCGGATTGAACGAGCGCGCCATCGGCAACCTCTTCAACCGCTTCGCAAAGGCGCTGCCGAAGTGGAAGGCGTTCATCCCACTGGGCTTCGTGCCGGAAGAATTGAAGGAGCGGTATGTGGAGCTGATCGATGCACGCGCCGCGCGGATGGGGATCTGATCCACGATCCAGCAGGGCCGCCGTCTCTTATTGCCGCGATCTATGGGCCAGTTCGTGTGCGACCCCCGCCGTACGGCGGGTCGTTTACGTTGATAGGTGGGATATTCAACGCTGTGCGACTCCCGCCGTACGGCGGGAGTCGCATTTGGTATTGAGCTTGACCCCGGAGGGGTCAAAGAGCGTAGCAATTCGTATCAACGATAATGCACGACCCCGAAGGTGGTCGCACTACATCACCCGACCGGCGGCGCGTTAGGAGGCGATGACCCTGCACGATCCAGGCCCAAGACCAAGCGCCACCGCTACCTTTGAGCCATGCGCTATCTCCTCATTCCCGCCCTCGCACTGCTGATGGCCTCCTGCGGCACCCCCGCCGATACCAACCTGCCCGCCACTACCGATACCACCAAGGTGGCCGTAGCCCCGGAAGCTCCCGCCACAGCCATCGCGCTGGAAGGCACCCGCTGGGAACTGGTGGAGTTGAATGGTGCCGCCGTGGTGATCGGTGCTGATATGGACACCATCCAGTTCACGCTGAACGCCGCCGACAGCTTGGCCAACGGCAACGCCGGCTGCAACAACTTCTTCGGGCCCTACCACCGCACAGGCGCGGACGGCCTCACCTTCGGCAACTTGGGCAGCACCATGAAGGCCTGCCCGGACATGAGCACCGAACAAGCGCTGCACGCGGCACTGCCCAAGGTGGACCACTTCAAACTGGAGGGGGAAACACTGACGTTGTTGCAGGACAGCACGGCGGTGGCGCGGTGGAAGGCCGCGAAGTGAGCGGGTGCCACAGGGCGACGGCCACGAAAGGGTGCAACGTCAAGTGCCCATGCGGCTCACTTCTTCTTGGAACGCCTTTTCGGCGAAGCTTGGGTCAAGTGCTTTTCCTTTTTTCCGCCTTGTGTAAGCGATAAATAGTTCTCGCTCGAAACCACCTTCCGGCCGCTCTTTGCTTCGAGGTCCTCGCGCGCTTTGCCGGCCACTTCGCCACCGGTCCGTGCGACTTTCTTGTTCTCTGGGAAACCCTGCGCATCGCGGTTGCGCGCGATCTCGGTGGTGGCAGCCTCGCCCAACATAGAAAAGATGAGTTCCAGGTCGGTCATGTGATCACGCAGGTTCTCCCGCTTCAACTGCTTGAAGCGCTTGTACTCGCTGGGCGTGAGGCCGAAGGTGGCCTCGCTGATCTCCGCCGTGAGGATCGCGTATTCGCGCTGCTCCTTCACGCCTCGGTTCTTCCATTCATCAGTGAGCTCATCGCGGATGGCAATGGAGCGCATCCGCTTTTCGATCCAGTCGTCGCTGTAGCCTTTGGCTTTGTACAACGCCCTTGTGCGCTTGGTGGCCAGCTCGGGATCTTCGATCTCCTGCACGCGTTCGT
>JAGPDT010000036.1 GCA_018057455.1 Flavobacteriales bacterium | reverse complement strand
GCCCGTTTGAAGGCCGGCGAGGTGGCCGGTGCCACCACCCTGCCCAACGAGCAAGGGCTGATCAAGCGGAATGTGTTCAGCGGCAAGGCCCAGGCCTGGGTGGACGTAAAGACCACCGTGAAGGTGGTGAGCCTGCTGCCCAACAGCATCCCGGTGGGGGCCGTGCAAGGCCATGCCACCGTGGAGGAATACGCCGGCGACCTCGGCGCAGCCAAAGTCACCGTGAAGGAGGTGCGCAAGGCCGGTGAAGGCATCCCCTTGCCCGAGGCCGAGATCGTGGTGAGCGCCGGCCGCGGCATGAAAGGCCCCGAGAACTGGGGCCTGGTGGAGGCGTTGGCCCAGGAACTCCATGCCGCCACCGCTTGCAGCCGTCCGGTCTCGGACATGGACTGGCGCCCACACCACGAGCACGTGGGCCAAACGGGCATCGCCATCCGGCCCAACCTGTACATCGCCATCGGCATCAGCGGCGCCATCCAGCACCTGGCCGGCGTGAACGGCAGCAAGGTGATCTGTGTGATCAACAACGATCCCGAAGCGCCCTTCTTCAAGGCCGCCGACTATGGCATCGTGGGCGACGCCTTCGAGGTGCTGCCCAAGTTGATCGCGGCGGCCAAGAAGTTGAATGCGGAGCGGTAGTGGTCAGGTGTGGGTGGTCGGTTGTCGGTTGTCAGGATCGTTGGCTTGTTCAGCATGACCATTGATTTCACTGCTGTCACCACCAAAGACCAGGGCGCAATGCGCCTGGGAGCGAACGAACCAGACGAAAGCGATGGAAGCTGGGGCGGAATCTGATAACTGACAACTGACAACTGGCAATTGCGAAGCACCGGAGGCAGCGCCCCGTGGATTAACTTCACCGCCCCGCCACCGAAACCATGGAAAAGGTCGAGTTGAAGTTCCTCCGCATCACGTACAGCCATACCCATGCAGGTGCATATGCCCTGATCCTGGCGGAGAAACACGGCGACCGCCGCCTGCCGATCATCATCGGCGGGGTGGAAGCCCAAGCCATCGCCATCCAAGTGGAGAACATCCGCCCGGCCCGGCCCCTCACCCACGACCTGTTCAAGAATTTCTGCGACGAGTTCACCATCAACCTCCAGGAAGTGGTGATCAACGACCTGGTGGAGGGCATCTTCCACGCCAAACTGGTGCTGCACCAGAACGGCCGCAGCGTGGAAGTGGACGCCCGCAGCAGCGATGCCATCGCCCTGGCGTTGCGGTTCAACTGCCCCATCCACACCTACGAATTCATCCTGGCCGCGGCCGGGCTGAAGATGGAGGAAGGCGAAGAGGAGACCACCTCGCAGGCTGCGCCGGAAGAACCAGCCGGCAAGAAGGACCTGCACAACGCCAGCCCCGAGGAACTGCGCCTGATGCTGAAGGAAGCCTTGGAAGCCGAGGACTACGAAGGCGCCACCAAGCTGCGCGACGAACTCAAGCGCCGCGAGGGCACCAACTGAGCGCCCTGCCGCAGGCCCCACACGCCGATCCCGATGAACGCCGCTGCATCCCCAACGATCGGCAACTGTTCCCCAGCATGGTGAACAACGAGGCGGACATCCTGAAGAACTTCAGTGTGGCCAAAATGCTGATGCCCGTGGTGATCGGCCTGGGCATCACCGCGCTGCTCATCTGGCAAACCGCCGACCTGGGCGCCCTGGAGGCCGTTCAGTGGACCTGGAACACCACTTTCTGGATGGTGCTGGCCTTGGGCAGCCTGGTGGTGCGCGACTGGATGTACATGGTCCGCATCCGCCACCTCACCGGGAACAAGCTCACGTGGTGGCGCGCCTTCGTGGTGATCATGCTCTGGGAATTCGCCAGCGCCTTGGCCCCGGGCCTGATCGGCGGGGGCTTCCTCTTCGCCATCTGGTTCCTCACCCGCGAGGGCATCGATACGGGCGCCAGCATCACCGTGATCACCTTCACCTCCTTCTTGGACGGCATCTTCCTGGCGGTGATGGCCCCCTTGGTGTACGTACTGGTGGGCCACAACGCCCTCTTCCAAGGCTCCGAGTTCAACGGCACCTTCCTGGGCAAGAGCATCTTCGTGGCATTCTGGACGGTGTACTTCATCATCCTCGCCTACAAGCTCTTCGTGGCCTACGCGTTGTTCGTCAACCCCGTGTTCGTGAAACGGGCACTGGTGGGCCTCTTCAGCGCGCCCCTGCTCCGGCGCTGGCGGCGTTCGGCGGTCACCACCGGCGACCAGCTCATTGTGGCCGCCAAGGGCCTCAAGCACCAGGGTTGGGGCTATTGGTGGCCCGCGCTGCTCTCCACCTTCGCCAGTTGGACCGCCCGCTACAGCATCGTCAACTGCATCCTGCACGCCTTCCCCAACGGCATCGAATTCAGCGACCTGGTGGTATACGCCAAGCAGGTGGTCATGGGCATCATTGTGCTGCTCAGCCCCACCCCTGGCGGCAGCGGCCTGGCGGAGTTCATCTTCAACGACTTCCTGGGCATGTATGTGGCCCCTGGCCTGGCCCCGGCCATCGCCCTGCTTTGGCGCCTGGTGAGCTACTACCCGTACATCCTCATCGGGGCCATCATCCTGCCCCGCTGGGTGCGCAGGAACGTGATCAAACCGCTGGTGAAAGGCGCGTAGGGGTCCGTTCAAGCACAGGGCGCCATCGGCCGCCTGGGTTTTCGTGGTGGGCCCGGCCGGTTGCGGGCCCGCGCTGCTGAAGACATGGCGCTACCTGGCTACGGTGGACCGCCCGCAGCAGGTATCCCGATTTCCGATTACATTGACCGCCCTGCCACCACCTGCATGGAACGATTCCAAGGCCTTATCGGCATCGCCCTCATCCTGGGCATCGCCTACCTCGCCAGCAACAACCGCAAGCGCATCAACTACCGCACCGTGCTCAGCGGCCTGGGCCTGCAGCTCCTCATCGGCGTGTTGGTCTTGAAGGTGCCGCCCGTGACAGGCTTCTTCCAACAAATGGGCAAGGGCATGCAGCGGATCGAGGGCTTCGCCCGCGAAGGTGCCGCCTTCGTGTACGGAGGCATCACCACCGTGCAGCCGGACGGCTCCATCGCCAACTACACGCATGGCGGCTTCGTCTTCGCCTTCAACATCACCGCCACCATCATCCTGGTGTGCATCATCGTGGCCGTCCTCTACCACGTGGGCATCATGCAACGCATCGTTTCAGTGATCGCCAAGGCCATGAACCGGGTGATGCACGTGAGCGGTGCCGAGGCACTGAGCAACGCGGCCAGCGCCTTTGTGGGGCAGGTGGAGGCCCAGGTGATGATCCGCCCCTATCTCAAAGGCATGACCAAGAGCGAACTGCTGGCCAGCATGAGCGGCAGCCTGGCCTGCATCGCCGGCAGCATCCTGGTGGTGTACGTGGCCATGGGCGCACAGGCCGGCATGGACCTCGCCCCCAAGCTCATCGCCGCCAGCCTGATGGCCGCGCCCGGCGCCTTGGTGATCAGCAAGATGGTATGGCCCGAGACCGAGGAAAGCCAGACCATGGGCCAGGTGAAGCTGGAGGTGAAGAGCCCGTACATCAACACCGTGGATGCCATCAGCCACGGCGCGGGCGACGGCTTCCGTATCGCCATGAACGTGATCGCCATGCTCATCGGCTTCATCGCCCTGATCGCCTTGGTGGACTATGGCCTGGTCCGCATCGGCCACCTCTTCAGCGCCGACCTCGACCTCTCCTTGGACTGGATCTTCGGGAAACTCTTCTACCCGATGGCCTGGGCCATGGGCGTGCCCGCACAGGACGTGGCCAACGCAGCCACCCTGCTGGGCCAGAAGCTCACCATCAACGAGTTCGTGGCCTTCATGAACCTCACGTCGAACACCACACCGGTGGTGACGGAAAAGGGCCTCTTGATCGTCTCCGTCGCCATTTGCGGCTTCGCCAACTTCAGCAGCGTGGGCATGCAGATCGGCGGCATCGGCGAGCTGGCGCCCGAACGGCGTGGCGACCTGGCCCGCCTGGGGCTCAAAGCCCTTCTGTGCGGTACGCTCGCCAGCTACATGAGCGCGACGATCGCAGGAATGCTTCTGTAAAGCCGGAAGTTGAACGGGGGATCGTCAGTGGATCGTTGAAGAACTTGGCGGGCCAACAACAAGCCGACGGCCCCGCAGCCCTAACCTTGCGCCGTGGAAGGGGCGAACGACAACAACCCGCCTGGACCGTGGGCACGCATGCAGCGCACCCTGGCCGTGCTGCTGGGCAAGGTGCGCCATTCGGGCATGGGCACCCGCCTGCGCGACCTGTGGATGCTGGCCCTGCCCTACCAGGTGGCGGCTGTCACCACCGCGTTGGTGGCCGTTGGCTTCACCAAGCTGTTCGTATGGCTGGAACACCGCAATACGGCGCTGATCGCCGAACACCCCTGGTGGATCTTCGTCACCGCACCGCTGGCCTTCCTCACCAGCTGGTGGCTGGTCACTCGCTTTGCGCCCCTGGCCGGCGGCAGCGGCGTGCCGCAATTGATCGCAGCGGCGGAAGTGGCCGATGACGAAGAGAAGCACGACGGCAGCTGGCGCTTCCTCAATGTGCGGATCATCTTCGCCCGCATCGGGGCCACGCTGGCCATGGTGCTGGGCGGCGCTTCCGTGGGGCGCGAAGGCCCCATCCTGCAGATCGCCGGCAGTATTTACCGGGTGGTGCACAAACTGCTGCCGCCCTTCTGGCCGAAAGTGAGCCGCCGCGTCATGCTGGTCACCGGCGGGGCCGCCGGATTGAGCGCTGCTTTCAACACCCCGCTGGGCGGCATCGTCTTCGCCATGGAAGAACTCACCCGCTCGCACATCGGCAAGTTCCGCACCGCCGTGCTCAGCTCGGTGATCATCAGCGGCATGACCGCCCAGTGGCTCTTGGGCCCCTACCTGCTGCTGGGCTACCCCAAGTTGGAACGGGTGGGCCCCTCGTTCATGTACACCCTGTTGGCCATCAGTGCGGTGGCAGGCGCAGCCGGTGTGCTCTCGGGCAAGGCCGTGCTGGTGGTGGACAAACTGCGGCGGGCGATCCGTCTCCGTTGGGCACAGGCCGCATTCGTTCTGCTGTGCGCCATGGCCTTCGCGTGCGTGGTGCAAGCCTTCGGGCCATCGGCCATGGGCAGTGGCGAAGCCCTCATGGACCGGTACCTCTTCAGCACCGACCCCGCACCCTCGGTAAAGGATGTCGCCGGCCGCCTGCTGGGATCCATCCTGAGCAGTGGAAGCGGCAGTGCCGGCATGCTCTTCGGGCCCGCCCTTTCCGCCGGCGCTTCCATCGGCGGCCTCTTCGGCCATTGGTTCGGCGTGGATCGCGGCCAACTCAACATCCTGGTCCTGGGCGGCATGTGCGCCTTGCTCACCGGCATCACCCGCTCCCCGTTCACCAGCGCCATCATCATCCTGGAGATGACCGACCGCCACAGCGCAATCCTGCAATTGATGTACGCCGCCATGATCGCCTCGATGGTGGCACATGGCCTGGACGGCAAGTCCTACTATGACCGCATGAAGGACCGCTTGATCGGCTCCGTCTCCGGCATGCGCAAACGGCCCCAGCCAGGAACGATGGACTGAACACAAGCCGGTCCGCATCGCCTCCCCACGCGGTACTTTTGCCCCAGCCATGGAACAATACCACCACCTGCTCCGCCACCTTCTGGAACACGGCGTGCGCAAGGGCGACCGCACCGGGACCGGCACGTTGAGCTGCTTCGGCCACCAGATGCGCTTCAACCTCGCGGACGGCTTCCCCTTGCTCACCACCAAGAAGCTGCACGTGAAGAGCATCATCCACGAGCTGCTCTGGTTCCTGCAAGGCGACACCAACATCAAATACCTGCAGGCAAACGGCGTGAAGATCTGGGACGAATGGGCCGATGCCGAAGGGAACCTCGGCCCGGTATACGGCTACCAGTGGCGCAACTGGCCCACACCCGATGGCGGGCACATCGACCAGATCGCCAAGCTGGTGCAGATGATCAAGACCAACCCCAACAGCCGCCGCTTGATCGTTACGGCGTGGAACCCGGCCGACGTGGACCGCATGGCCCTGCCTCCGTGCCACTGCCTCTTCCAGTTCTTCGTGGCCGACGGCAAGCTCTCCTGCCAGCTGTACCAGCGCAGTGCCGACACCTTCCTCGGGGTGCCCTTCAACATCGCCAGCTACGCCCTGCTCACCCTGATGGTGGCCCAGGTCTGCGGCCTCCGGCCCGGCGAATTCGTGCACAGCTTCGGCGATGTGCACCTCTACCTGAACCACTTGGAACAGGCCGAACTTCAACTGGGCCGCGAACCCCGGCCCCTGCCCACCCTGCACATCGATCCGAGCGTGAAAGACATCTTTGCGTTCCGGTACGAGCACTTCGAACTGCTCAACTACGACCCGCACCCCCACATCAAAGCCTCCGTTTCCGTATGATCATCAGCGCTATTGCAGCCGTGGCCGAGAACGGCGTGATCGGCAAGGAAGGCCAGCTCCCCTGGAACCTGCCCGACGACATGAAGTTCTTCCAGCGCACCACCCTGAACCACCATGTGATCAGCGGGCGCAAGAACTATGAGAGCATTCCGCCCCGCTTCCGTCCCTTGCGCGACCGGGTGAACATCGTGGTGACCCGCGACGCGGGCTACCAGGCACCGGGCGCCACCGTGGTCCATTCGCTGAAAGATGCGCTGGACCTGGCCCGCCATGCCGAGGTCAAGGAGGTCTTCATCATCGGTGGCGGGCAGCTCTACACCGAAGCCTTCGAAGAGGGCCTGGTGAACCGCCTCTACCTGACCCGGGTACATGGCAAGCCTGCCGGCGACATCCTCTTTCCAGACATTGGGAAAGGCTGGAAAGAGGTGTGGAACGAAAAACACAAAGCGGACGAGCGGCACAAGTACGCCTTCACGTTCACGGTGCTGCAGAAGTAGACTTATTGTAGCCTATGGGGCCGGCGACACTTGCCCGCCCGCCATGGCCCGGCTCCCGTCCAAAGCCCGCTCCCTCCGGCCAATGGAGCTACAAGCAAGCGCCCACGGCCCTGCCCAACCCGTACTACCACCGGTTGCGCCGGTGATGGACTTGCGATGGCCTCCGACCAACACGGCTGGGAAGAGGTCGGCAGGCCTGCCCCTGCCCAGCTTGGTTGTTCGGCGGCTCTGACCTGTTGAGGGGATCCAGGGTACACTTGGCAGGTGGGGATGACGCAAGCCGTGCATGCCCGATGCGGAAAACGCGGCTCAAGGTGGCTGGTCGCCAAGGCCATTGGCTCCTTTTGCCGCGATCCATGGGCCAGTTCGTGTGCGTTCTCCTTCAGGGTCGTTAACGCTGATAAGTGGGATATGCAACGCTCGGCGACTCCCTTGGGGTCGCGCATTTGGTCTTGGGCTTGACCCCGGAGGGGTCATCGAGCGTAGCAATTCATATCAACGATGAAGCACGACACCGAAGGAGGTCGCACTTCATCACCCGATCGGCGGAGCATGAAATGGCGGTGGCCCTGGGCTGGTCGCTCAGCCCGCCGCACCGAGCGTTCCGTTTCTGTATATTGCGCCTTGCTTGTGGCAGCCTTGGAAACGACCAAGGGCACCGATCCGGAACAACCGGATAGGTGCCAGCTTGGTGTTCCACTGGTCAAATCAAGCTGTAAGCAGCCACTCTTGCCCCACTCTCCACAGTGCGCATGACGTCCGCCCCGCTGATACCAGTGTCATCCGGCCCCTTCCACCGGATCAGGCTTCGGCTCTCCATGCCCCACCGGCTACTCTCAAAGCCATGTGGGACATCCGAAACTGACCCGGCCATTCAGGGCGAATGGACTTTCACCTCACGGTGGAAATCGGGTGCAACCTACAAGCGGGAATTGGGCGCAGCTGTAGAATTTTGGCCACATTTCATACCTTAAGCCTCTTGAGCACCCCATGGACCACAGCTTTCTATTGGCAGATGACCACGTGATCGTGCGCCGCGGCCTGCGAGACCTTCTTCATGACCAGTTCCATGCTTCGAACGTGGATGAAGTAGCCACCTGCAGCGAACTGCTCCAAGCGATCAAGCGGAAGGAACCTTCCATGCTGGTCCTGGACCTGCAGCTGACCGATGGAAGCAGCTTGGACCACTTGGAAAAGATCTGCCAGGAACATCCGTCCATGCGCGTACTGGTGTACACCATGCGGTCCGAAAAAGTATATGCCCAACGGGTACTGGCCTTGGGCGCGTCGGGCTTCCTGAGCAAGGAATCCTCCGAGGTGGAAGTGACCCGGGCCATCCGGCATGTGTTGCAGGGCAAGCCGTACGTAAGCGAACCGGTGGGCAACCGCCTGGAAGAAATACACAAGGACGAAGAGGCCAAGGCCAATCCGTTCAACTTGCTCTCCGACCGGGAGGTGAGTGTAATGGACGACATGCTTGCGGGGATGGGCGTGAAGGACATCGCCTTGCGCATGGGCCTGCAGCCTTCCACCGTGGCCACGTACAAGGCCCGGCTCTTCGACAAGCTGGGTGTGACCAACCTGTTGGACCTCCAGCGCCTGGCCAAAGCCCACAGGCACCACGTGGAATGACACAAAGACCCTGGCTCCGAACGGCCCTCAGAGGGCTGACGTTGGTGACGCTGGGGACCGCAGCCGCCTGGTGCAGGCCCTTGCAGGCCCAAGAAACCTGGACTTGGGAACAGTTCACATCGGAAAATGGGCTGCTCCAGAACCGGGTGCATGCCATGGAACACGACCCATGGGGTGCTTTGCTCATCGGCACGGAAGGAGGATTGGTGCGATTTGACGGGGAAAAATTCAAGCAGATCGGCCTTTCAGCACCCGAAGGAATGCGGCCCAGCCGCGTGCTGGAGATCGTGCCGGTGTCCACGGATGCATTCGTGATCCGCGATGCTGGCAGCCGGCAGTATCTCTACAAAGATGGCGGCCTGACCCCCATCACCGACAGCGCGCCGGCCCGCAAACCGCTGTCGCGCTTCGCGGGCATGGGTGTTTCGGCACACGCGGTGGTACGGGCCCTGGACCCTGATTCCATGCTCGAAGGGAAGCGCGAATGGCCTTACAGTGTCCGCCTCATTCCAATGGGCGCGGGCAAATGGTGCATGCGCACCGATGGCGAATTGATGGTGTATGAAGACACCATGCTGGTGGACCGTTTCGCCATACCCCGGGGCAAGTGGTCGCACCTGTTCACCCTGGAGGGGCGGCTGTTCATGCTGGATACCGCCGGGCAGGGCTACCGGATCGACCTGAGGCAACGCCGGGCCATTCCCGTGGCCACGCACGGCCTGCCGGTACCGGAACTGCGGGACGGGCAACCTACGTGGCGCCTGAACTGGGACCAGAAGAGCCGGTTGGTCAGCCTCATTGCCTCCGACCAATTGTTTGTGCTGCACACCTCCGCGGACGGGCAAACCCTGACGGCCGTGCCGGTACCCCTCCAACTGCCCAAGGACTGCAAGGTAGGTGCCTTGGTGTGGCTGCACCAGGGACAGGTGTTGGCCATTGGCACCGATACCAAAGGCTTGTTCCTGTACCGCAGGAACACCATGACCAGCCTGTTGTGCGAAGCCAGCGGGGAAGGCGTGAACAACGCCTACTTCGCCCAAGCACCCTATGGGCACCGAGGTGTGCTCTCCAGTACGCGGGGCCAGGCCAGGGTATTCAATGCCAGCGGGTGCGTGGACGCCCCGCCACCCATCCGCGGATTCGATGAATCGGCGATCATCCTGGACCGGGACCAGCGCTATTGGTACGGCCGGGGAGACACGCTCTACCGGTATGATGCCGCCTTGGCGGAAGAGCGCATGGTACAGTCCCCCATGCGGCCGCTCTGTTTCCTGGAAGTGGGCGCCTCGATGTTCATCGGTACGGCGAAGGGCATCTACAAGGCAACGGACGGCGAGGTTGTACTGACCAACCCGATGAACGAGGGCGATTTGTCCTTGCGCCCCACAGCCCTGTGCCTGGGGCCCGGCGGGGCGCTTTGGGTGGCCACCTGTTCCGGCGTATACCAAGCGGACAACAACGGCAGTTGGGCGCCGGTTCCCGGCTTGGAACGCGTATGCGCGCGGGCCTTGGCCGTGCTGGACCACGGGCTCTTCATTGGCACCTATGGCAGCGGTGCCTACCTGTTCCGGGATGGCCGCTTGTACCACCTGCCCATGGACAATGACGGCTTCCTGAGCCATGTGCACGCCTTCATGGCCGACCAGGCCGGATTCCTATGGATGAGCACCAATCAAGGGTTGTTCCGTGTACGCATGGACGATCTGGACCATTGGACCCGTGACACCACCCAGCAAGTCTACTTCGCCTACTATGGGAAGAAATCGGGCATCCGCAATTCGGAGTTCAACGGGGGGTGTAGCCCGGCCTTTGTGCGCACCGGCGATGGATGGGCCTCCTTCCCCACCATGGACGGACTGGTCTGGTTCCGGCCCGAGGACATTCCGGATGCCTACCCCTCGGAAGCGGTCCTGTTGGAACAAGTGGTGGTGGACGGCAAGCCCATGGCACCAGGCCATAAGTATTCGTTGAACTGGGACCATGGCGAGGTGGTCGTGGGCTTTTCCCTGGCCTACTGGGGCGGACCTGAGAATGCCCGGTTGGAATATGCGCTCACCAATGAACCGGACAAAAGCCGATGGACGCCCATGCGCGCCGGGCAGCATGAACTGCGCCTTTCCACCCTTCGCCCGGGCGAGACCATCCTGCGGGTACGAAAGCTCGGTGCCGCTTTGCGCGGTGATGGCGATATCGTGGTGCTCCGGTTCATCATTCCTACCCCCTTCTACCGCTCCTTCTGGTTCATTGGCCTGTGCCTGGTGGCACTCGTGGTGGTGCTCTGGGCCATTGTGCGGCTGAATGCCGCCCGATTGAGGCGCAAGAACCTGCAATTGGAGCGGGTGGTGCGGCAACGGACCGGTGAGCTGACCGACGCAAACAACGTGTTGCGGCGGTCGCTTGAAATGAAGGAGATGCTGGTCTCGATCATCTCCCACGACATTGTCACCCCGCTCCGCTTCATCGCCCGGGTATCCAACCGGATGGCCAAGGGACGTGAGAAACAGGAGCCACAGCGGTTGCATGACACCTTGGACGACATCGCCCGTTCCTCGGAGAAACTGCACGCCAATGCACAGGGATTGCTCCAGTGGATCAAACGGCAGGACGGGCGCATCGAACTGCGCATGCGCAATGTGGCCGCGCATCCATTCGTGGACGAGGTGCTGGCCATGGAGCGCGAACGCGCTTCAGAGAAAGGAATACGGCTGCTCAATGAAGTGCCCTTGGACGATATCCTGCACACCGACCGCAACGTGCTTTCCATTGTGCTGCACAATTTGGTGGCCAATGCGGTGACCCACACCAAAGCAGGCCATGTCCGTGTTTCGGGCGGGGCATTGGACGGGCAGTACCTATTGCAGGTGGATGACACCGGGAGCGGGATGCCCGAAGCCGCTCTCAAGCATGCCTTGCGCGTGCAGGGCAAAGGCGCCTTGGGAGCCATGAACGAGGACGGGGAGCGCGATGTGCAGGGCTTGGGCCTGCTGATCGTGGCCGATCTGCTGCAGCTCTTGGGCGGCACCTTCGCCGTGGAGAGCGCCATCGGGACCGGCACCAAGATCCGCCTTCACCTCCCGCTGGCACATGCTACCGATCCACTGCCCAAGGCAACCGTTCACGGGCTGAAACCGTCACTCACTAGTCTGTAGCAATAATTCTACAAACAATTTCACCAACCTATTGCATTGCACTATCTTGCCCCCCAAGTAACCGCTCTTGCCCCGCTCTCCACGAAACTGGCTTCTCCCGGCCAACAAAGCTTGAACCCTTCCACCTTGCCGATGAAAGCCCTGCAGGCCTTCCTCCTCGCCTTTGCGCTCCCTTCCGCCCTGTTGGCCCAAGTGGAGATCTGCAACAACGGACTGGACGACAATGGCGATGGCTTGATCGACCTGAACGACCCCGAGTGCCCCTGCTCCACCTCGGTGATCGGCAGCGGCGTGGAGAGCTACATACGCAACCATTCCTTCGAGGAGCGGGGCTGCTGCCCCTTCGGGTTCGTGTCCATGTTCTCGCCGCCCTGGTTGGATTGCGCCACGGGATGGCACCAGGCCACCGGCGCCACATCGGACTACTTCAACGAATGCGGCTATTCGCCCGTGGGCTTCAACCTGCCGCCTCCGGACGGCGACGGCGCCGTGGGCTTCTATGCGGGCCCTGGATATTATGAGTACGTGGGCACCTGCCTGACCTACCCGTTGCCCTCCAATCCCCTGCTGGCCGGGGTCACCTACACCCTATCGATGTGGATCTCCACGGCCATTACCAACGGCACCCACTCACAGACTTTGGCACAGGCTTCCTATGTGGCGCCGTTCTCCGAGCAGCTTCCATTGGCCCTCTTCGGCTATGCGAACGCGTGCGTGGAGTTCCCCATCAACACCCTCGACTGCATCGGCTACCTGCCCGGTTGGAATGAGCTGGGCCGCGTGGACGTACAACCAGCTTGGGAATGGACGCGGGTCTCCATCACCTTCACGCCTACGCAGGACATTCATACCATCATGATCGGCGGTGCCTGCGACACCCCCGCTTCCCTGGGTGGAGGCACGGTCTACAATCCCAATACGGGGGAGACCTACAACGGCTTGCCCTACTTCCTGGTGGACGACCTGATGCTCACCATTGCAAGCGACCAGTTGGTGCTGCCCGTATCCACGGCCGGGAGCCTGTGCGCCGATGATGCCACCGCCACGGCGGTTCCGCCGGCCGCGGTTTCGGGCTACCAGTGGTATTTGGACGGTGTGGCCTTGGCAGGACAAACCAACGCCGCATTGGACATCAGTGGCGGAGCGTACAGCGGAGGCACCTATACCCTGGCCGGCCAAGTGGACGGTGAATGCCTGATGGGCAGCGCTTACCTGCCGCCAGCGACTTGGCCCATTCCGCGACCGGTGTGGGACCCCACTGCTGGGTGTGCCCCCCTCACCGTGCAGTTCAGCGACAGCACCGGATTGGGCACACAAACGGTAGCCTGGCACCTGGGCGACGGCACCACCAGCAGCGACAGCAGCTTCAGCCACACCTTTTCCACGGCAGGCAGCTATGATGTATCCCTCACGGTGCTGAACAGCGCAGGTTGCAGTGCCGACACCTTGATCCCCGGTGCGATCACGGTGTACTCCGCCGTGAACGGCGAGATCACCGCCACGCCGAACCCGGTGAACGCCGAAGCACCGTATGTGCAGCTCAGCGGCGGTGGGTCCGGCGGGATCATCTCCTGGTGGTGGGACCTGGGCAATGCCTCGCCGTCTTCCTCCGATGAACAAGCCTTGGGTGCCGCTTTCCCCACGGTACCGGGCAGCTACCCTGTGCTGCTGGTGGTGGCCAGCGCAAACGGCTGCGTGGACACGGTGCAGTCCATGATCCTGGTGATCGACCCCGGGGTGATCGAGATGCCCAACGTGTTCAGCCCCAACAACGACGGGCAGAATGACCGTTTCCTGCCCATTGGTTACAAAGGCGCCCCCGGCCAAATGGAGATCTACAACCGCTGGGGGCAGGTGATCTTCAGCAGCCGTGCCCTGGCCCAAGGTTGGGACGGGCATGATGCACCCGACGGCACCTATTACTTCATCGTCACCCCGGATGAACCCGGTTCCGCCACATTAACAGGCCATGTAACCCTGCTTCGATGACGCATCGGAAGCTCATACCGCCAAGCCGCTTTACCGTGCTGCTCTGCGTGGCGTGTGCCTTCCCGCCGGTGCAAGCGCAACTGATCATCAACCAGACCCAAGCCCCCACCACGCTGGTGCAGACGCTCCTGATGGGCCCGGGCGTCTTTGCCTCCAACGTCACGTTCAACGGCAACCCCGGCAATGTGGTGGCCCCTTTGTTCACCACTTTGGGGCAGATCGGCCGCTTCAACGGCTCAAACACCAGCCTGGGCATCAACAGCGGTGTTTTCTTGTGCACAAACAACGCCGCAACTCACCTGGCAGGCCCGAACAACCAACTGATGGAGCTGGGGGGGGGCATGGGTGGTGGCGGCTTCTGGAACAGCCCCGACATCGATCTGAGCCAGCTCAGCGCCTGGCCCAACTGGCAGGTCTCCGGCGGGTCGAACATCGGCAACAAATCCGTGCTGGAATTCGACTTCATCCCCACCAACGACATGGTGAGCGTGCGGTACGTGTTCAGTTCGGAGGAATACGAGCGCTGGGCCTGCAGTTCATACAACGACTGCTTCGGCTTTTTCATCAGCGGGCCAGGCATCCCCACCAACATCAATGGTCCCTTCACCAACAATGCCATGAACTTGGCCTTTGTACCGGGCAGCCTATCGCGGGTATCCATCAATACGGTCAACAGCGGACTGATGGACGCCAGCAACGCGAACGGCCCCTGGACCGACCCCTTCGCACCCTGCTTTGCCGCCGATCCCAACTGGCAGTCCAACTCGGCCTACTACCGATACAACGGTGGACAATGGCCTTTCCCGCAACCACCCGGGGGCGTGGCCCAGTTGGAAGCTCCGTACAACACCGACCCCTATTACATCCAGCACAACGGAATGACCGTGGTGCTCACGGCCAGTGCGGCGGTGCAATGCGGGCAGACCTACCACATGAAGCTGGCCGTGGGCAACGTGGGCGACAACTGGTTCCCTTCGGCGGTGTGGCTGGAGCAGGGCTCCTTCACCAGCACGGACCGCTTCAAGCTCACGGTGGACCCCGGCCCCAACGTGGAATACAACGCCACGGATACCACCTTCATCGAAACCGATTGCGACAGCGTGTACTTGCGTTTCCACCGGCTTGGCGGCTTCTATCTCGATGAGTGGCTGCAGGTCAGCACAGGAGGCACGGCCACCAACGGGGTGGACGTACTTCCCGCGATCATCGACAGCGTCCACTTCAACCCGCTGGATTCTTTCGCCCTGGTACCCATTGCCGTGCCCGTGGATGTGGACGGCCTGGAAGAACTCATCATCAACGTGATCACCTGCAATGGAACGCGGATCAGGACCTACACCTATCCGATCGATCAGCGGCCGCCGCTGGCCGTGGACCTTGCCGATACCACATTGACCTGCCCTTCCGGGGTGACACTCACGCCTACCGTGACCGGCGGTGGCAACAGCCCGGCAGACTACACCTACCTCTGGAGCACCGGTGAAACCACGCCAAGCATCACTGCCTTCGTTGACCAGACCACGCAGTTCTGGGTGCGGGTAAAGGACTGCTGGACGGTGCCGGTGACCGACAGTGCTTGGGTGACCCTTCCCGACTATGTGCCCATGGAACTGTCCCTGACGCCGGATACCGCCATACCCTGCCTGGGAGAAGCGGAGCTGCTGGTGGGTGTCCAGCATGGATCGGGAGGTTACACCTACGAATGGACGCTGAACGGCGCAGTGCAAGGCACGGACAGCGTATTGAACGTAGGGGCCGCGCAGCCACCGGTGTATTACGTGATCACCGTGACCGACCTGTGCGGGGCGGAAGCCCGTGATTCCATACGGGTATCGCAGGCCCCGCCCACACCCCTGGTGCTGACCATGCCGCCGGACACGGCGATCCCGTGCCTGGGGCAGGCCGACCTGGTGCCGGTGGTCACCGGTGGCGGTGGCAGCCTGCAGTACACCTGGACCCATGGTGGCGGAATCGTTGGGACGGACCTCCCACTGAACGTGCCGGCCGCCGTGCAGGAAGTGTACACATTCCAGGTTACGGACCAGTGCGGCCAATCGGCACAGGGGCAGGTGGTGGTGACCACCGGACCCACACCACCGCTGAGCATCAGCGCGGTGGGCGATACGGTGATGTGCGCCGGCATGCCCATGGTCCTGAGCGTGATCTCCGTTACCGGCGGTGGCGGTGCCTACAGCTATGCCTGGAGCCCCGCGGGAACGGGTCCATCAAACAATGCGGACATCACGGTGGAGGTCAATGACGACACCTCGTTCACGGTGACCGTGACCGACCAGTGCGGCAACTTGGCCGACACCACGTTGATGGCCGTGGTGAACGACTACGACCCCTTGGTCATCACCGTATCCAACGACACCATCGTTTGCCCCGGTGAAGTGGTTCCCTTGTGGGTGGCGATCCAAGGGGGTGCAGGCAACTACCAGGTGGAATGGCCGGGCCATGGTAGCGGCACGCCGATCAATTGGACCGCGGACCACCAAGGACGCAACATCCTGGTGGAAGTGATCGATGCCTGCGGCACCCTGGCCACGGCATCGGTGATGGTCTCCACCTACCCCGCCGGGGTATCCATCGATGCCGAAGAGATCGTGGAGGGCACATGGCACTTCCAAGGAACCACCGTTCCGGCAACAGGGAACAGCGTGGCGTGGGACTTTGGCGACGGCGGCACCGCATCGGGGCCGCTGGAGGTGACGCACAGCTACGTGGACTACGATGCCCATTGGGTGGTGCTGCAGATCATCACCCCGGACGGTTGCGTGGCCGTTGACAGCATACAAACCCGCCCGCCCGCGGCCACCATTTATTTCCCCAACAGCTTCACGCCGGACGGTGATGGGTTCAACGACACCTTCGGTGGCGAAGGGCGCCTGGTGGACAAGTACGAGCTGCTGGTGTTCGACCGGTGGGGCGCGGTGATCTTCGAAAGCCATGATATGGCCCAGCGTTGGGACGGCCGCGTGAACGGCGAAGAACCCGTGACCGGCATCTATCCGTTCCGTTACCGCGTGGAAGGCCTGCAGATGCCGATGCGACAAGGTTTCGGCCACATCACCTTGTTGAAATGAGCCCCGTGAAGGAATCGCGCAACACCGTTCGCCAAGCGCTCCTCTTCTTCGCGCTCCTGGCAGGCGCGCTGAAGACGTGCGCACAAACCACCTGGCTTCAGCCCGCGGCCTTCGATGCCGCTGCGGTGGCCGCGGACGATCTGGCGCGCGAAGCGGCGGGCGCACTCCCCTTGTACGGGAGATCCCTGCCCCTGCTGGTGACGAACCAGGTGGCAGGAACCTGGCGGGTGGATGGCGGTGAACGCGTTTGGCAGTTGGGCATCCGCTCACCCGGGGCCTTGGCGTTGGAGTGCCTGCTGGACCATGTGGACGTACCCACCGGGTCCACCTTGCGCGTGCTTTCGCCAGCTGGCAGGCCCCTGGGCGGACCGGTTCCGCTGGACCTTGCAGCGGGCACAGCCGAATTCTCCACGCCGCTGGTGGCCGGCGATTCCTGCATTCTCCAATACCGTGAACCGGTCGATGCCGCTGAGCCCGGCACCTTCCGTTTGGCGAAGATCGGCCACGCCTACCGGTCCGTGGAACCCTGGACGGCACGTGAAGGCAGCTGCCATGTGAACGTGGCCTGCGAGCCCGAATCGGACGGCTGGGAAGGCCCGATCCAGGCTACGGTGCGCATCAGCGTGGTGGTGCCGGAAGGTACCGGTTGGTGCACCGGTACCTTGGTGAACAACGTGCGGCAGGATTGTGCACCGTACATCCTCACCGCCTTCCACTGCGGGCGCACCTCCACCGCGGCACAGTTCAACCAGTACAAGTTCTACTTCAACTTCCAGTACGCCACGTGCAACGGTGGCAGCTACAGCACGGCCCAGTATCTCACCGGGGCCCAGCTCAAAGCCTACAGCGACGACTACGCACCGCAGTTCCAAGGCGTTGGCGGTTCGGACTTCATGCTGTTGCGCGCCCATGCCGATGTGCCGGGATCATTCAACCCCTATTGGGCCGGCTGGGATGCCTCCAACATCCCCGGCGTTTCAGCTGATGGTGTCTGTATCCACCACCCCACCGGAGCACCCAAGCGCATCAGTTCCTTCACGGAAACCGTGACCACCGGCCATCCGATGGCCTCTTCGGGCCTGATGAGCCACTACAAGGTGAAGTGGGCCCCCACGCAGAACGGCTTCGGCGTGACCGAAGTGGGGTCCAGCGGCAGCGGGCTATTCAAACCCAGTGGCACAATGGGCCCCTTGTTGATCGGCACGCTCACGGGGAGCAGCGCCGGCATGAACTGCACCAACAACGGCGGCACGGCCTATTTCGGCAAGATGAGCTACCACTGGACCAACAACCCCAACACGGCCAGCTTGAAGCTTCGGCCCTGGCTGGACCCCGACAACACGGGCACCTTGGCCATGGCAGGCAGCGCCCAACCTTGTTCACCGGCCATCGGCCTTCCAGAGTTCGACTTGGCCCGCACCGTACGGCCCGCTCCCAATCCGGCAGATGACCATGTGGTGCTGCTCATTCCCGCCGGGGTACCGCTACCAGCCCGGGCGATCCTGGTGGATGCGCTGGGCCGGACCGTTGCCGAACGGATCCTCCAATTTGATCGTGAAGTCATCCCCACGCGGCACCTTCCGGCCGGCCTGTACGCACTCCAGGTCCAGCAAGCAAACGGACCGTTGTCCAACGCCCGCCTATTGATCAGCCACTGAACCTTGACCCCACAGCACGTCAATTCCATCCCTCATGAGCCAACACATGCTGCTCCACACACGGAAAGGCGCCCTTGCCGCCACGTTACTGGCGCTTCCATTCATCAGCCCGGCCCAGGTAAGCCTGTACGAATTCTCCCAATCGGTGGGCACCTACACGGAGATCACTGCCGCCGATGGTGGCGTGAGCCTGGGTACGCCCACCTACTGGCCCCAGCAATACAACAGCCGGGCCTGGGTGAACAACCCCTTCAACGATCCGGGCGGGCAGGTGACCGGAAGCGGCTACCTGAGCCCGGCCGAGGGCCCCGGCTATCCGATCGGGTTCGATTTCACCTTCAATGGCGAAGTGTTCGACGTGATCGGCATCTCCAACGGCGGCTGGATCAGCTTCGGCAAATCCTCCGATGGCCTGCAAGCCGTGTGGGTGTACAACATGAGCGGTTCGCCGAACGGCGATCCCTTCATCCAATGGTACAACGGGCCCACGCCCAGCTACAAGCGCAACCGCGTGGCGGGCTTCGGCAACAGCGCGTTGCAGCAAGCCAACTGGTCCTCCCTGAACCCGCCCGGCCCGGTTGGCAACATCCGTGTGGCCACCATCGGCACGGCACCGGACCGGGTGTGCGTGGTGCAGTGGAAGGAATACGGCATGAGCGGAGAGGCCAGCGCCTACTACAACAACATCAACTTCCAGATCCGCCTCAACGAAGCCGACAACTCGGTGGAAGTGGTCTTCGGCCCACAAAGCTGGGTGACCTCCTTGGGCTATAAGCGGACGCAATGCGGCCTGAGCGGGACCACGAACACGGATTTCAACGGCCGCATGACCGTGTCTGAGGAACCCGCTTTCCTCTATGATTGGAACAACACCGTGGCAGCGGACACCAATGACGCCTACTGCCAATTCCAAAAACCGGAATTCGGGCAGCCCAATGGTTCCGGTGTACCTCCGGTTGAGGGCCTCACCTGGCGTTGGGACCCACCGGTGTGCCCGCCCCCGGCCTGGCCGTTGACCATGGGGAACATCACCTTCGATTCCGCCTCGGCCACGTGGGTACCGAACAGCGCGGGTGAATACGCCTACTTCGTGTCCACGGAGAACAGCACCACCGGCCCCGAGGTGACCTCCGGCACCACCACCGATGCGGAAGCCTACTTCTTCGGACTGGAACCGGCCACCATCTACTATGTCTTCGTGCGCAGCATCTGCGGCGGTGAACCAGGCATATGGTCCGCAGCCACCAGTTTCGAAACGCTCGATGGCGGCGTGGTTGTTTGCGATGGCGGGGTGGTGACGGAGAACTACTGCTCGCAACAGTTCGACACCAAGGAATGGGTGTACGTATCGGCCGATGGATCGCCGTTGAAGATCGAATTCCTCACAGGTTTCATCGGCACGGCCGGTACGGAATCTTTTGAGGTTTGGGAGGGCACCGGCCCTGTTGGCACCGGCACCGAAATCGGCGGAGACCTCGCCGGCAACTCCTTTAACGCGTTGAGCGGCGCCATCTACATCCGCCTGATCACCGACGCCGGGGCCTGCGAGGCACAGCCTTGGTACCTCCCCCTGGAATGGCGCGTGGGCTGCAAGAACTGCACCGACCCCCTGGTGAGCTACGCCATGGGCACCATGGATTGCGACGCGCAGGAATTCTTCGTGGATGCCAACATCTTCTCCCTGGGCAGCGCCACCTCCTTGTCGCTGGAGAACTCCCTGGGGCTGCCCCCCACGGTGGTCTCCACCACCGGCGTGCATGCCGTGGGGCCCTTCCCCGCCGGGCAGAGCGTGGTGGTCACCGCGCAGAACCCGGACAACCTGTTGTGCTACGCCCCCAGTGCACCGATCATCAATGAGCCCTGCGCCATCGCGGATTGCGGACCCACCTACTACGACTATTGCTACAGCGACGGCGAGTACCGCCAATGGGCCTTCCAGAGCGACAACACGCAGGAAATCGGCATCCGGTTCCTCCAAGGTGCCATGGGCCTGGGCGACGACCTGAACCTCTACAACAGCCTGGACATCTTCAGCGTGACCCCGGTGAACATCGGCTGGGGCGGGTTGGCCAACCAGCTCTTCACCTCGGGCGCACCTTCGGACGACCAGGCGCTGGTGATGGAACTCATCGCCGACAACGCCATGAGCTGCATGGACGAAGATCCCCTCTACGGAACGTCACAAGCGTGGCAGTGGGTGGTGGCCTGCTACGACGGATGCACCCAGCCCCAAGCCTCGTTCGTGAGCAACTGCCTGACCTCAACCTCCTTCGAGGTGGCCGTCACCGTTTCCAACATCGGCAGCACCGGCAGCGTGGACATCACCAACAGCGGCACCGCACCCGCCGTAACGGCCAATGCCACGGGCACCTACACCGTGGGGCCCTTCCCCGCGGGCTCCCCCGTCACCATCAACGTGGAAGGCGCCAACGTGCTGTGCACCTGGACCTCGCCGGAACTGAACCCCAATTGTTTGACCACTGGCGTGGATGAGCATCAGGGCGGCCAACTGGCGCTGTTCCCCAACCCCTCCAACGGCACCTTCCAACTGGTGCTGCCCAAGGTGATGAACGGCACCGCCCACGTGCAGGTGCTGGACCTCACCGGCCGCCTGGTGGCCCATGCCGCCGTGAACGGCGCCAGCAGCACCCTGCAGATGGAACACCTGCCCAACGGCCTCTACACCGTGGTGGCACAAGGCACCAACGCACGCTTCACCTCCACGATCAGCATCCAACATTGACCAATCCAAAAGAACAACCACCCTACCGGATGAACCTACGACCGACACGCATTGCGTTGGGCCATGTACTGGCCACCTTGGCCATCACAGCCGCTCCAACACTATGCCGGGCCCAAGTGAGCCTCTATGCCTACTCCGAATCCGTGGAGCCCTATACGGAAATCACCGCCGGGGAAGCCTCCTATACCCTGGGCGTTCCTACCTGGTGGCCACCACTGTTCAATGAACGGGCCTGGGTGAACAACCCGTTCTTCGAGCCCAACGGCCAGTCCGGGGTGAGCTATCTGAATCCCGCCGTTGGCCCGGGCTATCCCATCGGATTCGATTTCACTTTCAACGGGGAGGTGTTCGACGTGATTAGCGTGTCCAACAGCGGCTTCATCACCTTCGGCAAGAGCAGTGACGGCATCCAGGCCGTATGGACCTACGCGATCTCCCATCCGCACGCCATGCCATTCGTGCAATTCTACGGCGGCCCCTCGGTGGCCTACAAGCGCAATCGCGTGGCTGGCTTTGCCACCGGCAGCCTGCAAATGCAGGACATGAGCCCCCAGGTACCTCCCGGCCCCGTTTCCTCCCTTCGGCTGGCCACCCTTGGCGCTGCGCCCAACCGCACCTTCGTGGTGCAGTTCAAGGACTTCCGTGCGAGCTATTCACCCAGCACCACGCAGATCAACTTCCAGATCCGCCTCAATGAAGCCGACAACTCCGTGGAGGTCCGTTATGGCACCATGGTGTTCGCCTACCAATCAGGCGGTGGCGTGCAGGTGGGCCTGGGCGGTTCCGTACCCGAGGACTTCAACTCCCGCATGACCGTGTATGAGGAGCCAGCCTTCCTCTACGATTGGAACATGACTGCCGCCGGAGTGCTGAACGCCGACGTTTGCAACGCCACCGCCGAAGAATTCGGCCACCCCAATGGCACAGGCATCCCCCCCGTGGCAGGCCGCAACTTCAAATGGACGCCCGATGCGTGCCCGCCGCCCGCATGGCCGTTGACGATCCAGGACGTAGGCTTCGACACGGGCCACGCGATCTGGCAAGCCACGGCAGCCGCGGAATACGAGTACTTCGTATCCACGGAGAACAGCATCACCGGCCCCGAGGTGACCGCGGGCACCACCACCGATGCGGAAGCCTACTTCTTCGGCCTGGAACCCGCAACCACCTACTACGTGTTCGTGCGCAGCAATTGCGGCGGTGAATGGGGCGCCTGGTCGCTGGCCACTTCTTTCGAGACCTTCGGCGGTGGCTTGGTGGCCTGCGATGGCGGGGTGGTGACGGAGAACTACTGCTCGCAACAGTTCGACACCAAGGAATGGGTGTACGTATCGGCCGATGGATCGCCGTTGAAGATCGAATTCCTCGGCGGCTTCGTAGGCACGGCAAGCACGGAATCTTTTGAGGTTTGGGAGGGCACCGGCCCTGTTGGCACCGGCACCGAAATCGGCGGAGACCTCGCCGGCAACTCCTTTGACGCGTTGAGCGGCGCCATCTACATCCGCCTGATCACCGACGCCGGGGCCTGCGAGGCACAGCCTTGGTACCTCCCCCTGGAATGGCGCGTGGGCTGCAAGAACTGCACCGACCCCCTGGTGAGCTACGCCATGGGCACCATGGATTGCGACGCGCAGGAATTCTTCGTGGATGCCAACATCTTCTCCCTGGGCAGCGCCACCTCCTTGTCGCTGGAGAACTCCCTGGGGCTGCCCCCCACGGTGGTCTCCACCACCGGCGTGCATGCCGTGGGGCCCTTCCCCGCCGGGCAGAGCGTGGTGGTCACCGCGCAGAACCCGGACAACCTGTTGTGCTACGCCCCCAGTGCACCGATCATCAATGAGCCCTGCGCCATCGCGGATTGCGGACCCACCTACTACGACTATTGCTACAGCGACGGCGAGTACCGCCAATGGGCCTTCCAGAGCGACAACACGCAGGAAATCGGCATCCGGTTCCTCCAAGGTGCCATGGGCCTGGGCGACGACCTGAACCTCTACAACAGCCTGGACATCTTCAGCGTGACCCCGGTGAACATCGGCTGGGGCGGGTTGGCCAACCAGCTCTTCACCTCGGGCGCACCTTCGGACGACCAGGCGCTGGTGATGGAACTCATCGCCGACAACGCCATGAGCTGCATGGACGAAGATCCCCTCTACGGAACGTCACAAGCGTGGCAGTGGGTGGTGGCCTGCTACGACGGATGCACCCAGCCCCAAGCCTCGTTCGTGAGCAACTGCCTGACCTCAACCTCCTTCGAGGTGGCCGTCACCGTTTCCAACATCGGCAGCACCGGCAGCGTGGACATCACCAACAGCGGCACCGCACCCGCCGTAACGGCCAATGCCACGGGCACCTACACCGTGGGGCCCTTCCCCGCGGGCTCCCCCGTCACCATCAACGTGGAAGGCGCCAACGTGCTGTGCACCTGGACCTCGCCGGAACTGAACCCCAATTGTTTGACCACTGGCGTGGATGAGCATCAGGGCGGCCAACTGGCGCTGTTCCCCAACCCCTCCAACGGCACCTTCCAACTGGTGCTGCCCAAGGTGATGAACGGCACCGCCCACGTGCAGGTGCTGGACCTCACCGGCCGCCTGGTGGCCCATGCCGCCGTGAACGGCGCCAGCAGCACCCTGCAGATGGAACACCTGCCCAACGGCCTCTACACCGTGGTGGCACAAGGCACCAACGCACGCTTCACCTCCACGATCAGCATCCAACATTGACCACCGCCGTGAACCGGCCCGCAGGATCTCTCCCTCCTGCGGGCCGATGGCACCAGCGCACCGACCCCACTCTCCACATGTCCGTTGTCCGTCGCCTTTGTGTGGCCCTTGGCCTGCTGGCCGTTCCCTGCATCCATGGCCAGGTTGCTTCATACACGTTCTCCACCGAAGTAGGCATCTGGCAGCCGATCGGCGGCAACGGCACTCCGCTGGGCATGTCCGGCTTGCCTTGGCCTTTCACCTTCGACGACAACTCGTTCGTCACAGCGGGTGAAAGCCTGCCCTTGGGCAGTGCCACCACCGGCAATGGCTGGCCCATCGGCTTCACCTTCACCTTCAACGGGCACGCCTACGACCGGGTGGGCATCAGCATGGAAGGGTGGCTGGCCTTCGGGCAATCGGCCAACGGGATCAGCGCCGTATACGTGCCGGTGGGAACCGATGCATACGGCCCCTTGAGCTCCTCCTTGCCCCTGGGCATGGACCCCTTGAAGCGCAACCGCGTGTCCGCCTTCGGCATGGACCTCGCGGCCTTGGGCAATGGCGGACTATGGCCCGTGCAGATCTACACCGCGGGCGCGGCGCCAAACCGCATCTTCGTGGTGGAGTGGAACGTGGTACGGTCCGGCGGGTCCAATACCATGAGCTTCCAGATCCGGCTGAACGAGGGAGGGGGCGACCCTGCGGCGCAGACCGTGCAAGTGGTCTATGGCACCATGGTGCAGACTGCCAGCCTAACAGGCCAGGTCGGCTTGGCCGGTGATGGTCCCGGCGACTTCAACAACCGTTCCGTGGCGGCAAGCCCTTACGATTGGCAGCAGAGCGCTGCCGGTACGGGCAACACGGCCACCTGCCGCCCTCCCTCCTCCGCCACCTACTTGCCCCAGGGGCTCACCTTCACCTGGACGCCCGCCGGATGCGTGGTCACCGGCATCACCATCGCCGATCTGGCCATCGCCACGGGCAACATCACCGGAACGCTCACTTGGGCCCCACTTCCGGGCGCTGCATCCTACGCGTACATCATCACCACCGGCAGCCCGGACGATCCCGTGGTATCCAGCGGTACCGGGTTGACCACCACCGCCGTGGACCTGGACGGCCTGCCCGTGGGCCAGCAACTGTTCGCATACGTGCGCGCCGATTGCGGTGAAGGCATGCAGGGGTGGGGCGCCGGGCAGCCCTTCACCACCGAAGGCTATGTGGAAGTGGTGTGCGGCACTGCGCCGGTGGCAAGCACTTACTGCTACGTGGACCTGGACCAACGGAGCTGGCACTACACCGGCACCACGGACGCCCCCTTGCGGTTGATCATCCATGCCGGCACCATCCATACCGGCGACCTGTTGACTGTCTACGACGGCCCCACCGACCAATCGCCCGTGCTGTTCAGCTCGGCCAATGGTACCGTGGCCGGGCAAGTGATCAACTCCAGCGGGCCGCAGCTCACCATGAAGCTCGTCGCCGATGACGTGGGCTGCTGCGCCGTGCATGAATTCATCCTGCCCTTGGAATGGGAGGTGGGCTGCGTGGATTGCGACCCGGTCTTCGCCAACTTCAGCGTACTGAACGACTGCCCCAACGGCCAGTTCAGTGTGGACGTGCAGGTCTACAGCATGGGCTCGGCGGCCACGCTTTTGATCGGCAGCGATGCGAACGGCACCACCGTGCCGGCCAATGGCACCGGCACCTACACCATCGGGCCCTTCGCCATTGGCACACCGGTGACCGTTACTGCGGCCAACCCGGACAACGCATATTGCAGCGCAGTATCCATGCCCTTGTTGAATGCGCCATGCCCGGTGGTCGGCTGTGGTCCGCAAGGCTACACGTACTGCTACACGGATGATGATGCGGGGCAATGGGCCTATCAGTCGCCGGGCACGGAACGCATCGGCATCCGGTTCACCTCGGGCACCTTGGCCGCCGGTGATGAGATCCGCCTCTACGACGGGCTGGACCCCTTCATGAGCGCACCGCTGTTCGTGGGCAGCAACAACGGCAACCTCAACGGCCTGATGCGGGCAACCAGCACCGGCAATGCCGACCATGCGTTGCTCCTGGAGGTGGCCGCCAACGGCAGCAGCTCCTGCACCACGGGCCAGGCGGCACCGTGGCAGTACATCGTGGCCTGCTATGACGGGTGCACGGCACCGGCGGCCACCTTCAGCACGTTGCCGGATTGCGAAGCGGGCACTTACTCGGTGGTGGTGGAATTGACCTCGTTGGGCAGCGCCACCACAGTGGGCATCACCAACAATGCCGGTGCACCGGCCCTCTCGGCCAGCACTGCCGGCACCTTCCTGGCCGGTCCTTTCCCCATTGGCCAGGCAGCGGTGGTGGAGGTTGAAGGCGCCAGTGTGCTGTGTTCAGTGAACTCCGACGAGATGAACGAGGAATGTGGAATAGGGATCAGGGAGGAAAAGTTGGTTCAAATGCATGTCTTCCCGAATCCCGGTGATGGCATCTTCCGGTTGGCATTGCCCATGGGTTTTGGGGGGGTGGGCCAACTGGAGGTGCTGGATGTCACCGGGCGTTCGGTGGCGCGGCGGGTGCTCCGGGGCGAAAGCGGCCTAGGGGTAGACTGCAACTTGGGGTACCTGCCCGCCGGAAGATATGTGCTGCTGGTGTCGTACGGCAATAATAGGGCTTACGCACCGGTGAGCATCGTGCACTAGGGCCTCTTGCCTACCGATCCCTGAAGGGCTGTTCCGCCAGGAGCGGCCCTTCACCTTTTTGTATGCCAGGGTGCTGAATGGCCCTGGCCACGGCCCCCGAGCATGTTGTTGCGGGCCCGGCACTTCCCCTTCCCGGGCCGGTTCCGTGGATTCCCGGCAGACCGATATCCGGTCCATCGCGGTGCGAAAAACCGCGCTACCGGCCGGTAATGGACCCGATGACCGGGGAGACGCAGGCTGCTACCTGGCCCCGCGCCACGGACGGGTTGCCTTTCGGCCTGTGCTTGCTCCAACACGTTCACGCACACCCTTGGTGATGGCCGCAGATTCCGGCGGGAGGTGGGTAAATGCCTCCACGAGGATTGAAAAGAGCGTGGGTCTCGTGGTGTGACCTGCGCGACAGGCCGGAGGCCTTAGGACAGTACGCACCCGGCAAAGAGCCGAGCGCGGGTCTTGTGGGCGCCCGGGCACGGTCACTCCCGTACGAAACGGGCCGTGCCAAGCACTTCGCCGGAGGAGCCCAGCAAGCGTACCAGGTAAGCGGCCCGTACCAGCTGGCGCGTATCCACTTCCACCTGTTGCCTGCCGTTGCCGGGAAGCAGGTGCTGCTGCTGAACAGTACGTCCCAAGGCATCCAGCACCTGTACGGTCAGGTTGTTCTCCCCTGCCGTGGAGAAGTACACTTGCAGTTGGTCGCGTACGGGGTTGGGATAGACCATCAATTGGCCTTGGCCGGAGGTGAAACCCACCACCACCACATTGCTATGGTCGGTGTTGCCATCGAGGTCCACCACGCGCAGGCGGTAGTAGTTGAGCCCTTGGAGCGGGTCGGTGTCCGTAAAGGCATAGTCGGTGCGGAACTGCGTATTGCCGCTGGCTTCCACCCGGCCAATGGGCAAGAAGCTGAGGCCATCCTGGCTTCGCTCCACGATGAAGTGGCTGCTTTGCCTTTCGGTGGCGGTGGCCCAGGTGAGGTCCACTTCCCGGCCCCGTTGCAGGCCGGCCAAGAAGAGGAGTTCAACGGGGAGCAACAGGGGATCACAGGAAATAATGCTCGGGTCGTCCACCCCCAGCGCATTTTTGTACACGGTCCAATCCAAGGAGAAGTTGAAGCGGCCCACCGCCTGGCCGGGCGTGATCGCGACCAAGTACCCGTGGCCATTCTGAATGGGCAATGGCTCCAACCATCCCCAGCCGCCGTGCCCTTCCTGTTGTACGGGCGCAAAACCGGGGACCAGGCCTGTAGTGGCCGCTTTCCGCGCACTGCTGCAGCGGATCGGATCCGATTGGGGCGGGCACACCTCATCGCCATTGATGCTGTCGGGCAAGGTGCCTTGGAAGTTGAGCAGGCCCAAGTCCCAAACAGCGAAATCGAAATCGGCCTGGCCAGCGGTAGGAAGTACCTGGTGGCCATCCAGCAGGAAAGCGACCGTACCGTCCGCATCGGCATGGAAGACCCGCCATTCCACCCCCAGCGCTTCACCGTCCAAACAGCCCATGTTGGCACCGGCCAGGTCGTACTGGGTGCCTTTGTGCGGGCGGAAGCTGTACCCGAGGTATTCCGTGGCACCTGGGCTGTACGCATTCGCGGGCCACCGGTTGTCCAGGGTACTGGTGTAGTGGGTGTTTGTCTCGCCGGAGATGGTAAGGCAAATGGTCTCCATGCCGAAGCAATCGGTGGACGGCCGTTGGCGGTCGTTGCAGGCGTCGGTGAGCGTATAGGAATCATTCGGCCCGGCACTGGGGCCGGCCACGGCAAAGCCGCCATCGTCCCACCAGATGGTATCGGCGTTGTTCACCTGCCACAGGGCCCACAGAATGTAGCCTGTGGTACCGATGGGCCCGCCGGAAGGTACCAGGTGGAACGTGGCCGTGCTGCCGATGGGGACCGGAACAAGGAAACTCTCGGAGGGGTCGTTCCCGCTGGTGGTGTAGGTGGCCATGGGTGCCGGAGGGATCGTGGCCTCCATGGCCAAGGTGCCGGTGTTGTTCTGACCCCACAGGTCGATCATGTACCAGCACGAACCTGCGGGTGGTGGCGGGCTGGAGATGCAGAGGGTGAAGTTCCCTTCCGGGTTGAGCGCAAGCGTGCGGCGGGACCAAACGCGCACGTAGTACACTTGGCCGGGCACCAGCCCGCCGCGCACAATGCGGGCATTCTGGCCCGGCCCTTGGCGCCCGTCACAATCCACGGGGTTCATGCGGAGCATGCAGCCCTCACCGGGATCACCAGCCATGGCGTTGGTGGTGTAGAGGGCAATGGCGGGCTGTGTGGCGGGTGGCGCGCCGGGCGCGGCCTCGATCACCACCATGCCGCTGACGGGCGCGATGAACTTGTACCATACGCTGCCTGCACTTCCTGTGAATTCAGCGCCACAAGCGGGCTGCGGGATGCCCGGCGTTTGGCAGGATTGGTAGGTGGTGCCGGTCACCGGGCTGGTGCAGGCGCTGCCCCACGCATCGGTGCCCACGGAAACCGCCGTGGCGTTGCAGGGATCGCAGTTCGCGGGCGGGGTGCCTATGGCGCTCTGCACCATCCACTCGAAACGCATCCGCCCGAAGCGCTTGATCTTGGTGCCGGTGGCCGCTTCCTTCAGGGAGTAGAAGCGCACATAGAGCGTGGCCCCTGCCGGCAGGCACCTGATGTCGAGCACACCGGTGGTGGATGTCCCCGGAATTAGCAGTGAGGTGGTACTCCCCACTTCCTTGAATGTTGCATAGTCCGAACAATCCGTGGCCAAGTAGGCGCTGGTGCCGATGCTGCCAACCTCCGGACTGCCGCTTCCAATGCGATCCGGCGTATTCGTGCCAAAGGAAGGCTTGAGCCGCACATTGCCCGAAGCGGGGACCGTCAGTTTCACCCAGAGGTCGCCCCCAGCCTTTTCCGGTGTGGTGTAGAGGAAGCCGGGTTCCTCACAAGCGAAAACATAGTCCACGTTCCACCCGGTGGCGGAGGCACCAAATGCAGCTACCGCATTCACTGTACGTGCCGTACACGGCGTTTCATCGGCACCGCGGTCGGGCATGGTGGAAGTGCGTTGGCCCATCACCCCGATGCTGAATTGGCTGTTGACCCCGGCACGGTCCCACACCCGGAGGTAGAGCTTGTTGCCGGCGGTGATGCACGCGGCTTCCACCGAGGGTAGGTTGGAGGCGCTGGCGGCCGCACTTCCCCGGAGCGAACAATCCAACAAACGGAATGGGCCACTGGCATTGGGCGCCTCGTACACGGCCATACCACCCATTGTCATGGCCGGGCTGCCTGCCCCATACAGGGTGAAACGATGCAACGCATCGGGAAAAGCCGGGTCCAGCCGGAACCAGATGTCCTTGTTGGTCCACGAAGTTGAAATGGTCTGGTCCACCTGGCAAGGCGGGTAGGCCAGGTTGGTGCTTTGCGGCGTGGAAGTGGAAACGTTGGTGAAATTGAACGGACCGTTGCACACGGAGCTATTGGCCCCGCAGGTGGCAGGCTCAGCGGGGACAAGCGTGTAGGCCACCGTCCCATTCAGGCTTAGGGTGGCATCCGCTGGGTCCTCGCTCCATTGGGCTTGGAGCGCACTACCGGCCCAAGCAAAGGCGCCGAGCAGCACCAGGAGGCGGCCCCGAAAGGGCAACAACCGGAACTTGGATCGATGGGAGCGGCTGGTGCTTGCCGGCGGTGGAGAGCCGCAACCTGACAAGCCGCCCAGGCCGCACGGCCGTGGGGAGAGTGTGTTCATGAAGATCAGTGCTGGAGAGACACTGTTGCAGGTGCGGAGAGTACACCAATGGCAAGTATAGTGATTCCCACCCTTGCCAACACCGGGCTGTGGAGAAATAAGCCGACCGCGCCTGGGCCCAGGCCGCCGCTTACCGCAGGCGCTGCCAACGGGGAAGGCTTGCACCACCCGACCGGAACCATCCGTGCGCGGCATGCGCGGTCGGAACCACGCGCGTACGGTTGCCTTCCGTGAAAAAGAAAAATCTTCTTGCCTTCTTCCTTGATAAGCATTAACATTGGCACCGGGGCACTCTCCTTCACGCCTCCCCCAAACACACTCTCCAAGCACTTCGGACCACTACACTCTCCTCCCTCCTCCTTCAATTTCTTGCACCACAACAGCCCGGGCCCCAATTGGCCCGGTGACCTGCACCGTGGACCCGTGGGCCGCATGCCAGGCATGTGTGCTGCATGAGCGCTTCAAAAGCCACGGCCGCCAGCGGCCCGCGCTTGGATGGTTTCTCCCAAACACACAAACTCTCCCTACATGCAAACCCGAACAATTCCCAAGGATCCGCGCGGGCGCACCACGACCCGGCCGTGGGCCGGGCCGATGTTGGC
>JAGPDT010000099.1 GCA_018057455.1 Flavobacteriales bacterium | reverse complement strand
TGTAGTGCTGGTCGTCGCCATGCTGCATGTTGTACACCAGCAGGTCGTCCACGATCCCGCCGGACTCGTTGGGCATGCAGGTATACTGCACCTTGCCGGGGCCGAGCTTGGAGGCATCATTGCTGCACACCTTCTGGATCAGGTCCAGGGCTTGGGGGCCGCGGACGATGAATTCGCCCATGTGGCTCACATCAAACACGCCCACGGCATTGCGGACGGTAAGGTGCTCATCGTTCACGCCGCTATATTGCACGGGCATGTTGAAGCCGGCGAAGGGAACCATTTTGGCGCCCAGTGCTTCATGGATCTTGTTGAGGGAGATGTATTTCGGTTCGGTTGCGGTTTCCATGTGGTATGAGTGCTATGCTGGAATGGCCTGTTTTATTCCGAGCAGGCTGTTGAAGAGTTTGAGGTAAGTGCCTTGCCAAGCCTTCACTGAGTAACGTTCTTCCACCGTTCGGCGGGCTTCGGCCCCCAACCGTGCGCGAAGGTCGGCATCTTCCACCAAGCGGGAGATCTGGTCCACCCATTCAACCTCCGAGGCAGGGAGGAATCCGTTCACGCCGTGTTGGATGATCTCGGTGTTCACGCCCACCGGGCTCATGAGCGTGGGAATGCCCAGGGCCATGTACTGCAGGCCTTTGAGGCCGCACTTTCCGCGCGCCCATTCATCATCGGGCAGGGGCATGATGCCGATGTCCATGGCGCGCAGGTCATCCAGCTCGCTTTCCTTGCGCCAGGGCAGGCCGGTGATGCCCAGTTCCGCGTGGTGGAAATTGCCGTCGCCCACTACGCGGAAGGCAATGCGGTCGCCGTACTTGGCCTTCAGTTTCAGCAGGGCGGGCACGGCGTACTTGAAATGCCGGATGGTGGTGATGCTTCCGCTCCAGCCAATGACGACGGGGCCTTCCGGCCGTTCGGTCCGCGGCAAGTATTCGTCCGTATCGATGGTGGTGGCCACCACTTGCACGCGCTCGTTGTACTTCCGGGCGTATTCGGCCAAGTAGTTGTTTCCGGCGAAAACCAGGTCGGCCAAGGCGATGAGCTTGCTGGTCTTGGAAGCATCCTTCACCCATCCCCAGCGGCGGTTGGCCTCGCTGACGTTGCTAAGCCACACACTGTCGTCGAAGTCGTAGATGATCTTGGCCCGGCCATTTCGGAAGGCGCGCTCGAACCAGGTGCTGCGGGTCATCAGCGCCTCGCGGGAAATGAAGATGATGTCGAAGTCGTTCATGCGTGCCACATCCAAGCGGCGCTTGGCAATGCACCGGCGCACAAAGCGCATCTTCTTGGTAAAGTGCCCGGGCTTGTACAGGAATTGGTCGTCTCCGGGCTCCACCAAAAAGCTCACTTCATACTGGAAGCCATGTTCGGCCAGAAAGCCGAAGTATTGCTCGAAGCGGAAGCGTTGGCCGGGGCTGCGGTGCGGGCGGTGGCTGGCGATGAAAAGGACCTTCGGCATACAGTGGCCGAATATAGCAGGGCCGGGCGTGTGGATCAGGGGTTCAACCAGCTGGGCGGCAGGTTCCTGGTGATCTCGATCGGCCCGAAGGCGGTGCTCCGGCGTGCCCCTGCGGCCTTGGCCCATGGCGCCATGCGGGTCAGCCCTTCCTCCAGCGTCGTTTCCTTCACGCCACCGAACACCCGCCGCGCCTTGGTGTGGTCGCTGAAGGCGAAAGCCACCTCGTTGCGCGCCTCCAAGTGCTGCACATCCCCTTTCAAGCCCATGGCCTGCATGACCGAAAGGGCGAGGTCATTCACCGAGTAGGGCACGTCCGCGCCCACATTGAAAACCTCTCCGTAGGCTGCCGGCACAGCGGCCGACCGTGCGATCAGGGGGGCGATATCGCCCACGTAAGTGAATGCACGCTGCTGGCTGCCATCGCCGAAAATGGGAAGGGGCTTGCCTTGCATCAGCTGGTTCATGAAGATGCCCACCACATTGCGGTAGCGGTCGCCGAGGTTCTGGTATTCGCCGTACACGTTGTGCGGGCGGAACACCACATAGTCCAGGCCGAACATGTGCTTGGCGGCGTAGAGGTCCAACTCCACGGCGTATTTGGCCACGCCGTAGGGATCTTCGGGCACAGGCCGCATGTCCTCGCGCATGGGGGGCTTCAGCGCGCCGTATACCGCGATGGAGCTGGTGAACACGAAGCACTTCACCTCATGCCGCACCGATGCGTTGATGAGGTTCACGCTGCCCAGGAGGTTGTTGGTGTAGTTGAAGCGGCGGATGAAATGGCTGAGGCCCTCGGCGGCATACGCGGCCAAGTGGTAGACATAGGTGAAGCGGTGCTCGGTAAACAGGCGGTCCACCAACGCATCATCGGTGATGGACCCTTGGATGAACATCGCACGGGGGTCCACTTGATCTTGGAATCCGCCGCTGAGGTCGTCCAGCACCACCACGCGGTGGCCCATGGCACACAACTCCTTCACCACATGGGCGCCGATGAACCCGGCACCGCCGGTGACCAATGAAACAGGTGCTTCAGGCATGGAGAAGGAATGGGCGGGCGCAAAGATGCACGGAGGCGGGGAAAAGCCAACCGGGGCCGCAACTACCTTCGCGGCCATGCCCCGGCCCCTGCTGCTGCCCCGCTGGTCCATTGCCCTGCTGGACCTGGCCATGTGCACCGTGGCCCTGTTGGCGGCCTACCAGCTCCGGTTCAATTTCAGCGTGCCCGGCTATGAGTACGACCTGCTGTGGCCGGTATTTCCGCTCTTCGTGGCCGTACGCCTGGGCTGGTACCTGGCCTTCGGGATCCAGCGCAGCATGGTGCGCCACACCGGAACGGAAGATGCCAAACGCGTATTCCTGGTGGTGCTCGGCGGCAGCCTTTCCCTGCTGGTGCTGAATGCCGTACGGTACTTCTTCGTGGACCGCCAGTTCGTGCTGCCCACCTCGGTGATCATCATCGACTTCCTGGGCAGCGCCATGCTGCTGATCGCCTCGCGGATCGCCTTCAAACTGCTGCACCTGCGCCGCCAAGGCAAGGGCAAGGATGCCTTGAACGTGGTGCTCTTCGGCGCGGGCGAGGCCGGGCTGATCACCAAGCGCACCCTGGAACGCGAAAGCTCGGTGCGCTACCATGTTGCGGCCTTTGTGGATGATGCCCCCGCCAAAGTGGGCAAGCGCCTGGAAGGCGTGCGCGTGCACGGTACCGCCGAATTGCCCGCGCTGTTCGCGGCCCATGACGTGGACCAGCTGATCATCGCCATCCAACAGCCCGACACCGAGAACCGGCGCCGCGTGGTGGACCTGGCCATGCGGGCCAAGGTGGATGTGCGCACCGTGCCGCCCGTACGCGACTGGATCGACGGCGAACTGAGCAGCGGGCAGATCCGCGAGGTGCGCATCGAAGACCTGCTGGGGCGCGCGCCCATCCACCTGGAAGACACCTTGCTGCAGGCACGCTTCCGCGGGCGTACCGTCTTGGTCACCGGCGCCGCAGGCAGCATCGGCAGCGAGCTTGCACGGCAATTGATCGCGCTCGGCGCCAAGGAAACCGTGCTGCTGGACCAGGCCGAGAGCGCCCTGTACGACCTGGAGATGGAGCTGAAGGGCATCGGCTTCAGGGCATTCAGGCCGGTGGTGGGCGACGTACGCGACCGCAGCGCCATGGAGCGGCTGCTGGCCGAAGTGAAGCCCGAAGTGGTGCTGCATGCCGCCGCGTACAAGCATGTGCCCCTGATGGAAGCCCAGCCGGCCGAGGCCGTGCTCACCAACATCGGCGGCACCCGCAACATGGCCGAGCTGTCCGCCGTGCACGGCGTGGAGGAATTCATCCTGGTGAGCACCGACAAGGCGGTGAACCCCACCAGCGTGATGGGCGCCACCAAGCGCTGTGCGGAGCTGTTCGTACAGAGCCTGGCCAGCAGTGGTACACCGATGGCCATCATCACCACGCGGTTCGGGAACGTACTGGGCAGCAACGGCTCGGTGATCCCCTTGTTCCGCAAGCAGATCGCCCAAGGCGGGCCGGTCACCGTGACCCATCCGGAGGTGACGCGCTTCTTCATGACCATACCCGAGGCGTGCCGCCTGGTGTTGGAGGCCGCCACCATGGGAAAGGGCGGCGAGATCCTCGTCTTCGACATGGGCCAACCCGTGCGCATCGCCGACCTGGCCGACCGCATGATCCGCCTCAGCGGCCTGGAACCCGGAAAGGACATCGCGATCACCTACTCGGGGCTGCGACCGGGCGAAAAACTCTTCGAGGAACTGCTGGCCGACCAGGAAAGCACTTTGCCCACGCACCACCCGCGCATCCTCATCGGTCGTACGCGCCCCGCCGAGCCTCTTCGGGTACTGGAAGCCATCAACGCCATCCTGGCCTCGGCTGCCCGCGGTGATGACCGCACCACCGTGCAAAGCATGAAGGCCCTGCTGCCCGAATACCAACACACCAACCCCGGCACTGGTAAGTTTGACCGACCAAGTGGATCAACGGACAAGAACGCCCCGGACAGGTACCCGGCACAGCCCAACAGAACATGACCACAGACAAGAACCTGGAGATCGCCAAGCTGCAACGGGAAATTGGCGACCATATCGGTATCGGTGTGGACAGCCTGATGTTCAACTACGTGGACGAACCCGGAATGGGCGCCAAGCTCTTCCTGATCACCCTCAACCCGCGCCATAACCAGAGCTTCCTCTTCCACTCCACCACCGGCCGCGACAAGCTGGAGGCCCTGCAGGCCATGCGGGCGTACGTAACCACCTACAAGGACCGCACCAGTAGCTACACCGTGCAATGGAGCGCCAAGGGCGAACACGAGCTGAACACCTCCTATTTCCGCGCGAAGAACATCTTGGATGCGCTGGACAAGCTCTTCTATGACCGGGACCCGAACAGCATCACCGTGTTCAGTGTGATATTGAATCCGATCACTTGATGTTGGGCGGAGCTCGACGTGCAGTGGGCTGGCGCAGTCCGCGGCAGGAGGCACGGATCATCTAACCATTGACAAACCGGGTAGATCGGAGATCAGCTTGAAGTTCTCACGGAGCACGTGAATGCGCAATGGACATTAATCTTGGATCGAGTGGCATGCGCGCACTGCTGCACAATAGAAAGCAGCTGGAAGGAGCACGAATAACGCAACTCAACTAGTATGGAGATGGAAGGAGTCAAAGAATTGGTCGTTTACAAGAAGGCCTTTGAGACCTCCATGATGGTGTTCCGTTTGTCCAAAAAATTTCCCGTGGAAGAACGGTATTCCATGACTGATCAGTGCCGGCGTTCCTCCAGGTCTGTCTGCGCCCAAATGGCGGAAGCCTTCCGGAAAAGGAGATATCCGCTGCATTTTGTTTCCAAGCTCACCGATTGCGATGCGGAAAATTCCGAAACGCAGACATGGCTTGACTTCGCAGTTGCGTGCGAGTATGTCTCCCAAGCTGATATCGATAAGGCCATGGCCCTGAGCAAGGAAGTGGGAAACCTGTTGAACGCAATGATCAACAACCCGGACAAGTGGTGCCATAAATCATAGCGATACAGCCTCTTTACACTTCCACAGACACTGTCTTCTGCCCACTGCCCCTGCCAACTGCTACTGCCAACTGCTACTGCCCACTGCTACTGCCCACTGCCCCTGCCAACTGCCTTCTGCTACTGCCCACTGCCCACTGCTACTGCCTACTGCCACTGCCCCTGCCCCTGCCCACTACCCCCTGCCCACTACCCCTGCCCTCATGCGCATCACCACTCCCATCCAAGTCCGTTTCAGCGACCTTGACATGGCGCGCCACGTGCACAACGCGGTGTACTTGCAGTACTTCGAGCTGGGCCGCATGAACACGCTCCGGCAGTTCATCGAAAAGGACCACGATTGGGTGCGCATGGGCTTGATCCTGGCGCGCAATGAAGTGGACCACCGCAAACCCATCCACTTGGCCGACCCGGTGGAGGTGCAGTGCTGGTGCGGCAGGATCGGGGCGAAGAGCTTCGACCTGCTCTACCAGGTCCGGCATGTGCACGATGGGACCATTTTTGCTGAAGGCCGGAGTGTAATGGTCGCGTTCGACTATGCCCAACAGGCTTCCATCCCTTTGCCGGATGCATGGCGCAGCGGCTTGGCACAATTGCTGGAAGAGGCCGTCTGAACAATGATCCCCATGTTGAAACTCCCGTCCCTGGCCTTTGTGGCCCTCCTGGCCTCCGGTTGCACCAGCACCCAGCTCACCCAAGTGATGCAGGAAGCCAACGCCGTGGTCAACGGCGAAAATGCGCAACCCGCCCTCACCAATGCCGACGTGGTCGCCGGCCTGAAAGAAGCCCTCACCAAGGGTGCGGAACTATCCGTGGGCATGGCCTCCGCCACCGATGGTTTCTGGAAAAGCGGCCGCCTGCGCATCCCCTTTCCGCCCGATGCGATCAAAGTGAAGAGCACGCTGACGGACATTGGCATGGGCGCCCAAGTGGAGAAATTTGAATTGACGATGAACCGCGCGGCAGAGAACGCAGCCAAGGAAGCGGTTCCCGTTTTCGTGAACGCCATCAAGGGCATGACGGTGGCCGACGGCTTCGCCATCCTCAAGGGCGGCGATCATGCCGCCACGGACTTCCTCCGGGAGAAGACCACGGCAGAGCTCACCGCCAAGTTCCGGCCGATCGTGGAGAACGCCACGAAACAGGTGGCCCTGACCAACTACTGGACACCGCTGTCCAAGGCCTACAATTCCGCCACCCTCCTCACCGGCGGCCAAGCGGTGAACCCGGACCTGGATGCCTACGTGACGCAGCAAGCCATCTCGGGCCTGTTCATCTTGGTGGCCGATGAAGAACTGAAGATCCGCAAGGACCCCTTGGCCCGCACCACCGACCTGCTGCGGCGCGTATTCGGTGCGCAGTGAGCACCGCACACGGCGATCGGGCCTTGTGTGCCACCTTTGCCTGCCTTCACCACCCGTGGCCACAAAGGCTCACCGATCCACCTGCCCATGCGCCCGATCCTGCTCACCGAACCCGGCACCCTCCTCGAACCCAGCGAACTGATCCTCAACCCGGACGGCTCCGTGTACCACCTGGCCCTGCGGCCCGAACAGCTTGGCGACCTGGTGCTGGTGGTGGGCGACCCCGGCCGTGTGGCCCGCATCAGCGCCCGGTTCGACAAGATCGAACACCGGGTGGACAACCGGGAGTTCATTTCCCACACCGGCACCTTGCGCGGCACGCGCATCACGGCCCTGGCCACGGGCATCGGCACGGACAACCTGGACATCGTCATGGGCGAGCTCGATGCACTGGTGAACATCGACCTGGACCAGCGTACGCCCAGGAAAACGCAAAAAGCGCTCACCATCGTACGGCTGGGCACTTGCGGTGCATTGCAGGAGGATGTCCCCGTGGACGGGCTGGTGGTAAGCCGCTATGCCCTGGGCCTGGACAACGTGCTGCACTACTACGCCCACGAACAGACTGATGCCGAATTGCGCATCCTGCAAGCCTTCCTCCAGCAAACCGAATGGCCGGACAACCTGCCCCTGCCCTACATCGCTGCCGGCCATGAGCCGCTGGTGGCCGCTTTGGGCCAGGACAACCATGTGGGCCTGACGGCCACCGCCGGTGGGTTCTACGGCCCCCAAGGCAGGCAGCTCCGTGCCGTGCCCAGCGTGGGCGGGCTCAACGATGCCTTCACCGGATTCCACCATGAGGGCCTGCGCATGCTCAACTTCGAAATGGAGACCAGCGCGCTCTACGGCCTCAGCGGGCTGCTCGGCCACAAGGCCTGCACCGTGTGCACCGTGGTGGCCAACCGCCTGCGCAAGGAATACAGCAAGGACCACCATGCGGCCATCGAACGCATGATCGACCAGGTGCTGGACCGCCTGGTGGGTTGATCCGCAGGTGCGGTCGGCAAAGCCGTCCACACCGTGGCCACGGACTTTCCACAGGGCCCTGTTAACGGACGGGAATTCAACCCGCCATGGTTGAAACATGGCCGTGCCGCACCGCCTCCGCCCCTTCCCCGTCCGGGTACTTTCGCCAACGTCCCCCACCAGCAGGGGCACACCATGAGCGACACCGAGATCCAGGCACTGATCACCCTCATCGACGACCCGGACGAGGGCATCTACGTCCAAGTGCGCGAGCGCATCATCTCCTTGGGCGGACCGGTAGTGCCCGTACTGGAGCATGCGTGGGAGGCCCAAGGCCAGGGCGACCTTTTCCGCAACCGCGTGGAAGACCTGCTGCACACCATCCATTTGGACATCACCTATAACCGCCTGATCACTTGGCGCCAGGGTGGCGCCGAGGACCTACTGGAAGGGGCCATGGCCGTTTGCAGGTACCGCTATGCGGAACTGGACGAACAGCGCGTGCGGGCCCGCCTGTCGGCATTGCGGCAGGACATCTGGCTGGAGCTGAATGACAACCTCACTGCATTTGAGAAAGTGCGCGTGTTCAACCACATCTTCTACCAAGTGCATGGTTTCAAGGGCAACAAACGCAACTACCATGCGCCCCAGAACAGCTACATCAACGAAGTGCTGGAGAGCCGCAAGGGCAATCCGCTTTCCTTGGCCTTGATCTACCAATTGCTGGCCGAGGAACTGGAACTGCCGTTGCGCGGGGTGAACCTGCCCAACCACTTCGTGCTGGCCTACATGGATGAAACCGGCGTGGCCGCCAGCGAATTCGGGCATGCGGGCGTGCTGTTCTACGTGAACGCCTTCAGCCAGGGCGACATCCTGGGCCGATCGGAGATCGATGAATTCCTCAGCAAGTTGGACCTGCCCGCCGATGACAGTTTCTACCAGCCCTGCACCAACCTGGACATCATCCGCAGGCTGCTGAACAACTTGCTGAACAGCTATGAGAAGCTGAATGACCCGGACCGGGTGGAGGACCTGAAATACCTGCTCAGCGCGCTGTAGGCCGGGTTCCTCCCCATCCGCCGAAGACCTTGGCCACCGTGGCCGTGATGATGCGCAGGTCCAGCAGGAAATCGCGCTCCCGCACATAGTGCAGGTCCAGCGTGAGCTTGGCGGGCAACACCTCTTCCACGTAGGCCTTTTCCGGGTCCAGGGCCCTTGCCAGGAGCTCGTT
>JAGPDT010000035.1 GCA_018057455.1 Flavobacteriales bacterium | reverse complement strand
CTTGAGGTACTGGTCCAGGCGTGCGAGGAGCTGGTCGCACTCGGCCTGCTCGCGGGGCTCCTGCTGGGGGTAGGGGAAGTAGTAGTCCTCCTTGATCTTGCCCCAGAAGAGGTTCTTGACCGGGCCCATCTTGGCGGGCTCGGCCCCCAGCCATTCCTCGGCCTGCTCCAGGAGTTTCTTGTCGGCGTCGGAGATGCCCTTGAGATTCGAGAGGTTGGACATGGGTGCCTCGGAGGGGGAAGGGGTGGGGGCAGGGGGGAGAGGGAAGGGGCAGTGGGCAGTGGGCAGGGGTAGTGGGCAGTTGGCAGGGGTAGTGGGCAGGGGTAGGGGTAGGGGCAGTGGGCAGTTGGAAGTTGGCAGGGGCAATGGGCAGAGGGCAGGGGTAGTGGACAGGGGTAGGGGCAGTGGGCAGAGGGCAGTGGGCAGTGGGCAGGGGTAGTGGGCAGAGGGCAGGGGTAGTGGGCAGGGGTAGTGGGCAGAGGGCAGGGGTAGTGGGCAGGGGTAGTAGGCAGAGGGCAGGGGCAGTTTCGATGCACTCACTGCCCACTGCCCTTGCCTACTGCCCTGCGGAAGGCAGCTCCATTCCCGGCAGCACTGTCAGCCCAAGCTTCGCGCCCTCTTCCAGCATCACTGGCCAAGCGGAAGCCCGGTCGTTGTGGATCCTCCCGTCCAGGATGGCGTCCTTGATCACCGTTTTGATGTCGCCGATGGCCTTGCAGGGCTGGATGTTGAAGGTGCGCATGATGTCCTCGCCGGTGATCGGGGGCTGGAAGTTGCGCACGCGGTCCTTCTCCTCCACCTCCTTGAGCTTCTGCATCACCAGCTCGTAGTTGGCCAGGTAGCGCTTCTTTTTTGCTTCGTTCTTGCTGGTGATGTCGGCCTTGCAGAGGATCATCAAGGCGTCGATGCCGTCGCCTGCATCAAAGAGCAGGCGGCGTACCGCGCTATCGGTGACTTCCTCCCTGGTGAGGGCGATGGGGCGCAGGTGCAGGGCCACGAGCTGCTTCACGGACCGCATCTGTTCATCCAAAGGAAGCTTCAGCCGCCGGAAGATGCCCGGTACCATGCGCGCGCCCTTGTCCTCATGGCCGTGGAAGGTCCATCCCCGGCCCTGCTCAAAGCGTTTGGTGCGCGGCTTGGCGATGTCGTGCAGGATGGCGGCCCAGCGCAGCCAGAGGTCGTCGCTATGCACCGCCACGTTGTCCAGCACTTGGATGGTGTGGTAGAAGTTGTCCTTGTGGCCGATGCCGAATTTTTCCTCGGCGCCCAGCAGGTCCACCATTTCGGGGAAGAAGCGCACCAGCAGCCCGCTGTTGAGCAGCAGTTTGAAGCCCACGCTGGGCACGGGCGCGAGGATGACTTTGTTGAGTTCGGAATGGATGCGCTCGGCACTGATGATGTCCAGGCGTTCGGCGTTGCGCTGGATGGCCTCGAAGGTGGGCGCGTCGATGAAGAAGCCGAGCTGGGTGGCGAAGCGGATGGCGCGCAGCATCCGCAAAGGGTCGTCGCTGAAGGTGACGTCCGGTGCCAGCGGTGTGCGGATGATGCCGCGTTGCAGGTCGTGTACCCCGTTGAACGGATCGATCAGTTGGCCGCGGTCTTCCGGATTGAGCGAGATCGCCAGGGCGTTGATGGTGAAGTCGCGCCGCTCCTGGTCGTCGCGGATGGTGCCCGGCACCACTTCGGGTTTGCGGCTGTTGCGGCTGTAACTCTCCTTGCGGGCACCCACGAACTCCACCTGCAGGGTGTCACCCTGAGCTTGCCGAAGGGTGAACATGGCCGTGCCGAAATTCTTGAAGACGTGGACGTGCCCGGCGTTCAATTCCCGGGCCACCGCTTCAGCGTAGGCGATGCCATTGCCCTCGCACACGATGTCTATGTCCTTGCAGGGGCGGCCCAGCAGCAGGTCGCGCACGTACCCGCCGATCGCATGCGCCTTGATGCCCAAGCGCGCCGCCACCCGTTCCGCCGCCAGGAACAGCGGTTGCTCCAGCACGCCTTCCAAGCGGCCGGGATCAACGGTGAACGGAGCGGTGGGCTGCTGCACGGTAGGGGAGCTTTCCTGCAAGGGGCCGCGAAAATAGGGCCGCTGTCGGGTTGTGGATGGCTAAACTTGTCCCACCGGCCAGGCGATAGACCGCGGGCCGGACAAGCCGCCACGATATGGACGAATTCATGCAAGCCGCCATCGATGAAGCGCGCAAGGGCCTTGCGGAAGGCGGCATTCCCATTGGTTCCGCGCTGGTGAAGGACGGCAAGCTGATCGCCAGCGGGCGGAACAAGCGCGTGCAGGAAAAGAATCCCATCCTGCACGGTGAGATGGACTGCCTGAACAACGCGGGGCGCATCGGCAGTTACCGGGGCACGGTGATCTATTCCACGCTGATGCCGTGCTACATGTGCGCAGGGACCATTGTGCAGTTCAAGATCCCCAAGGTGATCGTGGGGGAGAGCCGCACCTTCCCCGGTGCCAGGAAATTCATGGAAGAACACGGTGTGGAGGTGGTCGACCTGGACCTGCCGGAATGCGTGCGCATGATGGAGCTCTTCATCGCCGCCAAGCCGGAGGTGTGGAACGAGGATATCGGGGAGTAGGTGTCAGTTGCCGGTTGTCAGTTGTCAGGTCCGGCCCAAGGGCCTGCGCCACCGGAAACCTGAACGGATCGGCTTCGGGCCACATAGGCATAGAATGCCACGAAACACGATCGAAGCACCCTGACAACCGACCACTAAAACTGAGCACTCCGCACCACCTACTTCCCCTCCGGCTCGGGAACGGGCAGCGTTACGGTGTTGTTGGGGTGTTCATGCCCGTTGTGGCACGTGTTGCACGAAACGGCGTACTCCGAGCGGAGGTAGTTCTCCTTGAAATCGCCTTTAGCGCCGAAGTGCTTCTCGTTGATCTCCTGCACCATCTTCATCATGGCGATGGTGGTTTGCTTCTGTTCGGTATCGGCGGACCAATCCATCTTGTTGGGGTCGGCGGCGCTGTGGGTGTGGCAATCGCCGCAGTTCATGCCCAGGGCTACCTCGAAGCTGTGCATCACCTGCATCAGCTCTTCATCGCTGATGTCCTTGGGCAACACCTTCAACGTGCTGTCCTGTTCGTTGTGTTCCGGGGCGGGGCTGAAGGCAAAGCTGCCGGACAGCACGGCGCCGGCGATCAGGGATAGGACGAGGGATTTTTTACGCATGGGTCATCAGTAGGCTTGGACGGGCAATGTACATATCGTCATGGAAATGTCATGGGCCGCCTTCGGGGATCAGGGTTTCAAAACCTGGTCGATGGCGATTTCCCGCGCACACTTGAAATGCCCTTCCGGGCACGCCTTGTGGCCATGCAGCCCGCAAGGCCGGCAGTAAAGCGGCTCGGGGTATTCCGCGATGCAGCCATTGCTGTGCAGGGGGCCGAAGCCGAAGGCGGGCACGGTGCTGCAGAACACGGCGGTGACCGGCGCATGCATGGCGCTGGCGATGTGCAGCGGGGCGCTGTCGTTCACGAAGTTCATGGCGGCGCCTTCCATCAATGCCGCGGTGCCCAGCAGGCTGAGCTGGCCGGCGAGCACTTCGCCACGCTTGGCTTCACGCACGATCCGCTCGCACAGCGCGATGTCGCCCGGGGCGCCAAGGAGGAAGATGCGCTGTTCAGCAGGCAGGGCTTTGATCAGGTCGATCCACTTTTCCGCCGGCCATTGCTTGGTGAACCATACGGATGCCGGGGCGATGGTGGTGTAGGGCTCCAGGAGGGATGCCTCAGGGAACCCTGCGGGAGACCCTGCGGGAGCTTGTGGGGGCGACGCTGCGGGAGCTTGTCGGGGCGATGCCGAGAGAGCTTGTAGGGGAAACGCTGAGGGAGTTGGCACGGGAGCGATGAGCGCTTGCACTTGCATCCGGTCCGCATTGGAAGGATAGAGGCGGGGATAGGGCCGCTCCGCGTTGGTGAGGTGTGCGATCAAGTCGTTCAAGCGGTCCACTTCGTGGATGATCGCGGCATCGCTTTTCAGCGGCTTTTCGCGCAGTGCCTTCGGCTCCGGGATCTGGTGCCTCACCTTCCGCGAGAAGAGGAAGCTCAGCGGGTTCTTGTCGTAGCCGATGGTCTCCCTTCCACCGGAAAGCACTGTCATCACCCCGGTGCTGAAGAAGCGCTGGGCGTTGATCACGTGGCCGTACCGTTGCTTGCGCAAGGTGCCGATGAGCTTGAACAATGCGCGGGTCTTGCCCTGGCGCTTGTCCCACACGAACAAGTTCCGCAGGAACGGATGGCCATGCGCAATACCTCCTTCACCTCCCCCACTTGGGTTACCTCCTTCACCGCTCTCTCCTCTTTCTCCAAACAAGCCCTCATTCCCCTTGCGTACCACCAGGTCGATGGCGGCATCGGGGTGGTGGGCATGCAACTTTTCCAGCAGCGCCGTGGCCAGTACGGCATCGCCGAGGAAAGCGGTCTGTATCACCAGGCAGGTTTTCATACCGGCCGTGGGGTGATCAGCACCTTGTCGATGCGGTTGCCGTCCATGTCCAGCACCTCCCCGTGGAAGTTCTCGGTCTCGATGCGGTCACCCACGGCGGGGATGCGTTCCAAGCGGCCCAGGAAGAAGCCTGCCACGGTGGCGTAGGTGGTTTCCTCCTCGTTGATCAGGGTGCGGTCCAGGCGCAGGTTGAGGTCGCCGATGAGCACCTGCCCGTCCACCAGCCAGCTGCCGTCGGGCCGTTGCACGATCCGTTCCGTGTGCTCTTCGTCCTCATCGGGCAGGTCGCCCACGATGGCCTCGGTGAGGTCGTGCAGGGTGAGCACGCCGGCGAATTGGCCGTACTCGTCCACCACCAGGGCGATGTAATGCTTGCTTTTCTTGAAGCGCTTGAGGATGTGGAAGGCTTCGGCGCTTTCGGGCACGATGATGGCGGGTTCCACCACGTGCTGCAGGCGGAAGCCGGGTGTGGCGGCCTGTTCCAGCAGGGCCCTGGCGCTGAGGGTGCCTTCTATTTCGTCCAAGGAGCCCCGGCAAACGGGCAGTTTGGAACGGTGGCTTTCCCGCACCCGGGCCACCACCTCGGCCAAGGGCCGGGTGCTGTCCACCCATTCCACCTCGCCGCGGTGGGTCATCAGCATGCGGGCGCGCTGTTCACTGAAGCGGAACAGGTTCTGGTGGGCCTCGCTTTCGGCCTGGTCCAATACGCCCTGCACGTTGGCGGTGCGGATCAGTGCGCGCAGCTCTTCGGCGCTGAGCCGGTCGCCCTGGCCCTCACGCACGGGGATCAGTTTCATCAGCAGCGTGGTAGAGAAGGAGAGGAGCTTCACCACGGGGAAGGTGGCATAGGTGAACGCGCGGATGATCGGGGCAGCGAACAGCGCGATGGGTTCCGGATTGCCCATGGCAATGGATTTGGGCACCAGCTCGCCCACCACGATGGTGAAGTAGGTGATGCTTCCGATCACCACCACCAAGGCCACGTTGTGGGCATACGGGCCAAAGGTCCCGGCGGTGTGGAGCACGGCCTCCAGGTCGCCGGTGAGGGCGGCGCCGCCATAGGCACCGGCGATGATGCCGATCAGGGTGATGCCCACCTGCACGGAACTCAGGAAGCCCTCGGGGTTGGCCAGCAATTCCAGGATGATGCGCGCGCGCCGGTTGCCCTTGTCGGCCAAGGCACTGATGCGCGCGGGCTTCACGCTCACCAAGGCGATCTCGCTCAGGGAAAAGAACCCGTTGAGCAGGGTGAGCAGCACAATGATCAGGACCTCCATGGCCTATACCGCCACGTTGTGTTCGCGCAACGCCTCGTTCAGGCTGGTCTTGCGGTCGGTGCTTTCCTTGCGCTGCCCGATGATCAGCGCGCAGGGCACGCCATACGCGCCGGCGGCGAATTGCTTGGGCACCGTGCCCGGGATCACCACCGAGCGCGGCGGCACATAGCCCTTCATTTCCTGGGGCCCCGTACCGGTAACGTCAATGATGCGGGTGCTGGCCGTGAGCACCACGTTGGCGCCCAGCACGGCCTCACGGCCCACGCGCACGCCCTCCACCACAATGGCACGGCTGCCGATGAAGGCCCCGTCCCCGATGATCACCGGTGCGGCTTGTACGGGCTCCAGCACGCCGCCGATGCCCACCCCGCCACTGAGGTGTACGTGCTTGCCGATCTGCGCACAGCTGCCCACGGTGGCCCAGGTGTCCACCATGCTGCCCTCATCCACGTACGCGCCGATGTTCACGTAGCTCGGCATCAGGATCACGCCCGGTGCGATGTAGCTGCCGTGCCGCGCAATGGCGTGCGGCACCACGCGCACGCCCAGCTCCGCGTAGCGGCGCTTCAACGGGACCTTGTCGTGGAATTCAAGCGGCCCGGCTTCCATGGTCACCATTTTGCGGATGGGGAAGTACAGCAGCACGGCCTTCTTCACCCACTCGTTCACCTTCCAGGAACCGTCATTCCGGGCTTGACCCGGAATCCCGGCCTGCGCATCGTCGAAGAGCGGTTCCGCCACGCGCAGTTCCCCGCGGTCCAGTTTCTCCACCACGCCTTCGATGGCCTGCACCACCTCGGGGTCGGCCAGCAGGTTGCGGTCCTCCCACGCTTTCTCGATCAGTTCATGCATCTGTGCGCCCGCCATGGCCCTTGGGTTCCGGTGCCACCGCGGTGGACAAAGTTGGGCAAGGGATTGGAAGTTGGGTGCATGGCCTGGTCCCCGCAACACACGGAGGAGGGTCGGCGACCTTGCGTCGGGCGCTGCCAACGCCGGGCTACTTCCGGTACTGGAGATGCTCCATGTGCTTGCCCGCCAACACCTGTTCGCCCACGGGCACAAAGCCCAGGTCCAGGTACAGCCTCTTGGCGCGGGGGTTTTCCCGGTCCACCAGCAGGCCAAGCGTACAATTCCCCTGGATCGCATATTCCCCGATCAGGAACCGGAACAGCAGCGATCCGATGCCCTGGCCCTGGTGCCCGGGGCTCACACCTGCGCAATCGATGTAGTGCTCCCCGGCACGGGTCTCCTCCTCCGGCTCGAAGGCCCGGTTGAACAGGGACCGGACCCTGGCCTTCACCGGTGCCCTCAGCTCGTGCAGCCGCGCCCCGTCGTATACGATCGCAGAGGCCACCACCTCATGGCCCGCCACGGCCACCCAGCCGTTCTCGTAAGAGTACTGGTTGCCTTCCGCTTCCACCAGCCCGAGCATGAAATGGTACGCCTCTTCAGGGGACCGTTCGCCGATGAAAGCGGAGAGGATGTCTTCCATGGCCAGCAGGATGTGGGCGGCCATGATCGGCGCATCGGCCCGTTCGGCTTTGCGGAACAGCAGGGGGTGGGGCATTGGGTGGTCCGTTGGAATGGGTCCGGGCGGATGCTTCGCGGTGTCGCTCAAGGTAGGCCCGGCCCGGAACAATAGTCCGGTATCCACGAACTTTACGCCGCCGGAACAACGGGTCCCTCACCCACGCCGTGGCCTTCTCATCGGGGTCCCATCCTCCATCCATCCCGTCATTTCATCCTTTGAGCATCCGATCCTCCGCCCGCCATGCGCATCCTCGCCATCGACTTCGGCCTCAAACGCACCGGCCTGGCCGTCACCGATCCCGCACGGATCATCGCATCCGCCTTGGCCACTGTGCCTTCCGGGGAGCTGATGGACTACCTGAAGCGCTACGTGGCCAAGGAGCCGGTGGAAGGCTTTGTGGTGGGCATGCCGCGCAACTTGGACGGCACCCCCACGGACATCACCGCCAATACGGAGCTGTTCATGGCGGAACTGGAACGGCAATTCCCCGGGCACTGGGTGGAAGCCGTGGACGAGCGTTTCACCAGTGTAATGGCCCAGCGCACCATGCTGGAAAGCGGGGTCGGCAAGAAGGCGCGGCGCGACAAGGGCGCGGTGGACCGCATCAGCGCCGTGATCATCCTGCAAGGCTGGATGGGGAGGGCGCGATCGTAGTCCGTGGACCGTCGCGGTGGGGTCCCCACGCTCCACGCCCTGTGGACTACGGCCCATATCGTAAATTCGCGCCCTTCCAACCACATGATCCTACCCATCCGCTCCTACGGAGATCCCGTGCTCAAGAAAGTGGCCCGGGACATTCAGCCGGACCACGCCGGCCTGAAGCAGCTGATCGCCGACATGTATGAGACGATGTATGCCGCCAGTGGAGTGGGCCTGGCAGCGCCGCAGATCGGCGAGAGCATCCGCCTCTTCGTGGTGGACTGCTCCCCGTTCGCCGAGGACGAGGAGGGCAAACCCACGGAGGACGCGCACTTGAAGGACTTCAAGAAGGTCTTCATCAACCCGTACATCGTGGAAGAGGAAGGGGAGGAATGGGCCTTCGAGGAAGGATGCCTGAGCATTCCCGGCATCCGTGAGGACGTGGAGCGCCAACCGCGGATCGTCATGCAATACCTCGACGAGGACTTCAAACCGCATGAGGAAGAGTTCGATGGCTATGCCGCGCGTGTGCTGCAGCACGAACACGACCACTTGGATGGCATCCTCTTCACCGACCTGCTGCCGCCGCTGCGCAAGCGCATGCTCAAGGGCAAATTGCGCGATATCAGCCATGGGAAGGCCGACGCCAATTACAAGATGCGCTTCACGCCGGTGAAAGGATGAACGCGTGCGCCTGGTGCGCACCGGGCATGCCCCCACCCACAGACGTCCTACCGACCGCCGACAACCACATGCACCAGCTGTACCGGATCCTTTCTGTAGCCCTGTTGACCTTGCTGGCCGCCTGCGGCGGAAAGCCCGCCCGCGATGCGGACGGTGTGGAACGGATGGCGGCCGACCGCATCCGGGCCATGGAGGATACGCTCTACGCCAAGCCGGACGTGGACCGCAAGGGTGCCCAAGCCCTGCTGGACGTGTACCTCCTCTATGCCAAACAACACCCGCTGGATTCACTCACCCCGGAATACCTCTTCCGCGGGGCCGGGGTCCGCAGCGCCTTGGGCGATCCCCAGGGGGCGATCGACTTGTATGACCGCATCATCCGCGACTCCCCCGGCTGGAAGAAGATCGCGGACACGTACTACCTCAAGGCCTTTGTCATCGACAACGGGCTGCACCAGCGCGGTGAGGCGCAGAAAGCCTACCAGCTGGTGATCGATGAGTTCCCCGGCCACCGCTTCGCCAAGGACGCCGCCCAGATGATCGAGAACCTGAAATACACCGACGAGGAACTGATCCAGCGCTTCCAGGCGATGAACGCGGACAGCCTCGCGGCCCAGACCCCGTAGCATGAGCACGCCCCACGTACCCTCAGCCGCGCCCCAGGACCTGCTTGCGGCCGTACACTTGGCCCAAACACCCGGGGCCTACCGCGAACTGCTGGCCTACCTGGTGGAGGAAGGGCGCACCACCGGCCCCGACCAAGGTGAAGAGATGGTGGCCTACACCCGCCTGAACCTGGCGCGCACCGTGCGCAATGAGAAAACGGTGCGGCTGCTGCCGGAAGTGGTGGAGGCCTTGCAACAGGCGCCGGCCATGCATTGGCTGGTGCTCACCGAACCTTGGTGCGGCGACAGCTCACAAGTGATGCCCGTGCTGGCCTTGATGGCCGCCGCCGCCCCCAAGGTGCACATGGCCGTGCTGCTGCGCGATGAGCACCTCGGGCTGATGGACCACTTCCTCACCAACGGCACCCGGAGCATCCCCAAGTTGGTGGCCTTTGATCCACAAGGCAACGTGCTGTTCACCTGGGGGCCGCGCCCACAAGCTGCCCAGGCCATCGTTGTGGCCAATAAGGCCTTGCCCTCTGCCCAGCAGCTGCCCAAGGAGGAACTCTATGCCAAGGTCCATGGCTGGTACGCCGCCGATCGCGGGCGCTGCATCCAGCAGGAAATGGCGGCCTTGTTGCCGCAGGTACGGTGAGCCGGAAGGCGGTACGCCTCCCTTGCCTCCTTCCGTCCCAACGCCTCAACTAAGCGGCGTTCCGCGGCAGGCAGGACTTGCGGGGAGGCCACGGCTTTCCCTGGACGCATGTCCATTCCACGGCAAACCCGCAAAGGCCAGTCCGTTCAGATGCGCACCAATGCACGCAACATGCCCACCAGATTGGGCATGGGCACTTCGGGAATCAGCGAGGCTGAACGCTCGTTCCCATCCTTGCGGGCCGAGGCGTGCTTCACCTGCTTCTTCACGGCCACGGCGGACACCTTGTATTGCCCATCGGCGAGGGCCTGCACCGCGCTGACCAGTTGGCCGTCATCCACCTGCGCGGGGTCGTAGGTCACCTTGGCATGGCCGGTCTCCGATCCATCGGTGTATTCCACTTCGGCCTGGGTGACGCCGGGCACTTTGGCCAGGGCCCCTTTGATCATGTTGCCGCACATCATCGAGCAGCTCATGCCCCCGATGGTGAGGTCGGCGGTGGCCATGGGCTCCCCTTGGTCGATCACCACTTCCACCACGGTGCGATCGGCCACCGCGGTGCTGTCATCGGCCGAAGGTCCTTGGCTGCAGGCTACGAACAGCAGCAGCGCGAACAGGGGCAGCTTTTTCATGGCAGGGAGGAACTTGGTACAAATGTAGGCGTGCGTCCGGCACAGACCACCGTCTACTTTCGGCCCCGCAAACGACCATGGAGAACGGAGGAGGCAACGGGCGCATGAAGTGGTTGCTGCTGGCGATCCTGTCCTTGGTCTGGGGCAGCTCCTTCATCCTGATGAAGCGCGGGCTGTTCCAGCACGGCGAACCAGCGCTCTCGCCCGTGCAACTGGCCAGTGCCCGGCTCTTCATCGCTTGGCTCGTGCTGCTGCCGCTGCTCTTCCGCCATGCCCGGCACTACGTGGCCCATTGGAGGCCGTTGTTGGGCACGGCCCTGTTGGGCAACGGCATCCCGGCCTTCCTCTTCGCCTTCGCCCAGAGCCGGATCGACAGCGCGCTGGCCGGCATGCTCAACAGCCTTTCGCCCCTGTTCACCCTCCTGGTGGGCGTGGTGGTCTTCAGCGTGCGGCTCCGGTTCATCAACGTGCTGGGGGTGTTGCTGGGCTTGGCGGGGGCGTTGGGCACCATCGCGTTCGGCCGCGGCGAAGGCCCCGGAGCTTGGAACAGTTTTGCCTTGTTGCCCATTTTGGGCACCATCTGTTACGGCTTCAGCGGCAACATCGTGAAGCACAAGCTATACATGTTGCCCGCCACCGCCGTGGCCGTGCTGGCCATCAGCCTGGTGGGGCCGTTGGGCTTGGCGGGCATCCTGGCCACGGGCTTGCCCCGAACGCTGGCCACCAACCCGCACGCTTGGCACGCCTTGGGCTACGTGGCCATCCTCGCCATTTTCGGCACGGGCATGTCGCTGATCCTGTGGAACCAATTGATCAAGCTCACCTCCGCCGTGTGGGCGGCATCCGTCACGTACATCATGCCCGTGGTGGCCATCGGTTGGGGCGTGTTGGACGGCGAGCCGCTGCTGCCCCTGCAGTTGCTCATGGTGGTGGTGATCCTCCTGGGGGTGTACCTGGTGAACAAGGGCACCAACGCCAAAGCGTGAACTTTTCCCGCGCCATCTTTGCCACCCATGTACCAAGGCCAGAAGATCGTAGTGGTGCTGCCCGCCTACAAGGCCCAGCACACCTTGAAGCAGACCTACGACGAGATCCCGTTCGACATCGTGGACGACGTGGTGCTCGTGGACGACAAAAGCCCCGACAACACCGTGGAGGAAGCCCGGCGAATCGGCATCCGCCACATCGTGGTGCACGAGGTGAACAAGGGCTACGGCGGCAACCAGAAAAGCTGCTACGACAAGGCACTCGAACTGGGCGCCGACATTGTGGTGATGCTGCACCCCGACTACCAATACACCCCCAAGCTCATCACGGCCATGGTGGCGGTGATCGGCAACGGCGTGTATCCCGTGGTCTTCGGTTCGCGGATCCTCGGCGGCGGCGCGCTCAAGGGCGGCATGCCCCTGTACAAGTACATCGCCAACCGGTTGCTCACCCTCACCCAGAACATCCTCATGGGGGAGAAGCTCAGCGAATACCACACCGGCTACCGGGCGTACAGCGCCGAGGTGCTGCGGAAGTGCGAATACCACCGTTGCTCCGATGATTTCGTCTTTGACAACCAGATGATCGGCCAGCTCTTCTGGAACCGCTTCGCCATCGCGGAAGTCACCTGCCCCACCAAGTACTTCGATGAGGCCAGCAGCATCAACTTCAGCCGCAGCATGAAGTACGGCTTCGGCGTGCTGAACGTGAGCTGGCGCTATTTTCTGGCGCGCACGGGCCTGATGGGCTGGGGGCTGCTGGGCAAGCGGTGAGTTCTTTTGGACAGGATTGCAGGATTGACAGGAGAATACCGATCGCCATCCTGTTGATCCTGTACATCCTGTCCAAGCCCAACGTACCGGAGGCGTGTTGAAAAATTCCGCCGACCATGTGCGTGGCCTGGTTACCTTGCGGAGTGTTGTAAAGCAACCACCAACGGGTTTCTCTGCACCCTCATGCGTACCACCTCCCACCGCCTGTTGCGTAATAACACCCCCATTGGGCTGGGTTGCCGCAATGGGGCCATAGTGGATGTTGCCGCATTGCGACAACACTCAGTTGGCACCAATTTAAAAAAATGACAAACGCCATTAAAAAAATAGCACTTCTGACTCTTTGTATTGCATTGATTTATGGCTGTGGTTCTTTTGAAAAAGCCACCACTCTTAATCCATCGACCAATTATTTCCCGGCCAAGAAAATTAAGCAGCCGACAACTTTAAAAGAAATTGAAGTTTCAAGAGACAGTTTAAGAACATTCTTGTTAGTTGTCCCTTCGACCGACTATTTTTTACAGATGGGGAAAAATCTGAACTACTTTGACACCGTAATGACATACGACCAGCTTCAGACAGCAATTGTGAAAGAAGGTCTTTCAGATAAAGTGCCTTCGCTTTCAGATAAAGTTGGGTTGAAAAGAGCTTACGACCATTATCGAAAGTTTGTGCTACTTGAACCGACAAAAGTTCAAAAGCCAGGAGATGGTTGGTTTGCTGGATTAGCACTCTATGAGCCACAAAGAGCAGAAGTAATTTTTCAAAATGAAATATGGTTGAATTTAATGTGGGATGGATGGACTGACCAAGGAACAATGTTTCCATTATTTAATTCGATGCTGGACTATTTGAGAGAAGAAAAAAAATAAAAACTGGTGCCAACATCGGCTATAGCAAATGCGGGTTGACTGCTTAACATTGAAGATATTACACCTAATTAAATTTAAGGCAGATGGACAAAAACGCGGTTTCAAAATCCCGCACTGGCCATAGCCACAACCGTTAGCGGCAATAATAACAAGACAGAACAATGAAAAAACTAATCTTAACAACCATCATTTTGACCCTTATAACAATTCAAGGGTATGGACAAAAACAGTGTGACATCAAGACTCATTATGAAGACTTCATTTTGGTTCAGAAATCCATTTACAATGAACAAGCTTATTTGACGAAGAGAGTTGTTGAAACGCAGAAGAAAAGTTGTTTTTCAGATTTAGTGAATAACAATCCTATGTTCATCAATTACTTACTTATAAACTTTTCATCAAATGCAAACTACCAAAATCTCTTGGACTTGCCCGACAGTATAGCAATTAGACACAAGTATTTCAATGACCTTAAAGAGGACAGTTTATTTAATTCTGTTATGACGGATTTAGTTAATGAGACAATTGACAAGACGACACCCAAAGACACAATTTCTATGGATAAATTGCTAAATGTGGCTGTGAAATACTTTTCAATAATGAGACTTACTGACGAAGGACATTATGTTGGTAAAGTTTGTGTTGGCTTAAATGATATTAAGAAAACAGAAAATGAACGGAAACCATTTATAGAAGCTTTTTCATTTTCATCAATTCTGAAACATTACCAAAGCGAAGATTATAGTATGTATGACGAATTTGTAAAAGCGATAAAAGAACTGTATAAAGTAAATCTTGGAATAGACAAAGACGAAAAATTATTAAGAGCTCAGGGAGCAATGTTTCTCCTAATGAGAAATAATGAAAACCTGAGAAAGATGTTGAAAAGTGAATACGGAAAACAAAAAGATTATTTACCTTTCATATTGACAGACAATTAATTACTGTTGCTAACAGCACCTACCCAAAAGTGGCGGTTCAGTGGTTAAATCAAACTTTGTGCTTCTATCAAAGTTTCTGCTTGGTTGACAGTGAAGTGCTCCGAAATCGCCACCTTCGGGTAGCTGCAAAACGTTACCGTTGGCGGTATTGATTACCAACGCTTACGCAAGGCCTATAACTTCAAGACCATGCGATAGGAACACCCAGCACAGACTTTGACATTGATCCCGGTATGGCAAACAACGAACCGCTGGTTTTGGAACGAAGAACCTGCGGGGCCATTGATGTCAACCATGTGTGACCACTCTGGAGCGGGTGGCCACGATAGTGCCTTCCGCAGGTGAAGCGCGGCTCCTAAGTGACCGGGCGGCTACCTTCGGCAACGCATGAAGGCACTTTCAAACCGCAGCATCGGCTGGCTGATCGCCATGGTGGCGCTGGTGCTCTTCATCCCCGGCCTGGGTGCGGTACACCTCTTCGATTGGGATGAGATCAACTTCGCGGAGATCGCCCGCGAGATGCTGGCCACGCACAACTGGCTGCAGCCGCAGATCGGCTACGTGCCGTTCTACGAGAAGCCGCCGCTCTTCATGTGGATGCAGGCGCTCAGCATGTCGGTCTTCGGAGTGGGTGAATTTGGGGCCCGGTTGCCCAATGCACTTTGCGGCGTGGCCACGCTGGTGGTGCTGTTCCGCATAGGCACGCGGTTGCGCAACCGCACCTTCGGGCTGCTGTGGGCGCTGGCCTACATCGGCTCCATCCTCCCGCACCTCTACTTCCGCAGCGGCATCATCGACCCCTGGTTCAACCTCTTCATCTTTCTCGGCTTCCTGGCGTTCATCCGCATGGCGGACACACCGGCAAGCGCTGGCCTGACAGACCGGAAGAAGAACATCGCTGCGGCCATGGCGGGGCTGTGGCTGGGGCTGGCCGTGCTCACCAAAGGGCCGGTGGGCATCCTGATCCCGGCACTCTGCGCCGGGGTGTACTGGGCTTTGAACCGCTTCCGCCTGTACGTTGCCATTCCGCGCGTGCTGCTGATGCTGGCCGTGCTGTTGCTCGTGCCCGGTCTCTGGTTCGGTGCAGACCTGCTGCGCAACGGACCCGTGTTCATCACCGCTTTCTTCTGGCGCCAGGTGGCCATGCTCAGCACCGAGGATGCCGGCCATGGAGGCTTCTTCGGCTACCACTTCGTGGTGCTGCTCATCGGCTGCTTCCCCGCATCGGTCTTCGCCATGCAGGAAATGCTCAAACCCGCTGGGCCAACGCCTGTTGGTCGGCAGCCGGACAACCAACAACGGGCAACGAACAACCCATCAACGATAGCTGCCCACCGCACTTGGCTCCTCATCCTCTTCTGGGTGGTACTCCTCCTCTTCAGCCTCGTAAAGACCAAGATCGTCCACTACAGCAGCCTGTGCTACTTCCCGCTCACCTTTCTCGCGGCGCTGCAGTTGGAGCGGCTTTGGAACGGCGGAAAAGCCACGCTCTGGTCGCGGTTGTTGATGGGCGGCATTGGAACGCTCTTCACGGCAACCACCTTGGTCCTGCCTTTCATCGGCATGCACCCGGGATGGATCCTTCCTTTGGTGAAGAACGATCCCTTCGCCCAGGCCAACCTGCTCGCAGAAGTGCATTGGACCAGCTGGGAAGCCTTGGCTGGCGTGTGGATGTGCGTGGTGCTCTACCTCGGCCACCGCTTCTTTGCCAAGCGTGAATACCGCAGCGGCATCGTGTCGGTCTTCGGTGGCACGGCGCTGTTCGTCACCATCACGCTGTACTATTTCATCAACCCCATCGAGGCCTACTCGCAACGCGCCGCAGTGGAGTTCTTCCAAAAGCGGCAGGGCGAAACGTGCTACGTGATGACGAAGGACTACAAGAGCTACGCGCAGTGGTTCTACACGCGCATGCCGCCCATCACCGACCCGCGCGCGCACGATGAAGAATGGCTCCTGCACGGCGATGTGGACCGGCCGGTGTATGTGGTGTGCAAGGTGACCAGCGCGGAGAAGGTGGGCGCCATTCCGGGGCTTAAAGAACTATACCGCAAGAACGGGTTTGTGTTTTTCAGGCGCGGCCCTCTGTAGGGAAGCGTGGCCGCAAGAGGCGAGATGATGCCCGGATACCGGGTGGCAAAAGGTGGCCGCTCATTTCCTACTTTGCCAGCCTTCCGCATACCATGCCCAACCCTCTCTTCCGCAAGAAATCCGTGGAGCGCATCCTCAGTGAACACGCACAGCGTGAAGCGGACGGCCATCCGGCCATGAGGCGCACGCTATCCGTGCGCGACCTCACCTTCATGGGCGTGGCGGCGGTGATCGGCGCGGGCATCTTCAGCACCGTAGGCGCGGCGGCCTACGAGGGTGGGCCGGGCGTAGTGTTCCTGTTCATCATCACCGCGGCGGTGTGCGGCTTCACGGCCTTGTGCTATGCGGAATTTGCCGGGCGCGTACCGGTGAGCGGCAGCGCGTACACGTACAGCTATGTGAGCTTCGGCGAAGTGGTGGCCTGGGTAATCGGCTGGGCGCTGATCCTGGAGTATGCCATCGGCAACGTGGTGGTGGCCATTTCGTGGAGCAGTTATTTCACCAACATCCTCGCGGCTTTGGGACTGCACGTACCACCTTGGCTGGCCACCGATCCACTGGGTGCGAAGGAAGCTTATGACCATGCCTTGCAATTGGGGCAGCCCACGGAAACCTTGGCCTGGGCCACGGCGCCGGTGATCGGTGGCTGGCATGTGGTCATGAACATTCCTGCCTTGCTGATCGTGGTGCTGGTCACCGCCCTGGTGTACATCGGCATCCACGAAAGCAAGCGAGTGGCCAACGGCATGGTGATCCTGAAACTCGTGCTGCTCGCAGCCGTGGCGCTGGTGGGCCTGTGGTACATCAAGGGGGCCAACTACGTGCCCTTCCTGCCCAACGGCATGGGCGGCGTGCTCAAGGGCGTGAGCGCGGTGTTCTTCGCCTACATCGGCTTCGATGCCATCAGCACCACGGCGGAAGAATGCAAGGATCCCCAGCGCGACCTGCCCCGTGCCATGATCTGGTCCCTGGTGATCTGCACGGTGATCTACTGCGTTACCGCCTTGGTGCTCACCGGCATGGTGCCCTACACGGAATTCAAGGGCGTGATGGACCCGCTGGCCTACGTGTTCAACAAGGTGGACCTGGGTGCGTTCGGGTTCATCGTGAGCGTTGGCGCCGTTCTGGCGGCCACCAGCGTGCTGCTGGTCTTCCAACTGGGGCAGCCGCGCATTTGGATGAGCATGAGCCGCGATGGCTTGCTGCCCCAGCGCTTCGGCCACCTGCACCGCCGCTTCGGAACCCCCGCCTTTGCCACCCTCGTCACCGGGGTGCTGGTGGGCATCCCTGCGCTGTTCGCGCCCAGCGGCATCATCACCGACCTGACCTCCATCGGCACCCTGTTCGCGTTCACCTTGGTCTGCGCCGGAGTTTTGCTATTGCCCCGCATGGACAGCCGCGATGCCACGGGCCGCAAGCGCTTCAGCATCCCCTTCATCAGCGGCAAGTACCTGGTGCCGGCATTGGTGATCGCGTTCATCGCCCTGGACCGCACCCGCATCGCCACGGCCATCACCAGCATGCACTTGGACCGGCAGTCGATCCTGCTCACGGCCTTCGTGGTCTTTGCCTTGGGCACCGCAGTGCAGTCCTTCCGGCGGAACTTCTCCTTGATCCCCTGCATCGGAATGCTCAGCTGCGCATACCTGATGATCGAGATCCCCGCCAAGAGTTGGGTGGTCTTCTTCGGCTGGATGGCGCTGGGGCTGGCCGTCTACTTCGCGTATGGCCGGAGGCACAGCCGGTTGGCGGGGGAGTAGGAGTTGGTGGCGGTTGTGAGTTGTTGATCGCGGAAAGCCTGACAACCGGCAACCGACAACTGACCACTGACCACTAACCACTAACCACTAACCACTAACCGTTGCACTCAGGCCACAACCGCGAACTATCCCCAACTTTGCGCCCCACATGGCCTTCCTCTTCCCGAATTTCCTCTGGGCGCTCACCGCGCTGGCCATTCCGGTGATCATCCACCTCTTCCAGCTCCGGCGCTTCAAGCGCATCGACTTTCCCAATGTGCGCTTCCTGCAGGAAGTGACGCAGCAGACCCGTTCCCGCAAGAAGGTGCGGCACTGGTTGGTGCTGCTGGCGAGGCTGCTGGCCTTGGCCTGCCTGGTGTTGGCCTTTGCACAGCCGTACCTGCCCCAGGACAACGGCCGGGCCATGGTCGGGGACCGGGCGGTGAGCCTGTTCCTGGACGACAGCTGGAGCATGGACGGCCAGAACAGCGGCGGACGCCTGCTGGACCAGGCGCGCGCCGATGCGCAGGATGCCATCATGGCCTATGGGCCCACGGATCGCTACCAAGTGCTGACCAACCGTTTTGAAGGCCGGCAACAACTGCTCCTGGGCCGCGATGAAGCCCTTGCGGCGGCGGGGCAGGTGGAAGCGGGGCCGTACGCCAAGCCCCTCTCCCAAGTGATGGAGCGCCAGCGCGAGGCGTTGGCGCGCAGTGAAGCCCCGGTAAAGCGCGCATTGTTGTTCACCGACCTGCAGCGGACGGTGACCGACGTGGAGCGGTGGCGCAATGACAGTGCGGTGCAAACGGTGATCGTGCCGTTGGAAGCCGCCGGCGCGGACAACTTGGCCATTGATTCGGTGTGGTTCGGCAGCCCGGTGCGGCGCCTGGGGCAGGTGGAGGAGCTCAACGTGCGGGTTCGCAACCACGGCGCGCAGGACCTGCTGAATGTGCCGTTGAAGCTCCACATCGACGGGAGGCAGCGGGCCATGGCCACCTTCAGCATCGGGCCGGGCGCACAGGTGGACACCGTGCTCAACTTCACCAACGATGCCACGGGGTTCCATGCCGGTGTGGTCTCCATCGACGACCGGCCCATCACCTTCGACAACAGCTTCCACATCGCCTACCGTACGGCGGAAAGGCTGCATGTGCTGTTGGTGAGCGGAGGGGATGCGGCCAGCGACAAGGACATCGCGGCCGTGTTCACGGGCGACAGTACCTATGCGTTCACCGCGCAAGGCGCCCGCCAGATCGATCTGGCCGCCTTGGTGCGGCAAGACCTGGTGGTGCTCAATGCCGTGCCGGACGTGCCCAGCGGATTGGCCGGTGCGCTCAAGGACTTCGTGGAGGGCGGGGGCAGCCTGGCCGTGTTCCCTGCGTTGAACGCGGACGCCGCCAGTTACCGGGAGGCCCTGGCGCTGTTCGGCGCCTCCTTCGGCACGCGTGACACGGCTGGCGTGAAGGTGGAGCGCATCGACCTGCGATCACCCTTCTACCGCGAGGTGTTCAGCAGCATGCCCGCCAACGTGGACCTGCCACTGGTGCGCGCCCGTTACGCCATGGTGCCTGCCCCGGCCGCCGAAGTGCTCCTTCGCCTGCGCAGCGGCGCGGCCTTCCTGAGTGCCACACCCCAAGGCAAAGGGCGCGTATACCTATGCGCCGCACCGCTGGATGCCGCCGGGGGCAACTTCAGCCGCCATGCCCTCTTTGTCACTTCCATGCTCCGGATGGCGGAACTTGCGCGGCCCATGGGTGCCCTGTACCACATCATAGGCCAAGAGGCGGTGATCCCGCTGGAAGGAACGGACCTCGCCGGTGAATCGCCACCGCACCTGAAAGGGCCCGGCGGCACCGATGCGATCCCGGAAGTGCGCCGCACCGTGGCGGGAGCCGCGTTGGTGCTGCACCAGGAGGACTTGGTGCCCGGCCCGTATGCACTTACCGTGGAAGCAGATACCGTGGCCATTCTTGCCTTGGGCCTTCCCCGCGGCGAAGGTGACCTCAGCGCCTATGGCCCCGGTGAACTGAAAGCACTGCTGGAACGGCAGGGGCTTTCCACCATCACCGTGCTGGACAAGGCCGGCAACGAACTGGCCGCCAGCTTGCGCAACTTGGAACACGGGGCGAAGCCGTGGAAATGGTTCATCTTGGCCGCCTTGTTCTTCCTCCTGTTGGAGATCCTCCTGATCCGCACCATCCGATGAAAAACCTGTTGCTCCGCCAAGTGGCCATCACGGACCCCGGTGGTTCCTTGCACAATACGGTCGTGGACCTGCACCTCGTGGAAGGCCGGTTGATGAAGGCCGGCCCCAAGCTGCCCAAGGGCGATGCCACGGTGGTGGACCTGGGGGGGCTGCACGCCTCACCCGGTTGGGTGGACCTGCGGGCGCATTTCCGCGATCCCGGGGAAGAGTACAAGGAGGACCTGCACAGCGGGTTGGATGCCGCCGCCGCCGGGGGCTTTACGGCCGTGGCCGTGCTGCCAGGCACCAAGCCCCCCCTGGACCAGCGGGCTTCCGTCGAGTACCTCTTGCGCAAAGGCCAAGGCCATGCGGTGCGCGTACTGCCATTGGGCGCCATCACCAAAGGGGGGAAAGGGGAGCAGCTGGCGGAGATGCACGACATGCAACAGGCGGGCGCCGTGGGCTTCACCGACGACCTCAGGCCCGTGCCCAACACCCGCCTGATGCTGCTGGCCCTGCAGTATGCGCAGAACATCAACGGGCTGGTGATGGCCATGCCGCAGGACCGGGACGTGATCGTGGAAGGCCAGATGCATGAAGGCGTGACCAGCACACGGCTGGGTTTGAAAGGCATACCCGCCATGGCCGAAGCGGTGCGGCTGGCACGCGACCTGCAGCTGCTCGAATACACCGGCTCGCGCCTGCACGTGGAGGCGGTGAGCACGGCCCAAGGCGTGGAACTGCTGCGCCATGCCAAGGCGAAAGGGCTGAAGGTGTCGGCCAGCGTCTGCGCCCACCACCTGCTGTTGGACGATGGCGTGCTGCGCGGATTCGACAGCCACTACAAGGTGATGCCGCCCCTGCGCAGCCCCGAGCACATCGAGGCCTTGCGGGAGGGTGTGAAGGACGGCACCATCGACTGCGTCGTCAGTGACCACCGCCCGGAGGACGTGGAGCATAAACAGCTGGAGTTCGGCCAGGCCGCTTTCGGCATCATCGGGCTGGAAACGGCCTATGCCGTGGCGAACACGGCCCTCCAAGGCCGCATGTCCACGCGACGCATCGTGGAGCGTTTCTGCCACGGGCCGCGCGCCGTGCTCGGGCTGGATGTGCCCCACCTGGCGGAAGGTGAGATGGCGGAGATCACCCTTTTCGCACCGGAGCACCAATGGATGTTCACCGCGGCGGACATCGCGAGCCGTTCGCGCAACACGCCTTTCATCGGGCACCGCTTCACGGGCAAGGCCATGGGGATCGTTGCCAACGGGCAGGTGAAGTGGGGGCGTGGTTCATAGTTGTCAGTGGATGTCCGAACAACTGACAACTGACATCTGACAACCGTACTTTCGCGCCCCATGTCCAACGCAAGTGCGCGCCCCTTGCGGCCCGTGGTGGCCTGGCTGGTCACGGGGTGCATCATGATCGCCTGCATGGTGGCCATCGGCGGCATCACCCGGCTCACCGGCAGCGGCCTCAGCATCACCGAATGGAAGCCCATCATGGGCGCGCTCCCACCGATGAACGAGGCCCAGTGGCACGAGGCCTTCGACAAGTACAAACAGATCCCGGAGTTCACTCTGGTGAACAGCCACATGTCCTTGTCCGATTTCAAGGGCATCTTCTTCTGGGAATTCCTGCACCGCAATTGGGGGCGGCTGATGGGCCTGGTCTTCATCGTCCCCTTCTGCTGGTTCTGGCGCAAAGGCCTGTTGCAAGGCTGGCTGTTGCGGCGCGGCTGGAGCATTCTGATCGGTGGCGGTCTGGTGGGCGCGCTGGGGTGGTTCATGGTGGCCAGCGGCCTGGAGGACAACCCCGACGTGAGCCACTACCGCTTGGCCATCCACCTGTGCGCGGCCTTCGCGGTGTTCTGCCTGGTGCTGTGGACCGTTTTCGACATCCGCCGGGACCGCCGCAGTTTCCTCAGCGATGGCACGGCTGCAGGCAAATGGGCCCGCGGGTTGCTGGTGCTCGTGGTGGTGCAGATCATCTACGGTGCCTTCGTGGCCGGATTGGACGCCGGCCGGATCTATCCCACCTGGCCATTGATGAACGGGCAGTTCATGCCGGACAACGTGACGGCCTTTGAAAGCCCGTGGGAGAACTTCACGCACCACAAGGACGGGGTGCAGTTCATCCACCGCAACTTCGCCTGGGTGGTGGCCGCGGCCATCACATGGTTCGGCTACGCCAACCGCCGCAACGCAGCGCTCAAGGGCGGCGACAGGCTGCTGTTCGGCGCGGTGTTCGTGCAGATCACCTTGGGCGTGCTGGCCTTGATCACCCAGGTGTGGATATCCTTGGGCGTGCTGCACCAACTGGGCGCGCTGCTGCTGCTAATGGCCGTGCTGAACGTGCTGCACCGCACCGGCCGGCCGCTCCCAACGGAGGCTCCGGGCAAACCGCTCCATGTCGCTGCGGATGCGGCCGGAGACCGGCGCCAGTGAGTCGGCATTGGGGTGCACATCGAAGTACAGGGCACCGTAGAGGAAGTTCGTGGTGCTATCGGTGAGGTAGAACACGAAGGGGCTGGCCACGTTGCCTTCCACATTGAAGAGCGTTCCGTACACGCGGGCACTGTCCCGCACCACATCCTCGGTGCGGATGCGCGTGGCCATGGCTTGGTGCTTTTCCTTGAAGGCGTAAGCATCATGCACCAGCTCGGGCAGGTCGCCCTGGATCCTCCGCCAGGTCATGTGCACCACGGCGTGCTGCCCCGGGAAGACCAGGTCCGTCCAACAGGCTTGCAGGCCCTGCGCACCGGCAGCGCTGGCCGCGGCCCCGGTACCTGCAGCGGGAAGCAGCCGTGCGTACACGGGAATGTGTGCGGTGAACGGGCAGGGCGCAGTGGCCGGGCGGATGCTGTCCGCCGGCAAGTCGATGCGGAAATAGCCGTGGGGCTTGGGAACGGGATCATCGGAGCAGCCCGCCAGGAAAATGGGCAGCAGCATGAGGCAACATCCAGTGTGCAGTATGCCGCATGCAATATGCAGGGGGCGGTGGGAAGTGGGAAGCAGCGCGCGAAGTCGCTTCAAGGCAGCCATCTGCCCACCGCCACCTGCATACTTCCTAAGCTCCTTCATTCCGGAAATGGACCTTTACGCGGCGGATGCGCTTGTTGTCGGCACTTTCCACGATGAAGTCATAGTTGTGCAGGCTGATGCGTTCGCCTTTCTGCGGTATGCGCCCGGTGAGCTCCAGCACGAAACCGCCCAAGGTCTCGCTGTCGCCCTTGTGTTCATCGAAGAATTGGCCGTCGATGCCCAGGATCCTGTACATGTCCGTGAGCGGGGCGCGGCCTTCGAAGACGTACGTGCTGTCGTCCAGCTTGCTGTAGATCAGGTCCACATCGTCATATTCGTCGGTGATGTCGCCCACGATCTCCTCGATCACGTCTTCCAATGTGATGATGCCGCTGGTGCCGCCGTATTCGTCCACCACGATGGCCAGGTGCACGTGCTTGTTCTGGAATTCCTTCAGCAGGTCGTCCAGCTTCTTGTTCTCGGGCACGAAGTAGGCGGGGCGCACCAGGGTGTTCCAGTCGAAGTCCACGGCTTCGATATGGGGCAGCACGTCCTTGATGTAGAGCACGCCCACCACGCGGTCCATCGTCTCCTCGTACACCGGCACGCGGGAGAAGCCGCTGGCCACAATGGCCTCCAGCAGCTCCTTGAAACTGATGTCCTTGCTGAAGGCGGTGACCTCGGTGCGGGCACGCATCACTTGGCGTGCCTCGATGTTGCCGAACTTCACGATGCCCTTGAGGATGCGCTGCTCCTCGGCCGTGGTGCTGGCGTCCCGGGTGAGTTCAAGGGCATGCCCCAAGGTGTCGGCATCCACGGTGGCCACACGTTTCTTGTAGCGTTTCTCAAGGAAGGAGGAGGAGCCCAGGAGCAGTTTGGTGACCGGCGCCCACAGGGTGCGCAGGGCCATCACGGGGGTGCTGATCAACTGGGCCACGCGCAAGGGGTGGCTGGTGGCATACACCTTGGGCAGCACCTCGCCCACCAGGAGGATGACGGCGGTAACGGCCACCACCTGCAGCGCAAAGAGCCACGGGGCGCTCAACCGGCCCAGGTCCACCATGCCGGCCACCACCACGGTGGAGAGCACGGTGATGCCCACGTTCGCGAAGTTGTTCGTTACCAAGATGGTGGCCAATAACCGGCGCGGCATGGCCAGGAGTGACAGCACGCGGGAACCACTGGCCCCTCCGCGTTCCTTGAGGTCGCGCAGGTGCGTGGCGTTGAGCGAGAAGAGGGCCACTTCACCGGCCGAGGACAAGGCCGAGAGCAACAGGAGCAGCACGATGCCCGCCCATGCGGCCATGACCGTTGGATCCCAGGTGCCCATCAGCATGCGCTCCGTTCAGGGAAGGCCGTGGGCGGGTGCAAGGCCTGCCAGGCAGGCGCCCACGGCTGGGGATGTCGGCTGGTTCTGTCCAAAGCTCAGAAGGGAAGGTCGTCACCATCACCGTCACCGATCGGCGGTTCGATGGCCGATGCAGGCTGCGTGGCCGGGGCCTGTTGGCGTGGAGCGGCAGGCTGGGAGGCACCCTCTCCGGTGTTCGGACGATCGAGCATGGTGAGCTCTTCCGCATAGATCTCCGTGGTGTAGCGGTCGATGCCGTCCTTTTCCCACTTGCGGGTGCGCAGTTTGCCCTCCACGTACACTTTGCTGCCCTTGCGCACGTATTTCTCCACCACTTCGGCCAGCCCGCGCCAGGCCACCACGCGGTGCCACTCGGTCTGTTCGCGCCGTTCGCCGGTCTGCCGGTCCTTGAAGGTTTCACTGGTGGCCAAGTTGAAGTTGGCCACGGTGACCCCATTCTCCAGGTGGCGCACATCGGGGTCTGCGCCCAAATTACCGACCAGGATCACCTTGTTCACGCCGCTCATGGATGCTGTGGATTGAGCCAGCGAAGATAGCGATCGGCACACAGGTGGACCGATTGCCCGGCTGGCGTGGCTCACGGTCCGGTGCCGCATGCGGCCGCAAACAGCCGTTGGAACGCGCCGAGGTCCGCAAACTGGCATCCTTGGAACGGCCCTTGGGCCTGGTCCAAGGTTTGTTGGTGCCTGGCGCAGGCCCCGGGCGTCATCGCGTGCGGTCGAAGCAGTGCGTCGGCGGCTTCCAAGGCGGCGCGCACCAGCGATAGGCGCACCGTGGCCACCTCCGAGCAGCAGGGCAGGTCGGCGGCATCCGGGGTGGCTTGTTCCAGCGCGAGGCGCAGCACCAGGAGGTTCGCGGTAGTCCGCTCCTGCACCAATGCATCGATCAGGCCGGCCAAATGCCTTGCGGCGGGCGGGTCGGGCACGGCGGCATCGGCCAAGCCGGTCAGCGGCGTGTGCGTGGTGTGCACGGCCAGTTGGTGGCGCTTGTAGCCTTGCACCGGCTGCAGCACGTCCACCAATTTCTGCAACGGGACGATGTCGTCGCTTTGTGCGATGTTCCGCAGCAGTTGCCGCTGGGCGCTTTTGTGTTGCATGCCCACGGCTTCGAGCAGGGCGGAAACGGCGTCCAAGCGCCGGTACATGTCCGGCACATCGTTCACCGTGGCCGGGCTCCACAGGCGCTCGGCGATGGCCGCGGTCCGGGGCCAAATGCGTGTGTCCACATTGCGGGCGTCCACCAGTTCGGCCCACATGGTGGCCTCGCCGCCCAGCACGTGCCCGCGTTCCTCCGCACGCAGCGGGCTGTCGGCGGGCAGCGGGTCGTTCAAGTAATGGTACGCCGTGCTTTGGCAGAGGTCGATGTACCAGCCGTTGCTGAGGATGGCATCGGTGCCCGCACGGGCCGCCTTCACCAGGCCTTCCTTGCCGCGCCAGCTCTGGATGGTGATGTCCGCGGGCAGCGCGTGCACGGACCCTGCCGGCACATCGCCGATCTCATCCCAGCCGATCATGCGCTTGCCGTGTTTCTTCAGGATCGCGTACAGCCGTTGGTTGAAGTAGGCTTGCAGGGCATGGTTGTCCGGCAGGCCGTGCTTCTGCATGAAGGCCTGTATGGCGGGGTCGGCATCCCAATGCTTGCCATTGTTCTCATCACCGCCGATGTGCATGTACGGGTCGGGGAAGAGCGCGGCCATTTCGCCGAGGAACGGGTCCAGCAGGGCGTAAGTGGCCTCGTTGGTGGGGTCGAACGCGGGGTCCATCACGCCGTAGCGTGTTTCGGGCAGGTACGGTCCCGGAGCACTGGCCAGTTCCGGGTGGCTCAGGAACCAGCTGGTGGTGTGGCCCGGGAGGTCGAACTCCGGAACTACCCGAATGCCGCGCAGGTCGGCTTCCCGCAGGATCACACGGATATCAGCCTGGGTGAAGTATTGGCCGTTGCCGCCTTTTTCGTGCAGTTCGGGGAACAGCTTGCTCTCGATCCGGAAGCCTTGGTCTTCGGTGAGGTGCAGGTGCAGCACGTTCATCTTCACCAGTTCCATGCCGTCCAGTTGGCGCAGGACCATGTCGCGGGGCATGAAGTGCCGGCAGGGGTCTATCAGCAGGCCACGCCAGGTGAAGCGGGGCCTATCGGTGATGCGCAGCGCCGGAAAGCCCCAGCCTTGCGCGTCATTTTGCAGGCATTGGTACACCGTGGCCAACGCGTGCAGCACGCCGATGTCCGTGGGTGCTTGGACGGTGATGCCCGAGGGATCGATCACCAGGCCGTAGCTGGCGTCCACGGCGGGATCGCGCAGGTCGCCCACGGAGCCGAAAGCGATGAACAGGGGCGTGGATCCCCTGCCTCCGGCCCAGGCCACGGGGCCTGCTTTGTCCGCCAGGCGGGCATTCCAGCGCGCCATGGCTGCATCGAGGCGTGCACTGGTCGGTCCTTCCACGCGGGCCTCCAAGGGTGCGCTGAAGGCCAGCCGGCCTTCCGTGGTTTCCACGTGTGCAGGCCATGGCATCAAGGGCAGCAGCTGCCCGGCAGCGGACAGTGGGGCCAGAAGCAGGAAAAGCAGGGCGGTCCTCATCGCGGCCAAGGTAGTCAGGTGCCGTGTCCTATTCCTCCATTGTTTCCAGCCAGACCTGCACCAACCGGTGCACGGCCAGTGCATGCAGTTCGGGCCGGGAATGGACGCGCCACTCCGCCGGCGGCCTGGCTCCCTTGGGCGGCACGATCCGCCAGAACACGGCGTGGACCACCTGGTGGCTCAGCACATGCGGCGGTCTTGCCACACGGGTCTCAATGATCCAGCCCTTGCCGAGTTGTTTTTCGAGCACGCGGGTGAAAGCGGCCCGGTCGAGCGGCTTCCCGCTTTCGATCAGGGGCGGTTCGAAGAGGCCTTGCCAGATGTCGCGCCCGGTACGTTGGCACAGGTACACCCCTCCCTTGGCGGCAATGTGCAGGTAGTTGAAGTAGCGGTCCCGCGACTTGGTTTTTCCCTGCTTCACCGGCAACCCGGCGATTGTTCCCGTTGCGAAGGCGGCGCATTGGGCTTGGATCGGGCATCCGGGGCATTTCGGGTCGCGGGGGGTACACACCATGGCCCCCAATTCCATCACGGCCTGGTTGTGGTCGCCGGGGTTTCCGGGATCAAGAAGTTGCGTTGCCAACGCCTTGAAGTGCTTGCGTCCCGAGGTGCTGTCGATGGGCGTGGCGATGGCGGCAAAGCGCGCAAGCACACGGAACACGTTGCCATCCACCACGGCCTCGGGCCGGCTGAAGCAAATGGAGGCGATCGCTGAGGCGGTGTAGTCGCCCACCCCTTTCAAGCGCAGCAGTTCAGCGTGGCTCCCGGGGAATATCCCGCCGTGTTCCTGCACCACCTGCCTCGCCGCCGCCAGGAGGTTCCGCGCCCGGCTGTAATAGCCCAGGCCCTGCCACAGCTTCAGCACCTCATCCTCCCGGGCCTTGGCCAACGCGGCCACCGTAGGCCAGCGTTCCGTGAAGCGGAGCCAATAGCCCAGGCCTTGGTCCACGCGGGTCTGCTGCAGGATCACCTCACTGAGCCAGATGCGGTAGGGTTCCTTGGTTGTGCGCCAAGGAAGGGCCCGGTGGTGGGCCCGGTACCAGGGGAGCAGCTGGCGGCTGAACCATGAAGGAGTTGACATACAGGCACAAAGATGCACCACCATCGGATCGACCGATCGATGAAAACACTATCTTCGCACCCCCAAAAAAACGAAGATCGGGACATGACCAAGGCGGAACTGGTAGCGGCCATCAGCAGTAAGACGGGCATTGAACGCGAGGTGGTGCTCAACACCATCGAGGCGTTCATGGTGCAGGTGAAGGACAGCCTGGAAGCAGGGGAGGACGTGCACCTGCGCGGCTTCGGAAGCTTTCTGGTGAAGCACCGTGCACAGAAGACCGGCCGCATCCTGAAGAACAACACCACCATCATCATCCCGGCGCACAACATCCCCTGGTTCAAACCGGCGGACGTGTTCGTGGACAAGGTGAAGAACGCCAACAAGAAGACAGCCTGATGGGCCTCAAGCGCCAGCACTGGATCATGATCGCCGCCGCCGTACTGGTGGTGGTGCTCCTGTGGCTGGCGCCCCGCACTCCCGCGGGCAAGGCCGGGGACCATGCCGCTTCGGCACGGGTGAGCGAGGACCCCGAAAGCGGATCCACGCCCAAGGCCGATGGCCCCGGTGCCGCCGTTTCCAGTGCGGACCCCAAGGTCTCGGCCATCCTCGCCGAACTGGCCGCCGGTGGCCCGCCCATGCAGGTGATCGTGAAACTGCGCGACCTGGCCGATGCCGAGCCGCGGAACGCTGAAGCCCAATACCACATGGGGCTCTTCAGCTGGCAGACCAACCAGTACGACAAGGCCATGGAGCGCTTCCGCAAGGTGATCGCGCTGGACCCCGTTAACTACCCCGATGCCTATGCCTACCTGGGCCAGGCCTACGGATCACTGGACAGCGTGGACAAGGCTGTTGCGGTGCTGGAAACATACAAGACATTGGTGGCCGACACCGCCCTGATCAACGGGGCCGACCGGTACATCCAAGACATCAAGAACAAGCATAACCATTGACCCATGCCCTGCGGAAAGAAGCGGAAGCGCCATAAAATGGCTACCCACAAGCGTAAGAAGCGCTTGCGCAAGAACCGTCACAAAAAGAAGAACCGGTAGGCGTTGACGTCCGGCTGGCCCCCGTCCCGCATTCGGCGGGACGCGGGGTGCCGTTCGGGCATTTTGTGCCGAAAGGCACGCAACCTTACCTGTTTTTCCCGTGAGCGTAGATCTGATCATCCGCTCCCAAGGGAGCGAAGTGGCCATCGCCGTCGTGCGCGACAAGCTCCTCATGGAGTTGCACCGCGAACGTACCGAGCGGGGCTTTGCCGTTGGCGACATATACCTGGCCAAGGTGCGAAAGGTGGCACCGGGCCTGAACGCGGCCTTTGTGGACGTGGGGCACGAGAAGGACGCCTTCCTGCACTACTACGACCTGGGGCCGCAGTACCGCAACAGCTACAAGTTCGCCAAGGGTGCCGTGGCCGGAACGGTGAAGTCCTCCCTGCTGGCCGACTGGAAGCTGGAACCGGACATTGAGAAGGAAGGCAAGCTGCCCGACGTGCTCAGTGCCAGCCAGAGCATCCTGGTGCAGATCGCCAAAGAGCCCATCAGCACCAAGGGCCCGCGCCTCACCGCCGAGGTCACCTTGCCCGGCCGGTACATGGTGCTGGTTCCCTTCACCAACCGGGTGCACATCAGCAGCCGCCTCACCGACGAGGCCGAGCGCAAGCGCCTCAAGGCCCTCCTGCACGAGATCCGCCCGAAGAACTTCGGCGTGATCATCCGCACCAACGCCGAAGGACGCCGCACCGAGGACCTGGAGGCGGACCTGAAGCACCTGCTGCAGCGCTGGGACCAGATGTTCCGCAACCTGCGCAGCGCCATGCCCCCCAAGCAGGTGCTCGGCGAGGTGGACCGCACCAGCGCCGTGCTGCGCGATGTGCTCAACAAGGAATTCACCAGCATCATCGTGGACGATGATACCGTGTACGAGGAGGTGCGCCAGACCCTGGAGCGCACCGCCCCGGACCGCGTGGGGATCGTGAAGTTGTACAAGGGCAAGCTGGACATCTTCGACAACTTCGGCATCAACAAGCAGATCAAGCAGGCCTTCGGCCGGCAGGTGCTGCTGCCCAGCGGCGCCTACCTCATCATAGAGAAGACGGAAGCCATGCACGTCATCGACGTGAACAGCGGCAGCCGCAAGGGCGGGCGCAACGACCAGGAGACCAACGCACTGGCCATCAACGTGGAGGCCGCCAAGGAAATCGCGCGCCTGTTGCGCCTGCGGGACATGGGCGGCATCATCTGCGTGGACTTCATCGACCTCTACGAACCGGAGAACCGGCGTACCCTCCACAAGGCGCTCAAGGACGCCATGGAGGACGACAAGGCCAAGCACAACGTGCTTCCGCCCAGCAAGTTCGGCGTGATCGAGATGACCCGCCAGCGCGTGCGCCCCGAGACCGAGATCGACACCAGCGAGGCCTGCCCCACCTGTGGCGGCACCGGCGAGGTGAGCGCCCCCGTGCTCATCGTGGACGAGATTGAGAACGCCCTCAACTACCTGCACGGCGAGAAGGACCTCAGCGGCCTCAGCCTCCATGTACACCCGTTCGTTGCGGCCTACTTCACCAAGGGCCTGCCCAGCATCCGGCACAAGTGGTGGTGGCGCTGGAAGAAATGGGTGAAGGTGGTGCCGAAGGGTTCCAGCCGATACCTGGAGTTCCACGTCTTCGATGGCGAGGGGAAGGAGGTGGCGGTGTGAGCAACCGAGTTGCGGGTTTTATCCGAGGTCCTATTTCCGAGGTCCTATGTCCGAGGTCCTATGTCCGAGGTCTTGTGTCCTATGCTTGAACAATCAAAGCATAGGACACAAGACCTCGGACATAGGACAGTACAGACCTCGGCGTTCTGATACGCGACCATCAAATGTCCCGAACTCCACCAACCGAAACTGCGTTGCTGACAAAAGCCCGCAGCTACTGCGCCCGCCAAGAGCGCTGCCAACAGGAAGTGCGCGACAAGCTTTACGGCTGGGGCGGCCACAAGGATGAGGTGGAGCAGATCATAGCCCAGCTGATCGGGGAAGGCTTCCTCAACGAGGCGCGCTTCGCGGAGCACTACGCCGTGAGTAAAAGTCGGCAGAAGGGTTGGGGTCGGCGGAAGATCGAGATGGCGCTGAAGGCCAAGGGCGTTTCGCAAAACTGCATCGATTCAGGGGTGAAGGCCATTGATGGCGATGAGGAAGCGGAACAACTGCG